>DASVNH010000054.1:0-49769 GCA_036383955.1 Planctomycetota bacterium | reverse complement strand
AGGCCAGCGCGTCCTTCCAGGTCGCGAAGGCCGACGTCCAGGGCCCGCGCTCCGGCGCCGCCGCCGGCCGGAACTCCGCCTCGACATCCGGCGCGCTGCCCCGGCCCGGGTCGAGGCGCAGGCGGGTCTCGCTCAGCTCGGCGGCCTTCAGCACGTGCATCGGCATGCCCTCGGAGAGCATCCGCGCGGCCAGCGCGTGCGGCGTGCTGGCGATGGCGTTGGTCACGAAGTAGATGCCGTCCTTCGACGCCCCCCGGACGTGGATCCGCCAGTTGGTGTGGATCGGCGACGGCAGGAGCTTGCGGAGCGGCCCGAGAAGCCGCGGGCCGAAATGGCCGTGGCGAAACGTGAGGAAGGTGAAGACGGCCTTGTCGCCGACGCGGTGCAGCTCGAGGCCGGGGGGGACGAGCGGCTCGAGGCGCGCGGCGTCCACGACGTAGTTCACGTAGATCACGTTCGTGATGTCGCTGTCGAAGGCGACGCCCGGCAGCGCCTCGGTCAGGCCGCGGACGAAGCGGCTGTTGGCGACGAGGTCGAAGGGGCGGAACGTGGGATGTCGCCACGGCGCGTAGCGCCCGTGCGCCGTGTCCGGACGCGAGCGTCGCATGAGCGCCTCGATGACGAGGGCGAACCAGACTTGGAGGAGGAAGAAGCCCACGCCGTTGCCGATCGCGATGACCGCCGGCGAGGCCAGCCCGGAGTTGGCGTAGAAGAAAAGGGGCCAGACGATCCACGAGACGATCGTCAGCGCGCGATTCCAGATCCCGGCGGCGGCGAAGCACCAGGTCCAGCCGACAGCGCCCACGGTGTAGAGCGTGCCGGCCCAGACGGCGATCGCCTGGAAGACCGGGGCTTCCCAGGCGAGGTAGGACGTCGGGTTGCCCTTCGCGAGCTCGAGGCCGCGGGTGATCCAGAGGGCCTGGCCGACCTGGTCGGGGATCACGGCCGCGACCGTGACGAGCAGGGTGAGGACGGCGGGGAGCTTGGGGATCGCCTTCGCGCGGAGCAGGCCGACGGCGATGAGGAGGTCGGAGAGGGCGGTGACCTGCCAGGGGAACCAGCCCAGGCGGAAGAGCCAGGGGTGCTCGACGAGATAGCGGATGCGCGCGGCGTCGTCGGCGCCGCCGCCCGGCATGGCCGGCATGAGCAGCAGCGCCATCCCGAGGATCGCGAGCCCGTGGACGACGAAGGAAAAGAGCAGCGAGACTTCGAGGAACCGCATCGCCTCACTTATAGCGTGATTTCCGCGGGTCCGCGGCTAAGAATGGGCCATGCTGATCACGCTGCTCGCTCTGGCGCTCGCGCAGGATTCCGTCCCGCTTTTCAACGGCAAGGACCTCGACGGCTGGGTCCAGCGCGGCGGCAAGGCCGACTACAAAGTCGAGGACGGCGCCATCGTCGGGCGCTCGGTGCCCAACACGCCCAACTCCTTCCTCTGCACGGCGAAGGACTACGCCGACTTCGTCCTCGAGCTGGAATTCAAGGTCCACCCGGCGCTCAACTCCGGCGTGCAGATCCGCAGCCAGTGCTTCGACGAGGCGAAGACCCTCGAGCTCGGCGGCAAGAAGATCAACGTCCCCGCCGGCCGCGTCCACGGCTACCAGGTCGAGATCGACCCCGCCGCCCGCGCCTGGAGCGGCGGCATCTACGACGAGGGACGCCGCGGCTGGCTCGCCGATCTCAAGGAGAACGAGGCCGCCCGCAAGGCCTTCAAGGGCGGCGACTGGAACGCCTTCAAGGTCGAGTGCAAGGGCGACTCCCTCAAGACCTGGATCAACGGCGTCCCCGCCGCCGACCTCAAGGACGCCGTCACCCCCTCCGGCTTCATCGCCCTCCAGGTCCACGGCGTCGGCGCCAAGACGGACGTGCTCGACATCCGCTGGCGCAACATCCGGATCAAGGAGCTGAAGTAGCCCGCGCCATCCAGTCCAGGACCAGCATCGGCAGGATCAGCGCGCAGGCGCTCCCGACGACCAAGTTCAGCAGCGTCACCAGGAGCGAGGCGCCCTTGGACGTCAGGCGAAACGACATCCCCAGCACGCCCATGCCGACGGCCGCGTGGACCGCGAACTGGACGGCGCTCATGTAGCGGTCGACCGTGAACAGCTGCGCGATGACGGTCAGCAAGAAGCCCGTCGCGAAACCGAGCAGCATCGCCGGACGTCGCTCGAGGTTGTAGCTGAACCGATAGGCCCCCACCAGGACGAGCACGCCGACGATGAAGTGCATGGCGTCAGCGCCGGGGACGTCGCGACGACGTCCGGCCGGAGGCCCGCCGAGCGGGCCGTCGGCGTGCTTTTCGCGGCGACCGCGTCAGCTTCAGCCGCAGGTTCCTCAGGAGCGGGTCCACGATCTCCATCGGCAGGCCGATGACGTTGGATCGCGAGCCTTCGATGCGCGCGATGAGCGGGTCGTGTTTCGGCTTGATCCGGTAGCCGCCGGCGTAGCGCGTCGGATCGAGCGTCTTCAGCAGCTTGGCGATCGGCGGATTCTCGCGGACGGTGACGAGGGACGTCGACACCCGCACGATCCGGAACTCGCCTTTCTGCAGCACGACGCCGGTCATGAGCGTGTGGGTCCGGCCGGCCAGGCGGGTCCAGAGGGCCGCGGCGGCCTTGCGGTCGCGCGGCTTTCCGTATACCTTGCCCTCGAAGGCGATCAGCGTGTCCGCCGCGAGGACCCAGTCGTGCGGGTGGTGGCGGGCCACGGCCTCCGCCTTGCGCTTGGCGTTGATGAGGACGGTCGCGCGCAGGGTCTTGCGCTTCACTTCCCGCACGTTCGACGGGACGACCCGGAACTTGTAGCCCTTGAGGAGGCCCTTCCTCGACGCGGACGCGGACGCCAGGATGAACATGGTGACCCAGACTACTAAAGCGCCGCCGCTGAAACACAAGATACTTCAGTCGCCGATGGCCGGCTGCACCGACCTCGCCTACCGCAAGGTCGCGCGCGACTTCGGCTGCCAGATCGCCTTCACCGAGATGGTCAAGGACCGGCCGGTCGTCGAGCGCAACCCGCGCACCCTCGAGATGCTCCGCACCGCCGACTGGGACCATCCGCTCGGCATGCAGGTGGTGGGGCGCGACGTCCCCCTCATGGCCGAGGCCGCCCGCGTGCTCGAGGAGCTCGGGGCCGACGTCATCGACGTCAACCTCGGCTGCCCCGTGCCGAAGGTCGTCGAGCAGGGCTGCGGCGCCGCGCTCCTCGAGGAGCCCGCCCAGGTCGGCCGCATCCTCGACGCCATGATCGCGGCCGTGAAGATCCCCGTCACGATCAAGATGCGGACGGGCGGCGACGACCGCCGCTTCCTCGACGTCGCCCGGATCGCGAGCGCCTGCGGCGTCGGGTCGATCACCGTGCACGGGCGCACCCAGAAGCAGCTCTACCGCGGCTTCTCCAACCACGACGCCATCCGGGCCGTGAAGGAGGTCGCCACCGTCCCCGTGATCGGGAACGGCGACATCCGGAGCGGCGCCGACGCGAAGCGGATGTTCGAGACGACCGGCTGCGACGGCGTGATGGTGGCGCGCGGCGCGCTCGGCAATCCCTGGCTCTACAAGGAGATCGAGACCTATCTGGCGACCGGGGAGGTCCCGCCGCCGCCGACGGTCCGGGAGCGGGCCGACGTCCTTCGCCGGCACTTCCGCCTGCTGCGGGAGATCTACGGCGACGCGTCCGCCTGCAAGCTGGTGCGCCGCGTGATCACGTGGTTCGTGAAAGGCGCCTCCGGATCGGCCGCCCTGCGCGACCGCGCCCAGCACGTGGGCAGCCCGGAGGAAGTCGAGGCCCTCATCGCCGAGTTCTCCGGCGCCCGCCTGGAGGACTCGGCCAAAGACAGCGCCCTCAGCGGCTAGGAGAAATCTGCCCGCTACTTTTCTCCACGGAGAAAAGTAGCGGGCAGATTTCTCCTACTTCTCGTCGAGCTGGCCTTTGAGGCGCTCGAAGTCGGCGGCGGCGAGCTGGCCGGCGCGGGTGTCCTTGTACGCGGCGGCGAGGTCGCGGTAGGCCAGGGCCGCCTGGACCCGCTGCGTCTTGCTCTGGCCGGCCTTCTGCTCGGCGGCGGCGATCTGGCGGTGGCGCTGGGCGGCGTCGTGCTCGCGCTTGACGGCCGGATCCTTCAGGAGCTCGGCGAAGCGCTTCTTCATCGGGCTGAGGGCGGCGGACTCGACCTGGGCGGCGAACTCGCTCTCGAGCAGGTCCCGCAGGCCTTCCATCTGGTCGATCGGGTCCGCCTGCGCCTGGGCCGCCGCGAAGCGGGACTTGAAGTGCGCGGTGTAGACGGCCGTCGCTTCGGGCCCCGACGCCTTCTGCGGCGCGACGAAGTGGGTGATGTACTTGATCGTCGCGGGGGCGCCGGCGGAGGTCGCGAGGCCGGCGATCTCGACCTGGTAGAGGGCGTCGTTCGACGGCGTGAACGCGGCCGGGCGGAAGATGATGGCGGGGCCGCTGCCGAAGCCGCCGGTGTCGACCTTGAAGTAGTCGATCTTGAGGGCGGGGCCCATGGGGGCGAACTTGACGGGGCTCACGGGCTGGATGGACACCTTGACCTTGGCCTGGACGGGCGCCGCGAACTTGCGCAGGTTCGGCGAGACGCTCCAGGCGTGCTTCGGGCCGAAGAAGGACGTCGGCATGTACCCGCGGCCGGGGTAGGCGACGAAGTCCCAGTCGGGGACGTCGCGGTTCGAGCCGTCGAAGGCGTACATGGCGGCCTGGTTGCCGTAGGCGCCGAACGCGCTCTTGCCCATGGCGGGGTTGAGGCACCAGCGGCGGTGGCCCACGCGGTCGATGTTGCGCTCGTCGGAGTCGTCCATCCAGCCGTCGACGCAGGCGGCGGGCTCGACGAGGCCGGAGAAGAGGTTGCTGGAACCGGCGCCCTTGCGGCCCTTCTCGTACTGCTCGTCGGTGACGCCGGGGGGGCGCGACGGCGTGTGCGTCATCTGGTTGAGCTTCGCGCAGATGAAGCTGGAGTGGTAGGCAAGGTCGGCGTAGCCGGCGTCCCAGGAGAGCTCGTGGGGGACGCCGCAGAGGTAGCGGTACTGGCGGAGGCGGGAGAGGAAGGTTTCGGGGGTGGCGGCGCCTTTCTTGGCGGCCAGGAGCTGGACCATGGCGCGGACTTCGGTCAGCGAGCGCGGGTAGGGGTCGTCGACGGGCCCGGCGAACCCGAGCGAGAGAACCGCCGCCAGGACCAGACCGAGCTGCCTCACCGCGTCGCCCCCATAAGTCATGGGATAATAGCCCACGGGAGGCGTTTCAGGGCCCCCCGATGGAATCTTGGACGTGATCCGACGTCCGACGTTGGGAGAAAAGCGCTATTTGGCCCGGAGGCGCCACTCGATCTTCTCTGTCCAGGCGCTGGACACGCGGGCGGCGTCGATCGCGGGAGGCTTGCCGGTGAACGGGTCCGTGCCCTGGACCTGGGCGGGATAGCGGCCGGACGTCCGGCGCGCCAGCTCGGCCTCGAGGCCGGCCCGGGTCACGGCGAGCCTCGCCTGGGTGACGGCGCCCCGTTCGACGGCGTGGCCGAGGGCGGGCAGGAGCAAGGTCGTGACCGGACGCCAGACGGACGGCGCGACTTTCGCGGTGACGGCGGCGATCTCCGCGCGTCCGTCCAGGTAAGATTGGGCCGCCGCCTCCGCGGCGCGGCGCATGAGCTCCAGGTAGCGGGCGCCGTCCGACTTGAACCAGGGGCGCGCGATCTTCGTCAGCAGCCTGATATCCCCGGCCCTGGACGTATCCACCATCGTCCAGAACCGGTCCGCAGGTTCGCGCAGGAGGTCGGCCACCATCGCCAGCTCGCCGCGCAACGCGGGCGCCATCACGCCGGTCAGCGACTCGGACCGGGGGACGATCTCGAGCCAGGCCTTCAGGTCGGCCTCGGAGGCCTCCGCCGTCACGGCGTCGTCCACGATCTCGCAGGCGATCTCCAGGACCGTCAGCCGGACCAGCTGCGAGATCAGGATCCGCTCGTCCGCGATCGTGCCGGCGAGGGCGATGACGGCTTCGGCGGAGCGCCGCGCGCTGTCCGGCTGGACGGCCGCCCGCAGCCGCAGCAGCCGCGAGACCTTCAGGATCTCGGTGACCTCGGGGAGGAGGATCTCCAGGCCCTTGGCGTAGTCCCGCTCGAAGGCGCAGCGCGCGCGTTTCCGCGCCTTCTCGAGCAGCTCGAAGGCTTCGGCGTTGGCGTCCACGCAGGCGCGGAGCGACGCCTTCCGCCCGTCGTCCAGCGCTCCCCAGCCGCCGGGCCCGTACAGCGCGTCCTGGTCCTCTTCCGCCGGCGGAACGGCCAGGGCGAACGCGGCCGTGTAATAGGGCGCGGCGTTCTCCGCCGCGGGGATCGGTTTCGGCGCGAGCTCGACGGCCGACGTCGCGTAGCCCGCGGCGCGGAGGGTGTCGAGGGCCGCGCGGAACTTCGCCTCGCCCGTCACGTTCGCGATCGTCCAGGCGACGATCGCGAGCAGGACCAGGACCAGCAGGCCCCAGGCGCCCCACTTCAGCTTCTTCATCATCGGATCTCCTCCCGTGGAAAGGCCGCGGCCCGCGGCGTGCTCGCGAGCCGGTACCGGAGCCGGAGCCCTTCGTCCGCCTCCGCCGCGGCGGGCGGGGCCGGACGCGGGGTCGCGCCGTCGAGCGACCGGTTGACCGGGATGACGACCGCCAGCACGACGGCCGCCGCGACCCAGGTCCAGCGCCAGAGCCGGCGTTCCCGGACCGCCCGGCGTGCCGCGCCGAGCACCGACGCCCTCAAGCCGTCCGCCGACGTCCGCAGCCGGAAGTCTTCGATGTTCATGGCGTCCACCGCTCCCGCAGCTTCTCGATTCCGTAGCGGTAGCGCGACGCGGCCGTGTCGGGCGGGATGTCGAGCGTCTCGGCGATCTCCCGGAACGTCAGGCCGTCGAGGGCGTGCAGGAGGACGACCTCGCGCTGCTCTTCGGGGAGGCCGTCGAGGGCGTCCGCGACTTCCGCCGCCTCGGCGGGCCCGGCGCCGCCCGAGACGACGTCCAGGTCGGCGAGGGACCGCTCGGGACGTCGCGCCTTCACGCGCAGCGCCTCGTTCCGGGCGGCCCGGTGCAGGTAGACGGCGGGATCGCGGAGGTCGGGGCGGGAGGTCGCGAGCTTGACGAAGAGGGCGTGCAGGGCGTCCTCGGCCCGGGCGCGGTCGCGCGTGATCGTGATCATGTAGGCGAGGAGGCGGTCGGCCCAGGCGTCGTAGAGCGCCCCGAGATCCATCGCCTCCACCCTTTCAAGACCCGCGAGAGGCCGGGATTTGTCTACGTGGGAATGAAATAGGCGGACGGGGAGCCGGGAGGGGGAGAGGGGGCGGCGTCAGCTCAATCCGTAAGCCGGTTGCTCCAAGGAACCTTCGGCTTGTCCACGGCTTCGACCTTCTCGTACTCCTTGACCTGCTCGGAGTTGAACTCCTTGCCGCACTCGAAGCTCGTGCACCGGTATTCCTTGGCGTTGTTGTCGCTGAACGCGTTGATGCTGTTCTTCTTCACGCGGTTGCCGCCGCAATAGGGGCACTTCGCGCGGTTCCAGTACTTCTTCTCCGCGTTGCCCGCCGTGGCCGTCCCCGTCTGGGCCGCCGCGGCCTCCGCCATGTCGCCTTCGCTCTTCACCTTGCGCGGCTTCGCCTTCCCCTGCCCGATCTGCTTGCAGAAGTGGCAGTACTTGCCGAAGGCGATGTGCCCGCATTCCTGGAACTTGTTCTTCTGGCGGCGGCGCTTGTGCGACATGGACGTTCCTCTAAATTAGGGGGGTATAGTAGTAACGAGTCGCCCCCTCTAATGCAACCGCTTTCTTGAGGTCGGCATGCTGGCCCTCCTTTTGCTGCTCCAGGCCAAACCCGCCCTCCCCGACAGCTACGCCTCCAAGCACTACGACATGAGGACGTCGGCCATGGGCGTCGAGGCCAAGGAGCTGCTCGACTTCATGGAGCTGGTCCATTCCACCTACATGAGCCTCCTCAAGCCGGAGAACCCTCAGGAGGTCGAAAAACGCCGCTTCACCCTCCTCCTCTACAAGGACTCCCGCGAGTACGCCCAGGCCGGCGCCCCGCCCGGCTCGGGGGCCTACTACAACGGCCGCGAGCTCGTGGGCTGGTACGACGACACCTTCATGCGCCCGTTTTTCGCCCACGAGGGGATGCATCAGTTCACGGACGCGACGTCCAAGAACTTCCGGGCGCTGCCCATGTGGTTCACCGAAGGCATCGCCGACTGCATCGGCAACTGCGAGGTGAAGAACGACAAGCTCTACATGTGCGTGAAGAGCGGCATGATCTCGCGGATGCGCCTGCAGACCGTGCAGGGGGCCCTCCGCTCCGGCCAGTATTTCCCGCTCCGCCGGCTTCTCACGCTGCCCCGCGACGAGTTCATGGCCAACGCCGAGCTCTGCTACGCCGAGTCCTGGAGCTTCTGCCACTTCCTCATCACCTATCCCAAGGAAGAGGACCGCTCCGTCCAGATCCCCAACGGCAAGTACCGCGGCCGCCTCGCCGGCTACTACGAGGCCGTCCGCTCCGGCAAGCTCGACCCCGCCGAGGCCTTCGCCCAGGCGTTCAAGGGGATCGCCCTCGACGACCTCCAGGACCAGTGGGCCAAGTACGTGCTCTCCCTCGACGGCGGCAAGTACATGGGCATCCGCGGCAAGGAGCTGGAGGACGTCGAAGGCCTCGCCATCGACGCCGGCTTCACCGGGATCAAGTTCGAGGAGGTGCTGCCCGACGGCGTGGCCGGCAAGGCGGGCCTGAAGGCGGGCGACATCCTGATCAAGTTCAACGGCAAGCGCTTCCCGAAGCAGGACGCGATGAACCGCCTCCGTGTCTGGATGCAGGACGTGCCCGTCGGACGTCCGACCAAAGTCACCGTCCTCCGCGCCGGCCAGCCCGTCGACGTCACGTGCGTATGGGAAAAGTGAAGATCGTCGCGCTGGCTCTCGTACTGGCGGGATGCGACGCTCGGCCGGAACAGGTGAGCGCCGAGACCATCGCGCCCAAGCCTCCGGAGGGCAAGGAGGCTTTTGAGCCCCGTTTCGATTTCGACGCCGAATACAAGGCACTCTGGGATGCCAAGGCGCCGGCTCTTCTGCGCCTTCCCGAGAAGCTTCCGTATCAGGCGTCAGAGGATTCGCGAAGCGCGTACCTCGAGGGATACCAGAGAGCCGTTCGACGGGTACTGGCCGCGCGTCGCGTGGATCACATTGTCAATTTCACGCCACCGTCTACCGAGCAGGATCAGGCGCGCATGGATGGTTATAAGGATGGACAGAGCGCGGGCTTCGAGGCGGAGCGAGTCATTACTCACGAAACCTATGAACTGCTCATTCGCCAGCGCCGCGAGCGGCACAAATAAGGTCAGCTTTGGGCCGCCCGAGAAACGCGGTCTCTGTGCCTCCGCCGCTCCGTCGTGCCCGGTACCCGGTACCTGGTCCCGGTACCTGGTCCTCAGCAAGCGCAGGGCTTGTCGTAGCTGAGCTTCCACGGGGTCATCTTGCCCGTGGCGAGGTCGTACCAGTTGCAGAGCACGGTCGACTTCCCGTAGACGTGCACCGAGCGCGTCACGACGTCGGTGGTGTTCGTGATCGAGTGGATGACGTCGTTCGGCGGCTGGATGTAGGTGACGGTGCCGGCGGGGGCGTCGATCGCGCTCGCCTCCCGCAGCTCGGCGACGCCCGGCTTCGACCCGTCGTCCATGCGGTCGTAGTTCACGAGATGCAGCTCGTTGCAGAGGATGCCGGCGACGCCCCACGTGGAGTGGTCGTGGATGGGCGTGCCGAGGTGAGGGCCCCAGACCATCTGCACCACGACGAAGCGGCCGTCCTTGTCCTCGTGGAGCAGGTAGCGGCCGTAGTGGTCCTTCGGCGCGGGCCGCGCGGGATCGTTGAGGGCGACGTCCCCGCCCGAGATGAGCAGGCGCAGCTTCCGCTGGATGCGCCGGATGCGCTCGGTGTCGGGGAGCGGCACCGCCGTGATCAGCTCGAGGTCGGAGATGAAGTCGGCCAGTCGATAGGGGGGAGAGCTCATTCGGTTCCTTTCTCGTCGTCCACGAAGATGCGCAGCTGGCGCGGGACGACGAACACTTCCTCGCCGGGCTGGAGCTTGAGCTCCGCGTGCCGGGCGCGGCTCAGGTTGGCCTGAACCACGGTGTGCCCGTCCTTCAGCACGAGCTCCACCTTCACGATCGGGCCCGCCGCGTTGACGTAGCGCACCGACGCCGCCAGGCTCCGCTCCTCGCGGGGCGTGCGGTCGATGTCGAGGTCATGAGGTCGAGTATACGCCGCGACCTTCTTTTCCGTCTCGTGGGGATGCTCGGGATGCGCGACCTCCATGCCGGCGACGACCGCCTTTCCGGCCTGCGCGCGGCCGTGGAAGATGTTCACGTCGCCCAGGAAGCTCATGACGAAAGCCGTCTTCGGATGCTCGAAGACCTCCTCCGCCCCGCCTTCCTGCTCGATCTTGCCGTGATTCATCACGACGACCCGGTCGGCCAGCTCGAGGGCCTCCTCCTGGTCGTGCGTCACGAACACGCTCGTCACGTGGATCTCGTCGTGCAGGCGCCGCAGCCACAGCCGCAGCTCCTGGCGGACCTTGGCGTCGAGCGCGCCGAACGGCTCGTCCAGCAGCAGCACGTTCGGCTTCGCCGCCAGCGCCCGCGCCAGCGCCACCCGCTGCCGCTGCCCGCCCGAGAGCTGCGAGGGAAAACGGTGCCCGAAGCCGTCGAGGCGCACCAGCTTGAGGAGGTCGACCGCCGCCGCCCGCCGCTCCTCCAGCGGCTTCCCGCGCACCCGCAGCGCGAAGCCGATGTTGTCGAGCACCGTCATGTGCTTGAAGAGCGCGTAGTGCTGGAACACGAAGCCGATGTTCCGGTCCCGGGCCGGCTGGGTCGTCACGTCGTTGCCCGACATCCACACCGTCCCCGCGTCCTGGATCTCCAGGCCCGCGATGATCCGCAGCAGCGTGGTCTTGCCGGAGCCCGACGGCCCCAGCAGCGCCGTCAGCTTGCCGGTCGGAATCGTGAGCGTGACGTCGTTCACGGCGGTGTACTCGCCGAACTTCTTCGTCACGCCCTTGATCTCGATGCCCATCGACGCAGACCTTAACATATTCCTCTCGAGTTTCCCCTCTCCCCAGGGACCCGGCTTCGCCGCTTAAAAGTCGATCTGGAAACGGACCAGCGCTCCGTGAAAGCGGTCCTTGTCGTTCGGCGCGATCTCCTCATTGAACTTCTCGACGACGAAGTTCGGGGAGATCCGCACGTTCCGCGTCAGGTACCAATTGATCCCGACCGTGAACGTGGTCACCTTGTCGGCGTTGCCGGCCGCCGGCGCCACGCCCGCCGAGAAGATCTCGTCGTCGATGCTCAGGCCCGCCGCGCGGACCGCGAGCTCGAACGCGCCCCAGCCGCCGTCCGCGAAGGAGCTCTTCGGCACGATCCGCGCCTCGAGCGTCTTCTTTTCGCCCGTGAGCAGCCAGCTGACGCCGGCGTACCAGGCCGTCGCGTCGACGTCGTCCTCGTCCAGCGTGCCCTGCGTCACCGTGTCGGTCCGGCGGACCCACTCCGCCCGGAGCCCGAAGGACTCCCGGAGGAAAGTCAGCTCGGCGCCGATCCGGGTGCGCTTGCCGTCGACGACCCCCGCCGTCGCGTCCAGGAACTGGATCTGCAGCTCCGTGGTGGTGAGGTCGAGGGCGTTGAAGCTGCCGCTGTCGACGTCCCCGAACGTGCCGGCCACGCCCAGGCGCAGGCCGTCGATCGGGGTGACGCGGAAGCGCGCGGCGACGTCCTTCTCGTCGTTGTTGTCGACCACGGCGCGGCCCGCGCCGTCGAAGGCGCCGACCTCATACTCGAAGGCGCCGATCTTGCCTGAGAAGAGGACGCCCAGGTCGCGGCCCGGCGCCAGGCGGTCGAGCACGGTCCGCTCGACGAAGTCCGTCGCGCGGAGCGTCGTGGTCTGCTCCTGGCTGAAGGGCACCTTGAACTGGCCGACCTTGACGGTGAACTCGGGGTGCCGGCTCCATCCCAGGTAGGCGTCCTGGACGGTGCCCGCGACAGCCGCGGCGCCCGTCGGGAAATCGAGGTAGAGGCGGAAGTCGAACTCCTTGTAGAGCTTGCCCTGGAAGTCGATCCGCGCCTGGCGCAGGTAGAGGGTGTCGGGGTTCGTGCGCGCCCCGTTGTCGGGGCGGTCGAAGATCGTGCGGTAATGGGCGAGCACGCGGCCGCCGAGCGTGGCCTGGAAGTTGCCGTCGTCGGCCTTGAACTGGAGGCCGTCGCGCCAGCTGAGCGTGATGGGGACGTCGGCCGGGGGCTTTTCCGCGGGCTTGTCCTGAGCGACCGCCGCGAGGCGCGAGTCGAATGGATCCTGGAGCGCGAGCGCGAGCCCTTCGACGCCGTTGGCTTGGGCGGTGCCGCTCAGGGCAAGCGTCAGAATGATGAGAATCATGGGAGTCCTCGTTTCTTGTTCCGTCCCGGTCCTGAAAGGGCGGGAGCCGCGGAGGGCGCCCTCCGCCGGGTCGGTTCAAGCGGCGGGCGCGACAGTCCTCGGGGCTCCCCCGGTACAGGACATCCTCACGCGACATCCGCCTTCCGGGACGACTCTTCGAGCGTCTTCCGGATCCGCCACTCGACGACGCTCTTGATGACGAGCGTGACGACGGCGAGAAGGAGAAGGAGGGAGGCGACGGTGAACGCCGCCTGCGACTGGAAATCCTGGTAAAGCTTCTCGACGCGGAGGCTCATCGTGTCGCTCTTGCCGCTGATGCGGCCGGCGACGACCGACACGGCCCCGAACTCGCCCATGGCGCGCGAGCCGCAGAGGATGACGCCGTAGATCACGCCCCATTTGATGTTGGGCAGCGTGACCATCCAGAAGGTCTGCCAGCCCGACGCCCCCAGCGTGAGGGCGGCCTCTTCCTGGTCGGCGCCGACGGCCTCCATGACCGGCATGGTCTCGCGCGCGACGAAGGGGAACGTGACGAACGTGGTGGCGATGACGATGCCGGGCGTGGCGAAGAGGATCTGGATGCCGTGGGAGTCGAGCCAGGCGCCGAACTTCGTCTGGAGGCCGATCGTCAGGACGTAGATCAGCCCGGAGACGACGGGCGACACGGAGAAGGGGAGGTCGATGAGCGTCACGAGCAGCGACTTGCCGGGGAAGTCGTAGCGGGTGAGGGCCCAGGCGGCCGAGACGCCGAAGACGAGATTGACGGCGACGGCGATGAGGGCGACGAAGGACGTCAGGAACACGGCGTGAAGGGTGTGCGGGTCGGCGACGGCCTTCAGGTAGCCTCCGAGGCCGTGGGCGAAGGCTTCCGCGAGGACGTTCAGGAGCGGAAGGACGAGCAGGATCGCCGCGAAGACGAGGGCGGCCAGGATCAGGAGGTGGCGCACCCACCAGGGCACGTCGTGACGCATCCGGCTACTCATAGCGCCTTCCGAGGACCCGGGACCCGGACCCGGACCAGGGACGGGGCCGCCCGTGGGCGATCCCCCGGGGGGTCATCCTGGTCCTGGTCCTGGTTCCTGGTCCTCTATTCATAGCGGCGGCTCCAGCGCGAGAGGACGTTGATGGCGCCGTTGATGACGAAGGAGGCGAGGAGGAGGACGACGGCGATGGCGGCCGCGCCGCCGTACTTGTACTGCTCCAGCTGGTCCATGATGAGGAGGGGCGCGATCTCCGTCTGCATGGGTTTGTTGCCGGAAACGAAGATGACGGAGCCGTATTCGCCGACGGCCCGGGCGAAGGCCAGGGCGACGCCGGTGAGCAGGGCGGGGGCCAGGGCCGGGAACGTCACCCAGCGGAACGTCTGCCAGCGGGTGGCCCCCAGGCTGCCGGCCGCTTCCTCCGGCTCGCTGCCGAGGTCCTCCAGGACCGGCTGCACCGAGCGGACCACGAAGGGGAGCGATACGAACGTGAGCACGACGGCCACGGCCAGGCGGCTGTGGACGGCCTCGATCCCGAGCGGATGCAGGAACCGTCCCAGCCAGCCTTCGGCCGCGTAAAGCGACGAATACGTCAGGCCCGCCACCGCCGTCGGCAGCGCGAAGGGGATGTCGATCAGCGCGTTCAGGAAGTTCTTCCCGGGGAACTCGTAGCGCACCAGGACCCAGGCCAGCAGGAGCCCGATGCCGCCGTTGACGACGGCCGCCACGAAGGCCGCGCCGAACGTGAGCTGGTAGGCCGCGACGGCCCGCCGGCTCGCGACGACGCGCCAGATCTCCTCCCAGGAAATCGACGACGCCGTGACGAAGGCGCTCGAAAGAGGGATCAGCACGATGAGGGCGAGCCACGCGAGCGTGGCGCCCATCGTCAGGCGGAACCCGGGAAGCCGGCGGCGTCGGGCCATGGTCTTATTGGGGCTCGTAGATCTTGTCGAACACGCCGCCGTCGCCGAAGTACTTTTTCTGCGCGTCCTTCCACGTCCCCGCGACGTCCGCGATCGTGAAGAGCTTCTTGAAGGGAGGCAGCGTCGCGCCGAACTTCGCCAGGATCGCCGGATTGGAGGGGCGGTAGTGCCAGGCCCCGATGACCTCCTGCGCCTCGTCCGTGTAGAGGAAGCGGATGAACTCCTCGGCGACGGCCCGGGTGCCGGCCTGGTCGACGTTCTTGTCGACGACCGCCACCGGCGGCTCGGCGAGGATGGACGCCGGCGGATAGACGATCTGAACCTGGCCGGCGGCTTCCTTCAGGGAGAGGTGGGCTTCGTTTTCCCAGGAGATGAAGACGTCGCCGATCTTCTTCTGGACGAAGGTCGTCGTCGAGCCGCGCGCGCCGGTGTCGAGCACGGGGACGTTGGCGAACAGCTTCTTCACGAAGTCCTGGGCCTGGGCCTCGGTCCCGCCGTTCTGGGTGATGAACCCCCAGGCGGCCAGGAAGTTCCATCGCGCGCCGCCGGAGGTCTTCGGATTGGGCGTGATCACGGAGACGCCGGGCTTGACCAGGTCGTCCCAGTCCTTGATCCCCTTGGGATTGCCCGCGCGGACGACGAAGACGATCGTCGACGTGTAGGGCGAGGAGTTGTTCGGGAACGCCTTCTGCCAGTCGGGCTTCAAAAGGCCGCGCTCGGCGATCGCGTCGATGTCCGGCGCGAGGGCGAGCGTGACGACGTCCGCCTTGAGGCCGCCGATCACCGCGCGGGCCTGGGCGCCCGAGCCGGCGTGGGAGTTCTGGAGCGTGACGCTCCGGCCCGCCTTCGCCTGATAGTAGGCGCTGAACTTGACGCCGAGGTCGCGGTACAGCTCGCGGGTGGGGTCGTAGGAGACGTTGGTGATCGTCACCGCGTCACCGGCTTTTCCGCAGCCGGTCAGGGCCGCCCACATCAGGATCGCCGTCAGCGTGCGCATGGTCATGTCCTCATTCCGAGCCGAGTGTCGTCAGGGTACGCGCGAGGGGAGTCCCGGGCTCGGGGTCGCGCGTCTCGGCCGGTCGGACCGGCGTTACTTGGCGTGAGCGCGATGCCCCTGCCCGCGGGCTCCCCGGGTACAACCCGCGGAGCCCGGACGACAACAGGTCATCGCGTCGAAGATCATGAAGGGGACGTTTATACGTCCGCGGCCGCGGCCTGTCAACCCCCAAACGACTCCGGGTAATCATATGTAGATATTGTTACTTGACGTGGGCGGGCGCCGGAGGCTACCTTGCGGGGATGGCCTTCTACGAGGACCTGGCGCCCTGCGACTACTTCGGGGCGGAGTTCGCCGCGGGGCTGCGCGCGGTGGGCTGGCTCGAGGAAGGCCGCGAGTACCGCCGCGGCCGGATCGAGGCCCGGCTCGTCCACAAGCTCGCGCTGCTCCTCTCCGAGCCCTGGGAGCACGAGCGCTCCGTCGATCCGCACGCCTGCTCGCTCTGCCCCTTCAGCGGCGGGCCCGCCGAGTTCCGCTTCCACCGCGGCGCGGGCATGCCCCCGGTGCCGCTGGGCAACCGCAACCTCTACGTCCCCGGCGCCGGCGTCCTCTACGTCGTCCCGTCCTTCGCGCTGCATTACATCGACGCCCATGAATACGCCCCGCCCGACGCCTTCACCGAGGCCGTCTGGACCTGCCCGCCCGTCCGCTCCCGCGAGTACACGGACGCCGTGCGAAAGCTCGCGCCCCCCGGCCTCCTCAAGGCCTAGGCGCCCGCGAGTATCCTCGCGGCGCATCGCTCTCCCCGGCGCGTCGTAGATAGGCACGAGAGGTGCGCGCCATGAACAAGATCGTCGGGGCCGCCCTGCTGGCGGTCGGAGTCCTGCTCCTCGTGATGGGCATCAACGCGTCGGAGTCCTTCAGCTCCGAAGTCTCCGAGGCCGTCCGCGGCACGCCCACGGACCGCTCCATCTGGCTCCTCGTGGGCGGCGGCGTCATGGGCGTCGTCGGCCTGGGCCTCCTCCTTCTCGGCCGGCCGAAATAGCGCGCTTCCCGGACGTGTTGATAAAATGACCGCGTCATTTCGTCGACACGTGGGGGAGCGCATGTCCGATCCGATCGATCCGGCCCCGGTCCTGGACGCGCTCGAAGGCTTCCGCCGCTCGAAGGCGATGTTCGCCGCGCTGGAGCTGAAGGTCTTCGAGCGCCTCGAGCGCCAGCCGGGGCGGGCGCCGGAGATCGCCGCCGAGCTCGGCCTCCATCCCGACGGGGCGGAGCGCCTGCTCGACGCCTGCGTGGGCCTGCGGCTCCTGGCGAAGGCCGACGGCGTGTACTCCAACGCGCCCGCCGCGTCGCGCTTCCTGGTCCGCTCGAGCCCGGAAGCCCTCGTCGGCTACATCGACCTTTCCAACCGGGTCAGCTACCGCATGTGGGGCGACCTGGAGACGGCGATCCGGACGGGCACCAGCCTCTGGGAGACGACCTTCGGCCTCAAAGGCGGTTCGATCTTCGACCACTTCTTCAAGACCGAGGAGTCGAAGCGCGACTTCCTCCTCGGCATGCACGGGATGGGCACGCTGAGCTCGCCGCGGGTGGCCGCCGCGTTCGACCTGGGCCGCTTCCAGCGCCTCGTCGATCTCGGCGGCGCCACCGGGCACCTCGCGCTGCGGGCCTGCGAGCGCTTTCCGGGCCTGCGCGCGGCCGTCTTCGACCTCCCGCCCGTGGTCGCCCAGGCCAGGGAGTTCCTCGCGACGTCCCCCGCCGGCGCCCGCGTCGAGCTGATCGCCGGCGACTTCTTCGCGGATCCCCTGCCCGAGGCCGACCTCTTCGCCCTCGGCCGGATCCTCCACGACTGGGCGCCCGACAAGATCCGGCTCCTGCTCTCCAAGATCTTCGCGCGCCTGCCCTCCGGCGGCGGCCTCCTCATCGCCGAGCGGCTGCTCGACCCCGACAAGCGCGGCCCCCTCTCCGCCCACCTCCAGTCCCTCAACATGCTCGTCTGCACCGAGGGCAAGGAGCGGACCGCCGCCGAGTACGGCGAGCTGCTGCGGGCGGCCGGCTTCGGCGAGGTCCAGACCCGCGTGACCGGGTCGGTCGTCGACGCCCTCCTCGCCCTCAAGCCCTAGCATGGAGCCGGTCCGCTTCGCCCGGCCGGGCGGCAGCAAGGCGCTGGGCTGTCTCGTCTACGGAGTCCTCACGCTGGTCCTCGGTCTGGCCGCGGGACTCGTGGGCCTGGGTCTCGCGGCCTGGGCCGCCGAATCCGCGAAGCTCTCCGAGACTCTTCAAATGGTCGCCGGAGGCGCCGCCGGACTCGCGCTCTTCGCGCTCGTGGCCTGGTTCGGCTGGCGCGACTTCCGCCGCCGCGCGAACGTGGAGGTTCTGGTCAAGGCCGACGCCCTCGTCCTGAACGGCGTCGAACTGGCCTTCGCGGACGTCGAGACCGTCCACCTGACCTTCGACGGCCGGCTTCCCACGATCGTGCTGGAGACGGCCGACGGCCGCCGCCGCCTGCCCGCCGAGATCGCGCCCTTCGAGCGGGTCGAGCCGCTGCTCGTGGAGCGCCTGCTCCCGCGGATGCTGGAGCGCTTCGAGAAGGAGCTCGCCGCCGGCCGGACCGTGCCCCTGCGGGAGAGCGGGGCCCGGGCCGTCGGCCGCGTCCTCTACGGCGTCTTCCTGCTCCTCCTCGCGCCGCTGATGATTCTCCTGGTCAAGTTCCAGGGCTTCGACGCCCTCCGCCTCGGCGTCGCGCGGATCCGCCAGGGCTGGCGGGGGCGCGGCGGCGGCTTCACGATCGCGGCCGACGGCGTGCTGCCGCCGGGCGAGGAGGCGCGGGCGCTGCCCTGGAGGGAGCTCGCGGCCGAGAGCCTCGACGCCCACGGCGTCACGCTCGTGTCGATGGAAGGGCCGCGGGTGAGCGCGTCGCGCTTCGCGCCGAACTTCTGGCCCCTCTCCCGGCTGATCGCGGCGCGCCTGAAATGAAAAAGCGGCCGGGACCTGAAGGTCCCGGCCGCTCGCATCGTTGGGATGGTCTTACTTGGCGCGCTCGGCCTTCCACTCGCGGGAGCGCTCGCCGAAGGCGATCGTGCCCGTCAGGGTGTCGCCGCTGATCTTGCCGGCGTACTTGCTCACCGTCTTCTGGCCGTCCCGCTCCCGGGTGACCTGGAACTTGACCTCGCCGTCCTTGAAGCTGGCTTCCTCGATCGGGGACTCGGTGTTGTTCCGGCCGCTGACCGTGCCCGTGAGCTTGTCGCCCTCGAGCTTGAGCTTGAGCGTCGACTCCGTCTTCTGGCCGTTGCGCTCCGTGGTCCACTTCCAGGTGCCGTCGGGCTTGGCGTCCTGAGCCCAGGCCGAAGTCGCGAGCATCGCCAGGCCCGCCAGGGCCGTCGCCGTTTTGCGGATCATTCTTTCCTCCTTTAGAAAGCAACCCATGCCCAGTTCGATTCATGGGTGCTCCGGTTATTCCCGATTCGATTCAATTTGCGACCAACCCATGGCGGTCGGCGTATGGGTAAGCGAGCTTTTTGGAGCGGAGGTCTTCTTCCATGTCCATCGCCCTCGTCCTTCTTCTGTCGCTTCAGGCGAAACCCGCCAAGGCCCCGCCCGAACCCAAGGTCTGGATGTGCAAGAAGGGCGACCTCCTCTGGCACGAGACCTTCGCCGGGACCGCCTGGCCGAAGGACTGGCACAAGGGCCAGGGCGACTGGAAGCTCGAGGACGGCCAGCTCCGCGGCGCCGAAGTCCCCGCCGACAAGCACCACGCCTACGCGTCGCGCAAGATCGACGACACCAACGTCGTGATCCAGTTCACGTTCAAGCTCGACGGCGCGGGCTGGTGCGGCGGCTTCTTCGACGGCAAGGAGCACGTCGCCGCGCTCTCGCTGGGCGCCGACGCGTTCCGGATCCGGCGGATGTCGGGCATCGGCCCGACGTCCAAGTCCACCGAGATCGACTCGAACAAGCTGAAGCTCAACGACGGGGCCTGGCACACCGTCGTCTGGGAGATCTACGGCGACGAGATGGTCGCCACGATCGACGACAACATGATGGCGCTCGCGAAGGCGGAAGGGCTGTCGACGGAGCGCCGGCATCTCGAGCTCAACACGGCGGGCGGCGGCTCCGCGCTGTTCAAGGACGTCAAGGTCTGGAAGGCGGAGCTCGACGACAAGTGGCCCCAGAAGCGGGCCGTCCTGCTGCAGCGCCTGAAGAAGAAGCCCGCCGCGCTCGGCTATAAGTAGGCTTTTCCGGGCCTACCTTCGCCGTCCCACGTAATGTAGTTCATGAACACGCTCTTCGTCGCTCTCGCGCTTCTGCAGGTCCCCAAGCCGGTCGACGGCCCGCCGCCCGGCAAGCTCACGCTCGCCCGGCGCCTCGTCGTGCTGCTCGAGGACAAGGGCTGCGCGAGGGCCGTCGAGCTCGTGAAGGCGGAGGACGTCGACGTCTACGTCCAGCTCGCGGACGCGGGGGACGTCGCCGCCGCGGCCGAGGGCGCCGGGGCGTACTACGGCACGCGGATCACGGTGGGGCGGGGGACGTCGGCCCGCGTCGGCCTGGCCGACAACCTGGCGGACCGGATCGTCGCGCCGGCGGGGACGCCGCGGGCGGAGGTGCTGCGGGTGCTCTCGCCGCTGGGCCGCGCCCGGATCGGGGACGAGGAGTTCGGCAAGCCGGCGCCGGCGGGCGCCGACGACTGGACGCATCCGTACCACGGGCCCGACAACAATCCGCAGACGCGCGACACCCTGGCGCGCGCGCCCTTCCTGACGCAGTTCCTCGTGGAGCCGCGCTACGGGTCGTGCCCGCAGACGTCCGTCGCCGCCGGCGGCCGCCTTTTCACCGCGTTCGGCCACGTCGCCTGGCACCGGCGCGAGGAGCACACGCTCAACACGCTGATGGCCTTCAGCGTCTTCAACGGCGCCGTGCTCTGGAAGAAGCCGATCAAGCCGGGCCTCATGGTCGACCGGAGCACGATGATCGCGACGCCCGAGCTGCTCTACGTCGCCGACGACGCGTCGTGCAAGATCCTCGACGCCGCGACGGGCGAGCCGCGCGGGGAGATCAAGATCGACGCCGACGGGACCTTCTGGAAGTGGATGGCGATGGAGAACGGGCTGCTCTACGCGCTGGTCGGCGCCGCCGAGCCGCTCGACCCCGTCGCGAAATGGGGCCGCGTCGAGCACGGCTGGCCCTGGAACGGGATCTCGAAGGGCTACAACGAGAAGGACTACGCGTGGGGCTACGCGAAGACGCTCTTCGCGATCGACCCGGCGACGCGGAAGGTGGTCTGGAGCGCGAGCGAGGACGAGCTGATCGACGCCCGCGCGATCTGCCTGAAGAACGGCCGCGTGTTCGTCTCGAACTTCGGGAAGTACCTCGCCGCCCTCGACGCGAAGACCGGCAAGGAGATCTGGCGGAAGACGGCCGCCAAGGACCCCGCGCTCTTCGAGGCGATCGGCGCCTACCGGCCGGGCCACGGCTACATCGAGGGCTGGAAGAGCACGGTCTACGTGAAGGCGGGCGACGAGGCGCTCTACTTCGCCGGGCCGCAGACGAGCTGGCTCAGCGCCGTCGCGATCAAGGACGGCGGCCTGCTCTGGAAGCGCCAGGTCAAGAACCTCCAGATCCTCCTCCGCGACGGCTCCCTCTTCGTGATCGGCGCCCAGAGGACCAGCGGCGAAACCAAGCGGCTCGATCCGATGACGGGCGACGTCCTTCAGAGCTACGACGTCTCGCGCCGCGCCTGCACGCGCGTGACGGGCACCCCCGACGGCGTCGTCTTCCGCGGCTACGAGGGCACGACGCGGCTCGACGTCTCGAGCGGCAAGCCGCAGTGGATCAACGTGATGCGGCCCTCGTGCCAGGTCGGCGTGATCACCGCGAGCGGCCACCTCCTCTGGATCCCCTGGGGCTGCGACTGCAGCCTGCAGATGTTCGGCGTCATGGGCCTGGGCCCCGCCGGCGACTTCGCGTTCGACCAGAAGGCCGTCGAGAGCGAGCGCCTCGAGACCTTCGCGGAAGCCGGCCCGGCGCCGGCCGCGGCGGCGGACTGGCCGACGTACCGCGGCGACAACCGGCGCTCGGCGAAGACCGCCGCCGAGATCCCGGCCGCCGTGAAGAAGCTCTGGGAGTTCGCGCCGCCGACGGAGGTCGAAGTCACCGCGCCCGTGATGGCGGACGGGCTCGCGTTCACGGCGGGCGTCGACGGCCTCGTGCGCGGGATCGACGCGGCGACGGGCGCCGTGAAGTGGACGTCGAGGGTGGGCGGCGCGGTGCGCTATCCGCCGTCGATCGCGGACGGGCGGGTCTTCGTGGGCTCCGGCGACGGCGCGGCGTACGCGCTGGAGGCGGCGACGGGGAAGACGCTGTGGCGGTTCCGCGCGGCGCCGATCGAGCGGCGGATCCCGGTGCTCGGCGCGCTGCTGTCGACCTGGCCGGTGGGGAGCGGCGTGCTGGTGGACGGGCCGACGGCCTACTTCGCCGCCGGGATGAACTGCATGGACGGCACGTACGTGTTCGCGGTGGAGGCGGCGACGGGGAAGATCCGCTGGCAGAACACGACGTCGGGCCACCTGGACGCGTTCTCGAAGACGGGCGTGGCGGCGCAGGGGGAGCTGCTGCTGAACGGCGGAAAGCTCTACCTCGCGGGCGGGAACGCGGCCTCGCCGGGCGTGTACGACGTGAAGGACGGGACCTGCCTGACGCCGGCGCCGGAGGGGCAGCAGGTGAAGTCGAAGCGCGGCCGGGAGCTGACGCTGGGCGCGGACGGGGACGTGCTGGTCTCCGGCCAGCCCCTCTACTCGGCGCCGGATTTCCCGGTCTTCGACCGCGCGGTCATCTGGGGGCCGATGGTCGTGACGGCGGCGAACGGCCGGCTGACGCTCGAGGAGTCGAAGGAGCGCGGCTGGGTCCTGCGGGCGCTGCCGCCCGGCGAGGGCGCCCCACTCTGGGAGCAAACGCTGCCCTCGATGCCGCAGCGCTGGGGCCTGGCGATCGACGCCGCCGGCCGGATCGTGGTCACCCTGCGCAGCGGCCGCGTCCTCTGTTTCGGGCGCTGACGGGACACGGTCAAGGTCCTCCTTGACCTTGCCCTTGACCTTGCCCTTGTATAGTAGGTGGAGCGGGAGATCTCGATGAGCCTGGTACTGCTGTTGGCGCTCGCCTCCCAGGAGGCCGAGCTCAAGTTCACGAAGTGGGAGTTCGCGCGCGAGCGCGTCGGCCATAAAGTCATCGCCGACGCCGCGCTCTTCAACGGCCTCGAATCCGACCTCGAGGAGCTCTCCCTCATCGTCGTGTACTACGACCGCGACCTCGAGCTGAAGCGCTCCAAGACCGTCGCGATCGCCAGCCTTCCCTCCGGCAAGACCGTCCCCCTCAAGATCGAAGTCGAGCAGGTCCCCAACTTCAGCCGCTACCAGGTCTATCTCGCCGGCGGCGGCGGCAAGTGGCTGTTCCACGGCGAGGACGTCCTCCATCCCCCCTCGCTCAAGCGCAAGGAGCCCGCGAAGCTGGAGGTCGTCGACGTCCGCATGACCGGGAGCGACGTGACGCTGGTCGTGAAGAACGTCGGGCAGCTCGACGCCCTGGAGCCGACGGCCCAGATCTCGTTCGACGGCGGCGCGAAGACGCGCGTGCGCCTCGCCCCCTCGATCGACGGCGCCAGCCGCGACACCTTTCAAGTGACCGTGCCCGGCGCGCCCGCGGCCCGGGCCGTCCAGGCGACGCTCGCCTGGCTCGTCTCCGAAGGGCCCTCGCAGCGGGAAGGCGAGATGAGGGGCGTCGCGCTGCGCCGCTTCCGCACGGGGCGGCTGACCGACGGCGCCGTGCGGGTTGACGGCGAGGTCGGCAACGCGCTGGACAAGGCCGTCGACAAGGTCGCGATCAGCTTCAGCATCGGCGCGAAGGCGACGGTGATCCAGGTGCCCGGCACGCTCCAGGCGGGCGAGACCCGGGGATTCCAGGCCTACGTGACCGACTGCCCCGCCCTCGACGCGGTGTCCTACGAAGTCGCCTTCGAGTCCGCCGAGAAGGACGCGAAGGCCGTCGCGCCGCCGAAGCTCCCCAGCTCGAAGCGTCTGGAGTCGAAGGGCATCGAGATCGCGGGCCCGAAGATCCCGCCCTCGGCCGCGCCGCCGAAGGAGGTCGCGCCTCCGAAGGAAGCGGCCAAGCCCGAGACGCGGATCGAGCTGCGCGGGCTGCTCGTCGCGGAGGGGTTTTACAACAAGGCGAACAAGTACACGGGGGACGTCTACTTCCTGCGGGTGGCGTTCCTGGACGAGAAGGGGAAGACGCTGAAGCCGAACGCGGAGTTCCAGATCGCGCTCGTCGACGGCAAGAAGGAGCCGTGGAAGATCCAGCGGATCGTGACGGCCCGGGAGTGGGCGCTGGACGCGGCGCGGATCAACAACCAGACGGCCGACGCGACCACGATCGCGTGCGACAAGAAGACGGGCGAGCTCTGGGTGGGGCTGGTGCGCACCGACAGCGGCGAGTTCACGCACAAGGCCGAGATCCGCGTCGACGTCAAGGACGAGGGCAGCTGGGTCTGGAGAGGCATGGAAGGGAAGTACCAGTCCGCTCCGCGCTCGCCCGACAAGCTCGAGAAGAAATGACCGAGGTCGACCGGATCGAGACGCCGGCGGGGCCCGTCTGGGCGGCGACGCGCGACGGCCGCCTGGTCTGGGTCCACTTCGGGGGCCGGCCGCTGGAAGGACGTCGGAAGAAGCTGCCGCGGGTCCGCCGCTGGCTGAAGGCCTGGTTCGCGGGGGCCGACCCGAAGCCGCCGATCGCGCTCGAAGGGACCCCGTTCACGCGGAAGATCTACGAGGTCGTGCGCCGGATCCCGCGGGGCCGGGTGAAGACCTACGGGGAAGTGGCGGACGCGGCGGGGCGGCCGGGCGCGGCGCGGGCGGTGGGGAGCGCCATGGCGAAGAATCCCGTCTGCCTGTTCATCCCCTGCCACCGCGTGGTGGGCTCCGACGGCCTGGGCGGCTACAGCGGCGAGGGCGGCATCGAGTTGAAGAAGCGCCTGCTGGCGCTCGAGGAAAAGGCATGAGACTCCTGGTCTGCGCGCTCCTGCTGGGCGGGGCCGACGACGGCCTCAAGAACGTGCGCGTGGTGGGCGCGCGGCACGTGCACTACGCGGACCACGCGAAGGGGATCCGCCCGCTGAACGCGATGGAGGCGGGCCTGACGCTCTCCATCCTCGCGGAGCTGCCGCGCCCGGCGCTCGGCGTGAAGGACGGGAAGCTGCTCCGGGCGACGAGCGACGCCGGGGAGGACCTGCTTCCCAAGAAGGACTGGGACCGGCGCCTCGGCTTCCCGGCGCTGTCGGAGGACCGCGGATCGGTCGTCTTCGACGTCACCCTGCGCCCGCCCGGCCCGCAAGCGAAGGGCTTCGCCGAGATCTCCGGCGCGTTCACCTACACGGCCGGCGACAAGACCGAGGAGCGCGATCTCGGCCTGGGCGACTGGAGCGCGGGATCGAAAGGCAAGGAGCTCGGCGCGGAGATCGAGCAGCTGCGCGAAGAAGCCTTCGACAAGAGCCACGTGCTGGGGCTGACGCTGAAGACGCCCCGCGAGAGCGTGGCGGGCGTGGACTTCTACGACGCCGAGGGGAAGAGGATCGAGGTCCGCCCCGCCGGCTACATGGCCACGGGCGGGATGGTGACCCTGAACTTCGCGTCGAAGGCGAAGTTCCCGCCGAAGGGCCGGATCGTGGCCCGGATGTACGCCGACCTGAAGTCCTTCGAGGCGACGTTCACGCTGAAGGACCTCGACCTCCTGGGCCGCCCCGCGAAGAAATAGCCTTCCGCGTCACGGCCGTCTCCGCCTGGAATCCCCTCCTTGGAGACGGACGCGATGAAGGACGAACGACCGCCCGACCCGGACGCGCTCCTCGAAGCCGTCCGCCGGCGGGGCCGGGGCCTCCTCGACCGTCAGAAGAACGCCGCGGGCGAGGAGCTTCACTCCGTCGCCGACGTCCTGCGCGAGGCCGCCCACACCTTCGAGCGGCGCCAGGAGGGCGGGCTGGCCGACTACGTGGCCAAGGGGGCCGAGCTCCTGGACCGGGCGTCCCTTCAGCTGCGCGAGCGCGAGGCCGGGGAGCTGCTGGCCGGGTGCGAAAACGCCCTCCGGAAGCATCCGGCCGTGTTCCTGGCGGCGACGGCCGTCGCGGGCTTCGCCCTCGGCCGCGCGCTGCGCGCCGCCCCGAAGCGGGCGGGCGGAACGTGAGGTTTCATGGAAGAAGAGACCGAAGGTCCGAGCCTCGGACGGGCCGTGTCCGAGCTGGCGCGCGAGGTCGGCACGCTCGCGCGGCAGGAGCTGGAGCTCGCCCGCCGCGAGATCGCGGACAAGGCCGAGCGGGCCAAAGGCGGGGCGGCCCGGCTGGGCGCCGGGAGCGGGCTGGCGCTCGCGGGCGCGTTCGCCCTGACGCTCGGGATGATCCTGGGCCTGACCCTGCTGCTCGACGATTGGATGAGCCGCGAGACGGCCGCGGTCGTATCGGCCTTCAGCGTGGGCGCGGTCCTGGGCGCGGCGGGGTTCCTGCTGATCCGGGCGGGGGCCGCGCGGATGAGCCCGGCCGAGCTGCTGCCTCGACGGACGGTCGAGTCCCTCAAGGAGGATGCGCGATGGGCGCGGAAACAAGTCTAGCCGAGGTGGAACGGGAGATCGACGCCACCCGGCGGCGCCTCCAGGAAAGGACGAAGTCGCTGGAGCGCCGTCTGAAGCCGGAGGCCCTGCTCCGGCCGGTCCAGCGGCGCCTGGCGGGCACGCTGGGCGCGGGCGGGGGGAAGATCCTCGACGCCTTCCGGGACCACCCCCTGCCGCTGGCCCTGACCGGCCTCGGCCTGGGCTGGCTCCTGCTGCGCGACTTGAAAGAGTCGACGTCCAAAGTGAAGGAAACGGCGGCGGACGTCGTACATAAAGCCGGCGAAACCGCGCAGAGGACGTCGGACTGGTTCTCCGCGACCCTCGAGGAGAGGCCGCTGCTGCTGGCCGTCGGGGCCCTGGCGGCCGGTCTGGCGGCGGCCTTCGCCGTGCCCATGACCGCCCGGGAGGAAAGGGCGGGGGCCGAGGCCCCCCAGGAGAGCCCCGTGCAGGGGGACGACGCGCCCCCCGGAGGGCTGCCGTCCGCTTGATGAAATAGACCCATCATGATAGGCGTTATGGGTTAGGATCGAGGAAGAGAGGGGTCGTCGGGACGCGACCGGGATGATCATGCGCAGGCGGGCACGAGTCTTCGGGGTTGCCCTGCTCATCTGGGCCGGCACGCGGCCGGCCTGGGGACAGGAGATACCCCTCGAACTCCGTCACGAGCCGCTTCCTCCGACCGAAACCTCCGGCGTCATCCAGCTGCTCCGGCAGGAAGATGAGAAGGCGGTCCGGGAGCCGGCCCCCGCCCCCTCGCTCGAGCCGGTCGGCCGCGCGCCGCGCGGGACGCCGAACGTCGGCTTCGGCCCCCTGAGCATCAGCTCCCAGTCCCCGCTGCACGCCCTTCGGATGGGGACCGCCCCGGAGGGGCCCCTGCTCCTGGCGCCGGGGCGCTGGGAGGCGCGCGAGAACCTGACCTGGTCGCGCATGTGGGCCCAGGCGGACGACTATCTGCTGAGCTTCGAGACCCTGGGACGGGCCTGCTCGGTCGCGCACGGGGTGACCGAGCGCCTGCAGCTGGAGCTGGGGGTCGTCGAGACCGCCCGCTTCAGCGGCGACCTGGACGGCTTCGTGAAGAACTTCCACGAGACGTTCGACCTCGGCCAGGGCGGCCGCGACACGATCGAGGAGGGTTCGTACGAGTTCCAGGTCGGGAACGTCCGGATCCAGGAAGGGGCCTCCGGGGAAACCACCCGGAACCTCTTCGCGGCGGCCCATTACACCCTGACCGAGGGCAGCGACGCGGTCCCGGCGATCGCCGCCACGCTCAAGGTCGGGTCCGCGCTCGGCGACTCCCCCGATCTGCGCGGCGACTCGGTCGGGGTGGCGGGCTCCCTCACCGTCTCCAAGGGCTGGGGCGATCTCTACGCCTACCTGGGGGCGGGCTTCGCCTGGTACGGGCGCGAAAGCTTCCACGGCCTGCCGCTGCGGCCGTTCGGGGCGTCGATCCTGACGGCCCTCGAATGGCGCTTCCTCGCGGGAGCCTCGCTCATCGTCCAGCACCTCTGGACGCCCGGCGCGCTGGAAGGCTACGAGGACCTGTCGCGGCCGTCGTACGAGCTGGGCCTGGGCCTGAAGATCCAGGCCGCCGAAGGCGCGGTGATCGAGATCGGGATGACGGAGAACATCCTGGTCTTCGACAGCAGCCCCGACTTCGGGCTCCACGCCGGGCTGAGCGTCAGGTTTTAAGCCTCCGCAAGGAATCCCGCCGGGCCCCCCTGCGGAGCCCGGCGGGACGCGGGATCAGCGGTTGTCGAAGTGGATCCGCACGGGGGTCCGGGTTTCCAGCATCTTGTCCCCCCAGTGGCCGCCGCCGAAGCGGTACATGACCACGTGGATCTCGTCCACGTGGAGGGAGGTCTGGAACCAGGATTGGGCGGTGATGCTGCCCTGGAACGTGCCCTGGCCGTCGCTTTCCGCGCGGAACTGGAGGCCGCGAATGCCCGGGATCTCCTTCCCCTTGGAGCGCGGGATCACGTAGATCAGGGTGTCCTTGCCGAACTCCGTGGCGTAGCTGAACGAGACGTTGACGCTCTCGCCGACGCGGCGCTGCACGGGCGAGTTCGGGTCCAGGTCGATCGCGCTGACGTAGTTCTTCGGCAGCACCTTGCCGAGCAGCCGCGTCACCTCGTCCAGGTCCGCGCGGCCCAGCTTGCGGACGTCGTCGAGATCGCTGGCGTACTTCGGGGCCCGGGCGTCGCCGCCCGGCGCCTTCGCCACCGTCAGCGTGACCGCCTTGTCGTGGTCGACGTTCGACCCGGGCTTCGGGTCCTGGTCGAGCACCGTGCCCGGCGGCACGTCGCGGCTCGCCTGCTCCTTGCCGTTCCAGTCGAGATCCAGCCGGCGCAACCGCAGGATGCCGTCGACGACCGGCTGCTTGCGGAGATCGGGCACCAGGATGACCGCCTTCTCGGGCACGATGGTCACCACCGAGCCCTTGGCCGCCTTCGCCTTCGCGGCGGGGGTCTGCTCGACGACCTTTCCGGGCGCGCCCCCGGTGAACTGGGGCTTGCCGACCTTCGGCGTGAAGCCTTTCTCGAAGAGCTCCAGCCGGGCCTGCTGCACGGTCTGGCCCTTGACCGAGGGGACGTCGATCTGCGCCGGCGGCGCCGGGGGCGGGGCGGGGGCGTCGGCGGGCGTGAGCACGACGACCGTCAGCCGCTCCACGGTCTGGCCGGCGGCGGGCGTCTGCGTCACGATGGTGCCGGGCGTCGCGCCCTTCACCTCGCGCGACTCGCCCAGCCGGATCAGCAGACCGGCTTCGGTGGCGATCCCGACGGCCTCAACGACCGTCTTCCCCTTGAGATCGGGGACGGTGGCCGTCTCCCGCTCCTTCGGCAGCGCGGGCGGGGGAGCAGCGGGGGCGGCGGGCTCGTCCGGCGGGGCCGCCGGGGTTTCCGGGGCCGGCGCGGGGGTCTCGGCCGCCGGGACCTCGGCCTCCGCGTCCTTCTTTTTGCACCCGGCGGCCGTCATGAGCGCCGCGCAGGCGGCGAACAGCAAGATTCGACTCTGAAGCGACATCCCTTCCTCCTTTCGATCCGGGGTACCATCGCGAGGAGGGAAGGAACCTTTCAGGGAATCGGCTCAATCCGCGAGAAGCCAGAGCCGCGCGGCCTCGAGCTCCGGGAAGACGCGGAGGTTCACCCCCCGGTTCCGGGCCACCCGTTCGCCGAACTTCTCGGGGTCGATCATCTCGCCGGGAGTCGCCACGGCGATCCGCTCCAGGGCCTCCGAGAGCGCGAACGCGCAGGACCCCAGGCGGTAGCGGTCGAGGACGGAAAGCGCCTTGGATTCGAGCGACATCCAATCGATGATCAGCCGGCGCCGCTTTCGGGAGCGGCATTCGTCCGCGAGGAGGTCGACCGACGCGATGAGCTCGTCGACGCTCCACGGACCGCTGTAGCGCGCTCGCGCGTAGCCGGGCTCGTTCCGGAAGTCGACGTCCATCGGTCCTACGGGGGCAGGGTGGCGACCGAGAACCAGTAGCGCTCGATGGAGCGCATCATCTCATTGAAGTTGGCGAAGCCGACCGGCTTGGTGATGTAGCAGTTGGCGTGGGAGCGGTAGGCGACGGCGACATCCTCCTCCGCCTTGGAGGTCGTGAGGACGATCACCGGGATGACTTTCAGCCGGGGGTCCGCCTTCACTTCGCTGAGAACTTCGCGGCCGTCTTTTTTGGGCAGGTTCAGGTCGAGCAGGATCAGATCGGGGCGGGGGGCGGCGGCGTACTTCCCGGTCTGCCGGAGGAATTCCATGGTCTTCACGCCGTCCTCCACGACGTGGAGCTGCAGGAGGACCTTCGAGCGCTCGAGCGCCTCGCGGGTCATGAGGAGGTCGGTGGGGCTGTCCTCGACCAGGAGCACCTGGATCGGACGCAGGTTGTTGTACGAGGCCATCAAGCCACTTCACCCCGGTCAGGCACCGTGAAATAGAACGTCGTTCCGCGGCTGGGCTCCGATTCTAACCATATCCTGCCTCCGTGCCGTAGGACGATTTTTTCGCAAACCGCCAGCCCGATCCCGGACCCCGGGTACTCCTCCCGGGTGTGGAGCCGCTGGAAGACCCGGAAGATCCGATCGAAATAGCGGGGCTCGATGCCGATCCCGTTGTCGCGCACCGAGAAGCGCCAGGCGCCGTCCTGCCGGAGCGCGCCGACGTGGATCACGGGCGGGGTCGGGCCGCGGAACTTCACCGCGTTGCCGATCAGGTTCTGGAACACCTGCAGCAGCTCCGTCGCGTCCATGCGGACCGCCGGCAGCTCGTCGTTCGTGACGGTCGCGTAGGTCTCCTTCAGCGGGACCGCCAGGTTCTCGAGCGCGGCGCGGAACGGGCCGGCGGCGTCGACGGCCTCCTTCGGCGGCCCGCTCTTCCCGATCCGCGAGAGCGTGAGGAGGTCCTCGATCAGGTTCTGCATCCGGAGGCAGCCTTCGACGGCGTGCCGGATGAGCTCGTCGGCGCGGGCGTCGAGCTTTCCGACGCAGCGCTGCTGCAGGAGTTGCACGCAGCCGGCCACCGCCCGCAGGGGCTCCTGCAGGTCGTGCGAGGCGACGTAGGCGAACTGCTGCAGCTCCGCGTTGGAGCGCGACAGCTCCCCGGCGGTCTCGCTCAGGTCGCGGGAGCGGACCCGCGCGGACCGCGTGAGGAGGAAGGTCGTCGAGAGCAGGACGCTCAGGAGCAGGGTGGCGACGAGGTGCCCTCCCAGCAGGCGCCCCGTCGCCTCGGAGTACGCGCCGTAGGCGTGGCAGGCCACCACGCCCGCGATGGGCTCGATGTCGTGGGCGGCCGCGCGGAACTTGGCCTGGAGCCCGAGGTCTTCGCGGATGCCGAGCTCGTGCCGCAGGGCGTGATAGACGGCGAGGTTCTTGAGGTAGCGGTCGATCGCGCCCGTCGTCGCGGGGGCGCTCCCGCGGAGCCGGTCCAGGCTCCGCTGGACGAGGTGCAGGGATCCCTCGTCGCCGTAGAGCAGGTACTCGTTCTCGTCGTGGCGCAGCTGGAGCAGGTCGACCCGGGCCGCGGGGTCCATCGTCCGCTCGACTTCCCTCAGCTCCGCGCGCAGGGCGCCTTCGAGCCCGGCCTCCTTGTAGCCGAGCCGGCGGACGCGGTCGACCAGGGCGCTGAACGCCTCGTCGTAGTCCTTCCGGCGCCGCAGGAGCGCCGCCATGTCCACGGACCATTCGGGGGGGATGAGGGCCGCCAGAGATTCGCAGCCGCGGGCGAGGCGGTCGAGGGCGTCGCGATGCCGCCGCAGGGGGTCGCTCGTCCCCTCGGCATGGAAGTCCGGGTCCTTGACGGAGCGCAGCAGGAAGTCCTTTTCCCTCCGCCGGGTTTCCAGGAGGTCGATGCGGACGCGCTCGGCCAGGGAGCGGAGGGTGTCGGCCGTCCGCAGCCGCTCGAGGAAGTAGGAGGACACGGCGAGCCAGGCGCCGCCCAGAAGCAGGCCCAGCGCCAGCGGCAGCGCCGCGGAGCGTATCCAGGACCGGCGATGGGGCGCGGCCATGTCGGAGTCCCTCACAAGCCCAGGCGCCGCATGTTCTTCCACAGGGTGACGCGGCTGCAGCCCAGGAGCTCGGCCGCCTTCCCGCGGTGCCCGCCGCTCTTCCGGAGGGCGTCCTCGATCCGCTTGCGCTCGGGATCCGGCGGCCCGGCCGGCGCCCGCGCGGGGGCCGGGGCGGGGGCGCGCAGGGCGGCGGGGAAGTCCGAGAGCTGGATGGCGTCTTCCGAGACGGTCACGAAGGCGTGCTCGAGGGCGTTCCGCAGCTCGCGCACGTTGCCCGGCCAGGGATAGTCCATCAGAAAGCGCATGGCTTCCGCGGCGATGCCGCGGATCTTCTTGCGCTTGGACAGCGAGAACTCCTCGACGAAGTGCGACACGATCAGGGGGATGTCGTCCTTCCGCTCGCGGAGCGGGGGCAGGTGGATCTCGAACACGCGGACGCGGTAGTAGAAGTCCTCGCGCATCGCCCCGGAGGCGAGCAGCTCCCGGAGGTTCCGGTTCGTGGCGGTGACCAGCTGGACGTCGACCTTGAACGGCTTCTCGTCGCCGACCCGCCGGATCTCGCGCTCCTGCAGCGCGCGGAGGACCTTCACCTGGAGGGAGGGCGGCATGTCGCCGACCTCGTCGAGGAAGAGGGTGCCGCCCTCGGCGCTCTGGAAGAGCCCGGTCTTGTCGCGGACGGCGCCCGTGAAGGCGCCGCGGACGTGCCCGAAGAGCTCGCTCTCCAGGAGGGTGTCGGGGATGGCCGAGCAGTTGACCGCGATGAAGGGCTTGTTCTTGCGGACCCCCTGGTCGTGCACCGTCCGCGCGGTCATCTCCTTGCCGGTTCCGGATTCGCCGGTGATGAGCACGTTCACGGGGCTCTGCCCGGCGAGGCGCAGGCGGCGGTAGACCTCCTGCATCGGCGCGCTCTTGCCGATGATCATGCCGAAGCGCGAGCGCCCGCGCACCTGCTCCTCGAGCTGGACGACCCGGTCCTGGGTGCTCCGGAGCGCCTCCTCCAGCCGCCGCTGGCTCTCCCGCAGCTCCCCTTCCGTCTCCTTGAGGTCGGTCACGTCCTCGGCGACGCCCACCATCCGGACCGGCGCGCCCGCCTCGTCCAGGATCGGAAAGCTCCGCTCCCGGATCCAGCGGAGGCCGCCGTCCGGCCGCACGATCCGGTACAGGTTGTCCATCCGCCCCGACGCCGGCGGCTTCCGCAATGCCGGCCCGCCGTCGTCCGGGTGGACGGCCTCGTCCCAGGTCGAGGCCGAGCGGTAGAGCTCCTTCCGGGGACGCCCCCAGATCTCCTCGAAGGCCGGGCTGGCGTAGAGGACCTCCGTCAGGTCGGGCGTGCTGATCCAGAACACGTCGCGGATCGTCTCCGCGATCTGCCGGAACCGCGCCTCGCTTTCGCGGAGCGCCTCCTCGGCCCGCTTGCGCTCGGAGATGTCGATGACGCTGCCCCGGATCAGCGTCGAGCGGCCGCGGGGGACGCGGACGAGCCGGACCTCGCAGGGGAAGTCGAGGCCCCGGCTGGTGCGGTGGATCCATTCGAAGACCGGACGTCCTCCGCGCGCGGCCTCGTCGATTTTCTCCAGGGCGGCTTCGGAGGACAGGAGGCCGTCGGGCTGCCGCGGGGGGCTGAGGTCGGCGACGTTCTTCCGGGAGAGCTCTTCGCGGGAGTAGCCGAAGAGCCGGGCGGCGTTCTCGTTGCACTCGATGAAGCGGCGCTCCTCGAGGTCCAGGACCACGACCGCCTCGGGCGCGTTCTCGACGATCGTGCGGTAGCGCTCCTCGCTCTCCCGGAGCTCCTCTTCGTGGCGCTTGGCCTGGGAGATGTCGCGCGCGATCGTGGCGACGAAGTCGACCCGGCCTCCGGGGGCCTTGTGGACGAAGAGCACCTGCGACACCGGGATCTCCCGGCCGTCGAGGGCGAGCAGGGTCGACTCCCCCTTCCAGACCCCGTCCCGGACGGCGGCGGGGAGCCATTCGTCGCTGAAACGGCGGCGCAGCCGCTCGGGAAGGTAGGCGAGGACGCGGCCCGGCGGGTCGGCGCCCTCCGGGATCGCCAGCAGGCGGCGGCCCGCGGGATTCAGGTGGAGGATCTTGCCCTCGGGGTCGGCGTAGCCCACCAGGTCCGGCGTTCCCTCCATGAGCGCGACCAGGCGGGCGCGGTTGTCCTCGGCCCGCTTCCGCTCGCTGATGTCGGTGAACCACACGGAGAGGCCGTTCGGGGAGGGATAGAGGCGGTTCTCGAACCAGCGGTCCCGGGGCGCGTCGTAGGCTTCCAGGCGGAGGGGGACCTGCTCCGCGAGCGAGCGGTAGTAGGCGGGCTGCAGCGTCGCGCCGAGACCTTCCGGGAAATCGGTCCAGAGATGCTTCCCGAGCAGCTCCGCGGGGGCGCGGCCGAGGATCTCGCCGGCCTTCGGGCTGACGTAGGTGTACTGCCACAGCGCGTTGAAGGAGACGAAGCCGTCGCTCGCGCGCTCGAGGACGTCCTTCATCTCCGCCTGCGCGGCCTCGAGCTCCGCCACCCGGGCGCGGAGGCGCTCGACCTCCTCCTGGCTCATCGCTTGCCCTTCGCGGGGCCCTCGACGCCCAGGATCCGCATCCGGTGCCAGAGGGTGACGCGGCTGATGCCCAGGCGCTTCGCGGCGTCGCCCTTGCGGCCGTCGCTGTCCTGCAGGGCCTGGAGGATCCGGGCCCGTTCGCCGGGATCGCCGCTCGGCGCCGGGCGCGTCTCGAGGGCGGGCGGCGCGGCGCGGATCTCGATCGGGAGGTCGCGGAGGCCCAGGATGTCGCCCCTCACGGTCACGAAGGCGTGCTCGAGGGCGTTGCGCAGCTCGCGGACGTTGCCGGGCCAGGCGTAGTCCAGGAGGCAAGTGAGCGCCTCGGGCTCGATGCCGCGGATCTTCTTGCCGACGCTCCGCGAGAGCTCGTCGATGAAGTGGTTCACCATGAGGGAGATGTCGTCCTTGCGCTCCCGCAGCGGCGGCAGCTTGATCTCGAAGACGCGGATGCGGTAGTAGAAGTCCTCCCGGAGCAGGCCGCGCTCGATCAGGCCGGGCAGGTCGCGGTTGGTCGCGGTCACGACCCGGACGTCGACCGGAATCACCCGCTCGTCGCCGACGCGGCGGATCTCGCGCTCCTGCAGGGCGCGGAGCACCTTCACCTGCAGGACCGGGCTCATGTCGCCCACCTCGTCCAGGAAGAGCGTGCCGCCCTCGGCCGCCTGGAAGAGCCCGACCTTGTCGCGGGTCGCGCCCGTGAACGCGCCCTTCATGTGCCCGAAGAGTTCGCTCTCCAGGAGGCTCTCCGGGATGGCCGAGCAGTTCACGCCGACGAAGGGGCGCGCGCGGCGGTGGCTGAGGGAGTGGACCGCCGCGGCGGCCAGCTCCTTGCCGGTGCCCGACTCGCCGGTCACGAGGACGGTCACGTCGCTCTCGGCGGCGAGGCGCAGGCGGCGGTAGACCTCCTGCATCGCCCCGCTTTTCCCCACCATGCTGGCGAACGAGGCGCGCTTCTGGACCTGCTCCTCGAGCTGCACCACGCGCTCCTGGGTCCGGCGGAGGGCCTCCGACAGCCTCCGCTCGCTCTCGCGCAGGGCCTCTTCGGTCCCCCGCAGCTCCGTGATGTCGTGGACGATCGAGATCACGCCGCGGATCTCCCCCGTCGGATCCCGGCGCGGGAAGCAGCGGGTCCGGGTCCAGCGGACCACGGGGGATCCCCGGGGGTGGTAGGGGAGGTCGGGCGACGTCCGGGGCTCCCCGGCGAGGGCCCGCTGGAGGTCGGCGTAGATCCCCAGCTCCTCCAGGGACGGAAAGACTTCGAGGGGGTGCTTGCCGATGACTTCCGCGGCCGGCCGTCCCGTGATCTCCTCCATCTTGGGGTTGAAGTGGAGGTAGCGCAGGTCCCGGTCGTGGACGCAGATCCCTTCGCCCATGCTCGCCAGGACCTGGTGATGGAGCTCGCCGGCTTCGCGCGCGGCCCGCTCGGCGGCCTTCCGGGAGCTCAGGTCCAGCACGAAGGCCACGCCGCTGAGCGGGCGCTCGGTCATGCGCGCCCCGCCGATCAGCACGGGTACGCGGCTGCCGTCCTTCCGCACGTACTCCTTCTCGAAAGGCTCGCAATGTCCCGTCCGGGCCAGGTCCTCGAGGGCCCGGGCGTCCAGGTGCGCGAACTCCGGCGGAGTCATGTCCTTCCAGCGGACCCCGCCGCCGTCCAGGTCCGCGCGCGAATGGCCGACCGTTTTCAGGAAGGCGTCGTTCGCCTCGGTCACCTCGCCGTTCGCGTTCCAGAACACGATGCCCATCATGTTCGAGTCGAAGATGCTCCGGAGCCGCGACTCCGCCAGGCCGCGTTCCATCTCCCCGGACGCCCGCGACGCCGCCGACCTCAGCAGGGCCTCCGCCCGTCCGGTGTCCTGGAACGGGCTCCGCGTCAGCAGCACGATCAGGCCGATCGCGCGCCGGCGGGTGTCGAAGAGCGGCACGCCGCAGTAGCCCTCGATCCCCATGTCCTGGAGCAGGAGGTCCTGGGGGTAACGCGCCGTGACGCCCCGGGGGATGCCGCAGACGTCCTTCCCGACGACGTCGTCGCAGGGCGTGCCCTCCAGGGCGTATTCGAAGCCGGGCGCGATCTTTCCGTCGGCGCAGAGGCCGACCGTGCGGACGTGCCTCTGGTCCGGCGAAAGCGCGCCGACGAAGGCGAAGTCCGCGCCGGACGCCTGGGCCAGCTCCAGGCTCATGAGGTCGAAGAACGACAGGCCCGGCGAAAACCGGGTTCCCCGCAGGGTGTCCTGGATCCGGTGTTCGCGCGCCTGGGACTCTTCGAGCTCCGCGATGCGCTTGCGGAGCGCGTCGATGCCGGCGAGCTCGGATTCCCGCATGGAGTCAAGGCCTCTGTTCAAGCATGGAGGCTAACGCAAGTCTCATACCCCTCTTATCAGCCGATGTCAAGGGGAGCGTTAAAACATCGTTCGAACGGACGCTCCGCTTGTTAAACACTGTTAAGTCATTATAATACAGTATGTTACGCATTACGATTGGAGCCGGAGCCGCTCCGGATCGGGCCGCCGTCCCTCCGGAGCGGCGCCGCTGAACATGTTAACTTCGGTTAATACTTTATTATCATGCTTAAACGTTAACGGCACCCCCCAAAGGGTCCGTGAAAAATTGATTTTTCGCGCTAAGGCGCTGAACCTCAACGGCTTTAGGCTCGTGGTTCGTCATTGGCCGAACCTTGGCATGATCATTGCATTCAACCCCGCGGAAACGCGCGACGACGCGGCTGAGTGGGGACGGGTTCCTCGCGGCCGCCTCGACGCCTTGATGGGGAGCCGCGGTGGTCGCCTCGACGAAACCTTCCGACCGAATGGCCGAAACGCTGGGCGAGTGGTGCGTCCGCGCGGGGCTCGCGACGGCCGAAGAGATCGAGCATTGCCTCCGGATCCAGAGCGCGGCGGAGAAATCCGGCCTGACGCCTCCGCCCCGTCTGGGAGAGATCCTCGTCGTCCGCGGCATCCTCACCCAGAATCAGGTCGCGGAAGCCCTCGCCGCCCAGCGGAAGGAAATCCGCTCCTGCGCCCAGTGCGGCATCCAGATCAACGTCCCGGTGCGCGGCGACGTCGCGAGCTACCTCTGCGGCCGCTGCCGCGGCCCCCTCCAGGCCCCGGCCGGCCCGCCGCCGCTGCGGGCCGTCGACGAGGAATTCATCCTGGTCAGCCGCGATCCCGTGCCGGAGGACGTCGAGCGCGCCCTCAAGGTCCCCTCCGCCCGCTTCGGCAAGTACGTCCTCCTCAAGCCGATCGGAGAAGGCGGGATCGGCGTCGTGTACCTGGCCTGGGACACCTATCTCAGCCAGTACGTCGCGCTCAAGCGCCTTCGGGCGGCGCGGCCGCTGAGCCCGCAGGACACGCCCAACGAGCACGTCCAGAGCCTGCTCAAAGAGGCGCGCAACTCGATCCGCCTCCGCCATCCCGGCGTGGTCTCCGTCTTCGACGTCGGCCGCGTCGGCCGCGAGTACTACGTCGCGATGGAGTACCTGGAAGGGGACACGCTCGCCGACCGGATGCGCGCGGCCCGCCAGAACGGCCGCCCCTCGCCCTACCACGAGACTCCGCGGGAGACGATCCGGCAGCTGATCGAGATCGCCCGGGCCGTCGAGTACGCCCACGGCCGCCCCTCCCCGATCGTCCATTGCGACCTGAAGCCCGCGAACATCCTGATCGACCGCGACAGCCGCCCGCACGTCTTGGACTTCGGGCTGGCGCGCAACCTCGAGCTGGACAAGCCCGAGAAAGGCGAGATCAGCGGCACGCCGTCCTACATGGCGCCCGAGCAGGCCTCGGGAGAGTCGGACAAGATCGACCGCCGCACGGACGTGTACGCCTTCGGGGCGATCCTCTACGAGATGCTGGCCGGACGTCCTCCGTTCGTCGGCGAAACCCTGGACGTCCTCGGCAGGACCATCGGCGAGGCGCCCGACCGGCCGAGCGACATCCTTCGGAAGGCGGGCCGGCCCCCGGCGGAGCTTCCGCCCGCCCTCGAGGAGCTCTGCCTGCGCTGCCTGCGGAAGGATCGGAGCGAGCGTCCCCAGACGATGGAGGAGGTCGCGCTCGCCCTCGACGCCCACGCCGCGTCCCTGAAGACCCCTTCCACGGTACTCTTAAAACCCCTCGGTCGACCGGAGCGCTCCCGCCCCAACTTTCGTCGTCTGGCCCTCCTCGCCGCGTCCGCGGCGATTCTGCTGGGCGGGAGCGCTCTGGTTCTTAGCTGGCGCGCCGCGCCGGACGAGCGCCGCGAGGCCGACATCCTTCAGGCGCTGGCGAAGTTCCAGCCCGGGGCGGCGCGCGCGCTGGCGATCGCCTATCGCGACGCGGCGCGGGGCGGGCCGCGGGAAGCGCGCGCGGCCGGACTCGCCGAGGAGGCGGACTGGATGGCGCGCCTGCAGGGGCGCGTCGCGCAATGCCTGGCCGCCCGTCCCCTGGATCTCCCCGACCCGCGCTACGCCGGCGCCACCCTGCGGATCGTCGGGGCAGACGCGGCCGGACTCCGGATCGCCGACTCGAGCCGCGGCCTCCCGTGGGCCAGCCTCGACGCCGGCGCGCTGATCGACCTTCTCCTGGCCGCCCTGGAGCGGCCGGAAGACGCGGACCTCCTCGCCCTCGGCATCCTCGCGCTGCGCGCCGGACGGACGGCCGAGGCGGACCTCTTCTTCGAACGCCTGCGGACCTCGGCTTTGGGGCCGATCTCCCAGCGCTATCAGGACGGACACCTGAGGAAATGAGCATGAATCGCGAAACGGCTCTCCGGGACCTGAGCCACGGCCAGCCCGACGTCCGGCGCCGCGCCGCCCGCGTGCTGGGACGCTGGTCCGACGACCAGGTCCTCAGCGCGCTGACCGGGGCGCTCCAGTCGCCCGACCGCGGCATCCGCGAGGCGGCGACCGACACCCTTCTCGAGATCGGCGACGCCCGGACCGTCCGGCTGCTCCTCCCGCTCCTGCGGAGCTCCGCGCCGGCCACGCGGAACTCGGCGCGCCTGCTCCTGCAGCGGCTCTCCAAGGCGGCCCCCGAGCTCCTCGTCGAGCTCTCCCGCGACCCGGACGTCCGCATGCGCGTCTTCGCGGCGAACATCATGGCCGAAAGCGGCGATCACGACCTGTCCGGGCCCCTGCTGGAACTGCTCGAAGACCCCGACGAGAACGTCCGCGACGCCGCCGTCGTGGGCCTCGGCCGGCTCGGCGCGCCCGAGGCCGTCCGCCGCCTCGAAACGTTCGCTACCGAAGGCGCTTCCTGGATCCGCTTCTCCGCCATCGACGCCCTGAGCCAGATCGGCTCCGCCGAGGCCACGCGCGCGCTCATCCGCCTCCTCGATCAGGCGTCGCCGGAGCTCCAGGAGCCGGTGATCGACGCCCTGGGCCGCCAGGGCTCCCCGGAGGCGATCGTCCCGCTCCTCCAGAAACTGAACGCGGCCGCCTCGCTCGGCCCGGCCATCGCCGCCGTGCTGGTCGATTCGCTCGCCTCCGACGTCCCGTCCCGTGCGAAGGACGTCGACCGCGCCTCGCTCGCGCGCGCCCTGTCGCGGGCGCTCGAGGACGGAAGCTTCGGGCCCGAGCGGGCCGTCGCCGCGCTCGATCTGCTCGCGGAGCTGGGGGTGCCGGACGAAGGAGGGGGCGTCACGCGGCAGCTGACCAGCCCCGACCCGACGGTGCAGGGAGCCGCGATCCGCGCGGCGCTGACGCTGCGCCTCACGGACGCCGTCCCGGTCCTCCGCGAGCTCCAGAACGTCTGCGATCCCACCCTGGCCAAGGAAATCCACGCCGTGCTGGCGAGCCTCGGCGCGCCGCGAAAGGAGAGCCTGTGACCCCTCCCCGAGTCGTGCTCCTGGTGGACGATTCCCAGACCGTCCGCCGCCTGATCGAATGGAGCCTGAAGCCGGCCGGCCTCAAAGCCCTGCACGCGGCCGACGGCCTCCAGGCGCTGGAGATCCTGCGGGCCGAGGCCGTCGACCTGGCCGTCGTGGACCTCAACATGCCGCGCATGGACGGGATCGAGCTGATCCGCTGCGTCCGCGCCGACGAGCGGCTGAAGCACCTGCCCATCATCCTGCTGACCACCGAGGGGCGGATCGAGGACCGGAAGGCGGGGCTCGAGGCCGGGGCGAACCGCTTCCTCACCAAGCCGTCCCCTCCCGAAGTCCTGCGCGCGGAAGTCCAGGCCCTGCTGCAGGCCGCCGAAGCGCGGTCCTGATTTCAAACCTATGGAGGATGCGTCGATGACCGATGGCGTGAACGAATCCGGGTCGCGGCGGGTCGCGGCCCCCGGCAAATGCCTCGTGTGCAACGACGGCCCCGCCAAGCGCGCGTCGCTCGACGCGGGCGAGCTGGAGAAGTTCTAGGGGATCCGGCGGAGGGGCCGGAAGCGATTCCGGCCCCTCCGTTCGGGGCTGCGTATGACACGGGCGCTGGTGATGGACGGGCGGAAGACGCCGGCGGCGGCGACGCGGAAGACGCTGCGCCTGGCGGGCTTCGACGCCTTCGGGGCGGTCGGGAGCCGCGAGGCCCTGGGCGCGCTCGAGGAGGGCCGGCCGGTGCGCCTGGCCCTCGTGGACTGGGACCTGCCCGGCGGGGAAGGTCGGAGCTTCGTCCGGGACGTCCGGGGCAACCGCGCGCACGACCACGTCTGGATCCTCATGGTCACGGCCGTCCTCGACACGGCGGAGATCCTGGAGGCGATGCGGCTCGGCGTGGACGACTGCCTGATTCGGCCGGTCACGCGGGAGAGGCTTCTGGAAAAGCTGACGCGGCTTCCGTTCGCGGGGGCGACGGCACGGAGGGATAGCCCATGAGAACCCTGGTCGTGGACGATTCGCGGACGATGCGGCGGATCATCCGGACGACGCTCGAGGAACGCCAGGGCGACGCCCCGGAGATCCTCGAGGCGTCCGACGGCGTCGAGGCCCTCCAGCTGCTCCGCAACGAAAAGCTCGAGATCGACCTCGTCCTGATCGACTGGAACATGCCGCGGCTCGACGGCCTCGGCTTTCTCAAGCAGCTCAAGCTCGTGTCGCCGTTCCGCGAGATCCAGGTCATCATGGTGACGAGCATGGCCGACCGGGCCAGCGTCGCCGAGGCGCTGCGCTGGGGCGCGTCTGACTACGTCGTCAAGCCGTTCGCCCCCGAGGTCCTTCAGGAGAAGATCCGAAAGGTCGCCTCCCGGATCGAGAGCCGGCGCTCCGCAGAGACGCAGGTCATCCTGCGCTCCATGGTCGCCGACGGAACGACCTCCGACGACCGGGCGTTCCTGGATCAGCTCCCGCCCGACCTGGTCGAGGAGCTGCGCGCGATCGCCACGCCGCGGTCGCACGACAAGGGCGAGATCCTCGTGTCCCCGCGGGCGCCCGTCGACGCCCTGGGCGTCGTCCTGCAGGGCGAGATCGAGATCGTCGCTTCGCCTCCCGGCCCGGGCGAGGTCCGGCGGACGGGAGACTGTTTCGGGGAGCGCAGCTTCGTCTCCGGGGAGCCCGCGGGCCTGACCATTCTGGCGCGCACGGCGGTCCGGACCCTGGCCCTGTCCCGCGCGCAGGTCGCGGATCTGAGCCGCCGCCGCCGGGAGTTCGGGTACGCCCTGAGCCGCTGCGTGACGCGCTCCGGCCGGCCGCGCGGGCAGGCGCCCGCCGCGCCGCACGGCCTGGCGGGGCGGCTCGAGACCATGCCCATGGCCGATCTCGTCCAGGTGCTCCACATCTGCCGGAAGACCGGGCACCTGCGCCTGCATCAGGGGAACGGCTCCGCCAGCCTCTTCGTCGTCGACGGGGAGGTCCGGCACGCGCTGGCGGGGGACATCGCCGGCGAAGAGGCCTTCTACCGCCTCCTGGCCTGGACGGAGGCCGCCTTCGCGTTCGAGTCCGGGACGCGGACGGACGAGGCGACCGTCTCCCTGCCGACGATGACCCTCCTGATGGAAGGCCTGCGCCGCGTCGACGAAGGCCGGTTACGAAACAGACCGTCTGATTCGTAACCGCGCTTTTTCGCCTCAGCTTTCCCCTCCGAACGCTCATTGAGCATAAGAGTAGCGTAGGAGGAATCCCCGTGAACGACGTCACCCGCAGAGACTTTCTCCAGACCTCCCTGGCCGCCGCCGCGGCCTCGGCCCTGCCCCGGGCGGGCGCCAACGACCGCCTCCGCGTCGCCGTGATCGGCATCAAAGGGCAGGGGGGCTTCCATACCCGCCTTTGGGCGGGCATGGAGGACGTCGAAGTCGCCGCCCTCTGCGACCCCGACGAGAACCTGTTCGGCGGGGTGGCCTCCCAGGTGGAGAAGAAGACCGGGAAGAAGCCGCGCTTCGAGAAGGACCTGCGGAAGCTCTTCGAGGACAAGACGATCGACGCCGTCTCGATCGCCACGCCCAACCACTGGCACGTGCTGGCGGCGCTCTGGGCGGTCCAGGCGGGGAAGGACGTCTACGTCGAGAAACCCGTCAGCCACAACATCTGGGAAGGCCGCAAGCTCGTCGAGGCGGCCCGGAAGCACGGCCGCCTCGTGCAGCACGGCACCTACAGCCGTTCGAACCAGGGCACGCGGGAGGCCCTCGACTTCCTCGCGGCGGGGAAGCTCGGCAAGGTCCAGACGGTCCGCGGCCGCCTCTACCGTCCCCGCACGACGATCGGCGCCTTCAAGGACGAGGCCGCGCCGCCGTCGGGCGTCGACTACGACCTCTGGCTCGGCCCGGCCCCGCTGCGCCCCTACAACAAGAACCGCTTCCACTACAACTGGCACTGGAACTGGGACTACGGCAACGGCGAGATCGGCAACAACGGGGTCTACCAGCTCGACACGATCGTCTGGGGACTGGGGAAGACCGAGCTCCCGAAGAAGGTCCTCTGCCTCGGCGGCCGCGTCGGCCTCGACGACGCCGGCCAGACGCCCAACGTCCAGATCGCGGTCTTCGACTACGGCGACGTCCAGATCGTGCACGAGACCCGCGGCCTCGCCGACGAGGGGGAGAAGAGCTTCAAGACCGGCGCCGACTTCGAGTGCGCCGGCGGGCGGCTGGCGGGAACGACGGCCCACGGCCCCGGCGGCGAGGTGATCCAGAAGTTCTCCGGCGGCGGCGCCCACCTCGAAAACTTCCGGAACTTCGTGGACGCGGTGAAGGCGCGGGAGCCGAAGAAGCTGAACGCCGACATCCTGGGCGGCCACCTGGCGGCCGGGCTCTGCCACCTGGCGAACATCTCCTACCGGCTGGGCGAGGACAAGCCGCTGGACGCGATCAAGGATCCCTTCGCGAGCCCGGCGGGCAACGACGCCTTCGCGCGGACGAAGGACTACCTCAAGTCGCTGGGCGTTTCCCCGGCCTCCTTCCGGGTGGGCCGCGCGCTGACGCTGGATCCGAAAACGGAGACCTTCGAAGGCGATTCCGAGGCCAACGGGCTCCTCCGGCGCGAATACCGTAAGCCGTTCGCCGTTCCGGAGACGCTGTGATGAGCGCGCTGCTGCTGGCGGTCCTGCTCGCGCAGGACGAAAAGGTCGTGCGGGTCGGGCTGGTGGGCCTGGACACGTCCCACGTGATCGCGTTCACCGACCTCCTCAACAACCCGAAGAACGCGAACCACGTGCCGGGCGCCAGGGTGATCGCGGCCTACAAGGGCGGCAGCGCGGACTTCAAGGCCAGCTACGAGCGCGTCGACGGCTTCACGAAGCAGATCTCGGAGAAGTACGGGATCGAGATCGTCGACACGATCGAGGCGCTCGCGGCGAAAGTCGACGCCGTGCTGCTCGAAAGCGTCGACGGCCGGATCCACCTGGAGCAGGCGCGGTCGATCTTCGCGGCGAGGAAGCGCGTCTTCATCGACAAGCCCCTGAGCGCGAGCCTGAAGGACGCGAAGGAGATCGTCCGCCTGTCCCGCGAGAGCGGGACGCCTTTCTTTTCGGCCTCGTCGCAGCGCTTCAGCGAGGCCGTGAAGCAGCTGAAGGAGGATCCCGAGCTGGGCCCGCTCCTGGGCTGCGCGGTGCACTCCGCCGTCTCGGGCGCCCCGCAGCATCCCGACTTCTCGTTCTACGGCATCCACGGCATCGAGGCGATCTTCGCGCTGATGGGCCCCGGCTGGGAGAGCCTGCGGCGCGCGGACGTCGACGTCGTCGCGGCCCGCTGGAAGGACGGCCGCGTCGCGACCTATCGCGGGTTGAGGAAGGGCGCGAGCTCCTTCGGCGCCACGGCCTACGGCGAGAAGGCGGTCAAGTCCACGGCGCCCGGGAAGGGGAGCGGCTACGCGCCGCTCGTCCGCGAGATCGTGAAGTTCTTCCAGACGGGCGTGTCGCCGGTCTCGCCGGAGGAGATGCTGGAAGTCATCGCCTTCATCGAGGCGGCGGATCTCAGCAAGGCGAACGGCGGCCAGGACGTGAAGCTGGCGGAACTGCTGGCCAAGTGAGCGACGAAGAAGCCGTCCAGCGGGTGCAGGAGGGCGAGCGGGACGCCTTCGGCCCGCTCATGGACGGGCATCTCGGCGCCCTCCGCGCCTTCGTGGCCTTGAGGGTCCCCCGCGTCCACCTCGTCGACGAGATCGTCCACGAGGCGTTCGTCTTCGCCTACCTCAACATCCAGAAGTACCGCCGGGGGACGTCGTTCCGCGGCTGGCTCCTGGCGATCGCGGCCAACTTGATCCGCGCGGAAGTGCTCCGCTTCGCCCGGGAGCGGGTGAACCACGCGGGTTACGCCCGTTCGCGCGTCCGGGAGACGGCGCCGGTGGCGGCGCCGGAGCTCGAGTTTCCGGGGCTGGCGCGGGGGCACGACCTCCTCCGCCTGCGCTATGCCCTGGGCTACCGGGCGTCGGAGATCGCCCGGCGGGTGGGACGCTCGCCGGGCTGGGTGCGGAACGCCCTGTGCCGGCTGCGCCAGCAGCTCCGCCGCGGCGAGCTCGCTAGAACCTGACGTCCATCCCCATCGACCAGATCCAGGCGGAATCGTCCGGATCCGGGGAGCCGCCCGCGCGCAGGGACTCCTCCACGAGGTCCGATCCCGCGAGGATCGCGAAGAGCGCGTGGACCACCAGCTGCTTGCTGACGTCGAGCGCGGCGCGGAGGTCCACCTCGTTGCCGAGCGCGTCCTCGCCGGAACCGCCGAAGTTACTCTCCTCGTTCTGGCGGGCGAAGCCCACCAGGACGTCGACCTTCAAGTCGTTCTCCTTGACCGCCGAGAAGCGCGCGCCGGCGTGCAGCTTGATCACGCGGTAGTTGGAGTCGACGTCGAAGCCGTAATACATGTTCTCCAGGATGATCAGGTCGCTCACGCTTTCGTAGGAGGCGAAGCGGTCGACCTCGTCGTTCCCCTCGGCGGCGTCGTCGCCGTCGCCCGAATAGTAGGTCAGGTTGGCGCCGAACCAGACCGGCATCGGATTGCCCACCACGTGGTTGTATTCGAAGCCGACCTGCGCCGCGCGCCCGTTGGCCTGGATCGACTCTTCCGCGACGCCCACCACGACCTGGCCGGCGTTGCCCCGCTGGAGGTAGATCTCGCCGTACAGCTCGAGCCCCTTGAGCAGGACGTCCCGCAGGTCGACGCCGACGCCGAACGTGAAGACGGCCGTCTCCTCGTCGAGGTCGCCGCCGGCCGTGTTCGATTCGAAGGCGTTCACCGCCAGGATCGCGCCGATCCGGCTTCCCGCCTCGTCGAGCTTGAACATCACGTCGGCGGCGTACATCGATTCGTCCTGGGCGGGCTCGCCGGCCTCGATGACCGCCGGGAAGATCACCAGGTCGACGTGCCACGGCCCGGCCCGGTAGACGATCACCGCGCCCACCGGCAGGAGCTCGTCGGGGAAGCCGGCCTCGACCAGCCGCGCGTCGCCGATCTCCTCGGAGGTGGGGTTGCCCAGGCTGTCGATGTTCCGCGTGAACGTGGACGAATGCCGCGGCGCGAAGACCAGCGCCTGGCCGCGGCCCCGGAGGTCGTAGCTCCAGTCCGCGATCCCGAGGGTGACGGTCATGCCCGGAAGGAAGAGCTCGGGCAGGATCAGGTTGAGCTCGCGGAGGAGGACGTCCTGGGCCGTGTCCCCCAGGAAGTTCACGATCTCGTTGTCGTCGATCCGGCGCGTGCCGAACTCGAGCGTGAAGCGGGCGACGCCGAGCTCGACGTCCACCCGGACGGCGACGAAGCCTTCGAAGGTGTTCTCCGCATCGGAGGTGGCGGCCGCGCCGTTGCCGGTGGGATTGCCTTCGCTCCGGATCCAGGCGGTGACTTCGCGGCTGCGGTTGACGTAGTCGAGCTCGAGGTCGCCGCTGACGAGCACTTTGACGGTGTCGGGGCGGTCTGCGCGCGTCCGCACGGTCTGTTCCTGGGCGACGGCCGACGCGCAGAGCGCGAGCGCGGTGAAAAGCATCCCGGACCCTCCCCTAGGTGAAACCCTGATTCGACAACGTTAGGGGCGGGCGCGGAGGCTGTCCAGAAAAAAAAGGGAGCGATCCGTCTTGACATCGACCGGCGGGAATCCTACGGTGAAAGGAAGCCGCGCCCCCGCGCCCCGCCCAACCGGGCGGCCCGGGCCCCGCCTCGCGGCTTGACGATCCTGCGCGCCGCCTTCGGAGCTTTCACGCTCCCGCCGCGCGCCGTTCCCTCGCTTCCGGAGCGGGATCGCTCTCCGCCTTCGAAAGGGACGTCAACCATGGACATCGCCTTGCCACGCGCGGACCGCCGCCGCGAGATCCGACATCCCGCGAACGGCTCCGTCCTCGTCGCCCGCTGGCCCGTCGCGCCCGACACGCGCGACGACCACGCCCAGCTCGAGAACATGGGACTCACGGGCTTCCGCTTCCGCTCGGGTCACGGGTTCCAGCGGGGCGACATCCTGCTGGTCTATCTGAGCGGCGCGCGCGGCCCGGTCGTCGGCCGCGTCGTCTGGACGCGCCGCGACGGCGTGATCGAGAAAGGGCCGGCCGGGCAGGTCGGCGCGGCCTGGCTGGCCGGCTGCGAGACGCTCGAGGAGCTGCCGAACGGCGGCCTTCCGGCGATGCCGGCGTCGGCGCGCGACCTGCTCGCGTCGGTGGCCCGCGGGATCGGCTGGTCCGCTTTGTTCGCCGTCGCGCTCGTCGCGTCGGTGGCGGCCGGCTATTTCCTGGCGAGCCTCTTCGGCCTTCTGGGAGGATGACGATTTAGACTTGACTTCGCGTATACAGAATCACAAGATGAGGCCGTCAGGGGCCCGCCCCGTTCGGAGCTTCGGCTCGACGGGGACCTACCGCCCCTCCGGTGATCCAAGAAACTCCTTTCTTCGCGTCCTTGTGTTTGGAGCGGGATCGACGAAGGGAGAAGGGAATGGGGTAAGAGCCCGGGGCGCACGGCTCCGGGGTTGATCGTCGACGTCACGGTTCCGTTCATCGCGGAAGTATTGCGATGGGCCGGCGCCTTGAGCCTCCTCGGAGGCCCCCAAGGCTCGCAAGTCCGCCCCCCTCCGCACCGCGACCCAGTCAAGGTCCGGCTTCGTGGGGATCCTGGGGAGATTGAAACATGGACTTGCTCAAGCGTTTCGCGGTTCCGCTCGCGGCGGCGATGGCCGCCGCGGCCGTTCCCTCGACGGCGTTCGCCCAGGCGACGGGCAACGGCCTGATCGCGGAGTATTACAACACGAATAATTTCACCGGCGCGGTCGCGCTCACGCAGGCCAATCAGGGGCCGATCAACTTCGCGTACGGCAACAACGCCCCCGCGGCGGGCGTCAACGCCGACAATTTCAGCGTCCGCTGGCGGGGCGAGCTCGAGGCGCCCTCCACGGAAACCTACACGTTCTTCACGACCCAGGACGACCAGTGCCGCCTCTACGTCAACGGCACGCTGATCCTCACCAACACCGCCGTCAACGTCGAGCAGTCCGCCACGTTCAACCTGGTCGCCGGACAGCGCTACGCCATCATGATCGAGTTCATCGAATTCGGCGGCGGCGCCGGCGTCGCCGTCCGCTGGTCCAGCCCCGTGACCACCGCCAAGGACTTCATTCCGCTGAACCGTCTTTATTCTCCCGCCGCGCTTCCCGCCGCCCCGACCTTCAGCCCCGACGGCGGCGTCCTTCCCCTGTCCTCCGTCTCCATGACCGCCCCCGCGGCCGGCACGGCCGTCTTCTACACGCTCGACGGCAGCGATCCGGGCCTCTCCGTGCCCGGCCCCTCCGCCTTGCCCTTCACCGCCCCCATCTCCCTCGCGCAGACCTATCTGCGGATCCGGGCCCGCGCCTACGGGCCGCTCGGCACGCCCAGCAATCTCGCGACCAGCGCCGTCTTCTCGGCCCTCCTGGACCCGATCACGCTCCCCGCCGCCACCGTGCCGGGCGTCTACGCCCGCTACTACCATCTCAACAACCCGCAGGTCCTCCCGGCCTTCGAGCCCCTGTTCCCCCAGCGCCGGAGCGTCCTGGCCAATTTCGGCATCGGCCTCACGCCCGCCCGCGACCGCAACGACCAGTTCGGCTTCAAGCTCACCGGCTTCGTCAACATCCCCGCCGAGGGCGTCTGGACGTTCACGTCCGGCTCCGACGACGGCAGCAAGCTCTACCTCCACGCCCACGAGGTGGTGAGCAACGACGGCCTCCACGGCGCCCCCGGCCCCAGCCCCACCGGCAGCGTCGCCCTCAAGGCCGGCTGGCATCCCATCACCGTCACGCAGTTCGAGAACGGCGGCGGCGAAGGCCTCGGCGTCCAGTGGCAGGGCCCGGGCGTTCCCGCGGCCGTCCCGATTCCCGACGCCAACCTCGCCACCGAGCCGGCCGCCGCCGTCCCCGCGGCCGTCCCCGCCGGCGCCACCTTCGCCGCTTCCCAGCTCGTCACCCTCAACGCCGCCACCCCCGGCTCCGTGATCCACTACACCCTCGACGGCAGCCCGCCCGATCCCCGCGCCACCGGCGCCGTCGGCGCCACCGGCCTCTCCTTCACCGTGACCTCGACCACCCGCGTCCGCGCCCTGGCCGTCGTCCCCGGCCTGCTGCCCAGCGACGTCCTGGACGTCACGTTCACGAAGACCGTCCCGCCCGGCCCGAAGTACGCCTCGCTGACGGCGGCGGGCGTCGCCACCCAGGCGGTCGTCGAGTTCGACCGCCCGGTCGCCCTCGCCTCGGCCGGCAATCCCGCCAATTACGGGATCAACAACGGCGCGACCGTCTCGGCGGCCGTCCCCCTCACCAAGGCCGGCGCGCTGCGCGCCTACTGGAAGTTCGACGAAGCGGCCGGCCCGGCCGCCGACAGCTCCGGCAACGGCAACGCGGGCGCTTACGTGGGAGGCCCGACGCCCGACGCCGTCAACTTCGCGACGCTGCCGTTCGGGAACGGCTCGAGCCTCGCCTTCGACGGCGTGGACGACCTCGTCCAGGTCCCGAACTCCGCCAGTCTCGACCTGGCCGACAAGAATTTCACGATCTCGCTGTGGATCCGGCCGTCGACGACCGGGACCGCCCAGGCGCTCATCAACCACCACAATTTCCCCACGGCGGAGCGGGGCTGGCGCGTCGACATCAATTCCGCGAACGGCGGCGGCCTCGCCGCCGGCAACGTCTGGGTGCGGCTCCGGGACGGCACCGACACGGCGGAGGCCTCCCTCGGCGCCGGCCTCACCGCGGGCGCCTGGCAGCACCTCGCGATCCGCGTCGAGCGCGCCCGCAACCGCTTCACCGTGATGCGCAACGGCGGGGCGGCCCTCGTCAACGACTTCACCACCAACGTCCGCCGCCGGATCGACATGAATCCGCGGCCGCTGCAGATCGGCGCGATCCAGAACGCGGCCGGAGCGGCGAACGAGCGCTTCTTCTCGGGGAACCTCGACGACGTCCGGA
>DASVNH010000053.1:0-8251 GCA_036383955.1 Planctomycetota bacterium | reverse complement strand
CCCTTTTCGCTCTTTCTGAAGATGGACGGCGCCCGGGACGCGGTGCTGAAAGAGAAGGCGGCCTTCGAGGCCTTCGCGCGCTCCGTGCGGGTGAACCGATGATCCTCCTCCGGCTCGTCCGGGAGGCGGGGAACGTCCTCGCCTCCCTCCGCCTGACCGTGGCGCTGCTGGGGATGTCGATCTTCCTCGTCCTGGCGGGCACCCTCGCGCAGGTCGAAAGCGGCATCTGGACGGTCGTCCACCAGTACTTCCGCTGCTGGTTCGCGTGGATCGACCTGAAGGTGTTCCAGGCCCGCGGGTCGGGCTGGACGCTCGGGTTCCCGTTCCCGGGCGGCTTCCTCATCGGCACGCTGCTGGTGATCAACCTCCTGGTCTCCCACGCGCGACGCATCCGCGTGACGGCCCGGGGCCCGCGCCTCTACATGGGGCTGGCGGTCCTCGCCGTCGGGTCGCTTCTGACGTGGATCTCGATCGCCCACGTCTTCGACCTGGACTCCACCGAGAAGACGGCCAATCCCACGCTGCGCGTCACCTTTCAGCTCGTGCAGGGCGTCGGCGTGGCCGCCGTCCTCTTCTTCGGCTGCCACATGGTCTTCGGCCGCAAGGCCGGGATCGTCCTGCTGCACGGCGGCGTCGTCCTCATGATGGCCAGCGAGATCATCACCGCCTTCTCCGCGGTCGAAACCCGGATGTCGATCGCGGAAGGCGAGTCCTCCAACTGGGCCCAGGACACCCGGACGTCCGAGCTCGCCATCGTCGATCCGTCGGATCCCAAGGTCGACCGCGTGGTCGCCGTGCCCGCCGCGCGCCTGCGAAAGGGCGGGGCGATCGCGCTGCCCGACGTCCCCTTCGACCTCGAGGTCGGGCCGAAGGGCTACATGGTCAACGCGGACGTGCGCGAATTCCGGGGGGGCGAGGGGAACCCGGCGACGGCCGGGCTGGGGATGTCGAGGATCGCGAAGGCCCTCGGCGAGGAGACGGGGGAGCGGATCGACCTCCCGGCGCTTTACGCGACGCTGAAGGAGAAGGGGACGGGACGGACGCTGGGCACCTACCTGTTCTCGGTGCTCTTCTCGTTCGACGGCGGGGGCGCGCAGCGGGTGGAGGCCGGCGGCAAGTCCTACGACCTGAGCCTGCGCTTCCACCGGATCTACAAGCCCTACGAGGTCTACCTGAAGGACTTCAAGTTCGAGCGCTATCCGGGGACGGAGACGCCGAAGGACTTCTCGAGCTACGTGCGGCTGACCGACGCCGAGCGGGGCGTCGATCGCGACGTCCGGATCTGGATGAACAATCCGCTGCGGTATCGCGGCGACACCCTGTATCAGGCGGACTGGGACAAGGCGACGGAGGCCGGCACCGTGCTGCAGGTCGTGACGAACGTCGGCTGGATGGTGCCGTACGTGGGCTGCATGATCGTGGCCGTGGGCCTCCTGGGCCAGTTCTGGCTGCACCTCTGGGGCTTCCTGATCCGCCGGAGGGACGCGGCATGAAGCGGGCGCTGCCCTGGATCATGGCCGCGCTGGGCGCGGCGTACCTGCTGTCGCGGATGCGGGGGCCGTCGACGCCCGAGGACGGCCTGGCGATCCACGAGTTCGGCAAGATTCCGGTGATCCACAACGGCCGGATCAAGCCGCTGGACACGGTCGCGCGGACGCAGCTGCGGGTGATCACCGACGGCGAGTCCTTCGTCGACGGGAAGGGGAATCGCCAGCCGGCGGTCCGCTGGCTGCTCGACGCGATGACGGAGGGCCTGGACGAGCACCGGCACGGCCGGGCCCACAAGGTCTTCCGGATCCACCATCCGCAGGTGCTCGAGGCGCTGGGGCTGGAGAAGCGCGAGGGGGCCCGCTACGCGCTGAGCGAGTTCATCGGCCGCCTGCCCACGCTGGAGCAGCAGACGCGGCAGGCCGCCCAGAAGCAGAAGAACGAGCAGCCCCTCGACGAGCAGGACCGCGAGATCCTGAAGTTCCACCGGCGGTTCGGCGCGCTGCAGGCGGTCACGAGCTTCAGCATCCCGCACCTGGTGCCGCCCTCGAAGGAGCACGCGGAGTGGCGCACGCTGCCCGACGCCCTGAACACCCAGGGGCCGCGCGACGAGAACGCGATGGCCTTCGTGAAGATCCTGGAGGCCTACGTCCAGCACGACAAGACGGCGTTCAACGGCGAGGTCGCGGCCTACCTCGCGCGCGTGGGCGCCGGGCTGCCCAAGGAGTCGGGAAAGGCCGGGCTGGAAAGTTTCTTCAACCGGGTGGAGGCCTTCAACGCCTGCGGCGGCCTCTACATGATCGCCTTCCTGATGAGCTGCGCGGCGATGCTGGGCTGGTCGAAGACGCTCAACCGCTCGGCTTTCTCGCTGATCCTGGTCGTCTGGATCTTTCACACGGTGGCGCTCCTCCTGCGGGTCTACCTGTCGGGGCGCGCGCCGGTGACCAACCTCTACGGCTCGGCCGTCTTCATCGGCTGGGGCGCGGTGATCTTCGGGCTCATCTTCGAGCTCATCTTCAAAGTCGGCATCGGCAACCTGGTCGCCGGGATGGCGGGGTTCCTGACGATGCTCATCGCCTTCGTGCTCGCCCAGGACGGCGATACGATGGAGGTCCTCCAGGCCGTCCTGGACACGAACTTCTGGCTCTGGACCCACGTGACCTGCATCACGCTGGGCTACGCGGCCTCGTACGTGGCGGGGCTCATCGGCCTCGTCTTCGTCGTGCTGGGCCTCTTCACGCGGCGGGTGGACATCGACCTCCGCGGCCTGCTGGCCCGCATGACCTACGGGACCATCTGCTTCGCGATGTTCTTCAGCTTCGTCGGGACGGTGCTGGGCGGGCTCTGGGCCGACGACTCCTGGGGCCGCTTCTGGGGCTGGGATCCCAAGGAAAACGGCGCCCTCATGATCGTGCTGTGGAACGCCCTCATCCTCCACGCCCGCTGGGGCGGCCTGGTCCGCGAGCGCGGCCTCGCCGTCCTCGCCGTCTTCGGCAACGTCGTCGTCAGCTGGTCCTGGTTCGGAGTCAACGAGCTGAGCGTGGGCCTGCATTCGTACGGCTTCACCGAGGGCCGCGCCCGCTGGCTCGCGGTCTTCATGGCCAGCCAGGTCCTCCTCGTGTTCGCGGGCCTGATGCCCCGCGGCGCCTGGAAGAGCCCCGACGCCGTCCGCGGCGAGGAGCCCAAGGCGGCCGCCTGATGGACAAGCTCGGCACGCTCAAGGCGTCGCTGGCCGGGATGGAGAGCGTCCTGGTCGCCTACTCCGGCGGCGTCGACAGCACCTTCCTGCTGAAGGTGGCGCACGACGTCCTGGGCCCGCGCGCGGTGGCCGTCACGGCCCTGAGCGAATCCTACGCGCGCGCCGAGCTCGAGGACGCCAAGACGTTCGCGGCCGGGATCGGCGCCCGGCAGATCTTCGTGGAGACCCGCGAGCTCGACCGCGAGGGCTACCGCGAGAACAGCCCCGAACGCTGCTTCTTCTGCAAGGACGAGCTCTTCACGAAGCTGGCCCCCGTCGCGGAGCGCGAAGGCCTGCGCGTCGTCGTCTACGGCGAGATCGCCGACGACCGCGCCGACCACCGCCCGGGCGCCCGCGCCGCCCGGGAGCGCCACGTGCGCGCCCCCCTCGCCGAGGCCGGCCTGACCAAGCTCGAAATCCGGAGGCTGTCGCGCGAGCTCGGCCTGCCCACCTGGGACAAGCCTTCGATGGCCTGCCTCTCCTCCCGCGTGCCGTACGGGACGGAAGTGAGTCCCGACATCCTCCGCCGGATCGAGGCGGCCGAGGAGGTCCTCCGGACGCTCGGCCTGCGCCAGTACCGGGTCCGCCATCATGGGGACGTCGCCCGGGTGGAAGTCGATCCCCGCGACTTCGACGAGCTGGTGCGTTCGCCCCTGCGCGAGACGGTCGTCGAGCGGATCCGGGCGGCGGGGTATCTGTACGTCGCGCTCGACCTGCGGGGCTACCGCACGGGCAGCCTCAACGAGGCGATCCGCCCCCCTCAGGGCCTATCTCGGTAGGTATCGTGGCCGCGGTGGCGGCGCCGTGGACCCGGATCCAAGGCGCGACGACGAAGTCGGGGCTTCAGCCCCCGCCGAGCCCCTCGACAAGCTCGGGGCAGGGAAGACCGGCCGACCTGCCCTGAGCCTGTCGAAGGGCGCCACCCCTCGAGGGGCGGGCCGATGCGCTTCGCCCCGCCGCGTTGCTCGTCGTCGACAGCCCCCTCCGGGCTCGTCTCCTCCTCGCGCCTTGCGGGGCTCGCGTCTCGTCCCGCCGCGGCTCACGAGACCTACCGAGATAGGCCCTAGGCCCTGACCTGGAATCCCCCAGGGCCCCTCGGAGAGAACCCTAGGCGGGATTCGTTTTCGCATCCGCCCCGCCGACGGCTATCCTGGAAATCGAGGAAAAGGAACTCGGGCGTCGTGCCGCGGGCGGACGTGACGGGTCGTAAGGAGGGGGCGATGGTGGCTCGGCCCGTCCGTTTGCTGCTCGCCGAGGACGACGAGAACGACGCGGTGTTCCTCGCGCGCGCCTTCCTGAAGGCGGGGGTGTCGGTGCCCGTCGAACGGGTCAGCGACGGGGTGGAGGCGGTCAACCGGCTCACGAACGCGGGCCTCCCCGGCATCACCCACCTGCTGCTGGATCTCAAGCTGCCCCTGAAGTCGGGGCTGGAAGTGCTCGAATGGCTCTCCGGGCGGGTCCTGTGCGACGTCCGCGTGGCCATCCTCTCGTCCTCCCGGGTGGAGGAGGACGTCCGCCGCGCGTACGAGCTCGGAGCCGAGTTCTACCTGGTCAAGCCGGCCCGCACCAGCGACCTGGTGACCATCTGCCGGCAGCTCGGCGAGTGGGTCGGACGCGACGCCCGACCGGCGCTTTCCGCCGACGTCCTTCTGCCCCGGCCGGGATAAGCCCTTGAGGCGGGCCGCGTTCGCCTTTTGGATCTTCGCGGGGCAGGCGCAGGATCCGGCGTCCACCGGGGAGGTCCCGGAGTACGCCCTCAAGGCCGCCTTTCTCCTGAACTTCGCCAAGTACGTCGAATGGCCCTCGCGGTCGTTCGAGGATCAGGAGGCGGCGATCCACGTCGCCGTGCTCGGCCGCGACCCCTTCGGGCCGGAGCTGGAGGCGGTCCTGAAGGGCAAGATCGTGCGGGGGCGGCCCCTCAAACTCCGGCGGGTGGGCCGGCCGAGCGACCTGCGGGACGTCCACATCGTGTTCGTGCCGCGGTCGGAGGAGCGGCGGCTGCCGGAGATCCTCGCGCGGGCCCTGTCCGGCGCGGTGCTCGTCGTGGGGGAGAGCGGGGAGTTCTGCCGGGCGGGCGGCGCGCTCAGCATCCTGGTCGACAACGGCAAGCCGCGGATCGAGGCGAATCCGGAGGCGGCCGCGCGCGCGGCCCTGAAGATCGACGCGAAGCTCCTCAAGATCGCCACGATCGTCCGGGGGGCGCCGTGAAGATCGCGAGCTACGTGCGGGACCTGCCCTTCGGACGCAAGCTCAAGGGCGCCATCCTCCTGGTGAGCCTCTCGGCCATCCTCTCGGCCTGCTCGGCCTTCTTCACCTACCAGTGGGTCTCGATCCGGGAGGTCTTCTCGCGCCACGTCGAAGTCATGACGGAGATCGTGGGCGACCAGACGGCCGCCGCCCTCGAGTTCAAGCAGGTCCCGCAGGCCGAGCAGATCCTCCGGACGCTCAAGGCCGAGCCCCAGATCGTGGCCGCCGCGCTCTACGACCGCGAGGGCCGCCTCTTCGCGAGCTATCTCCGGACGGGCGTGCCCGCGGACAAGATTCCCGCGCGGCTCCAGGGGACGGGCCGGTCGCGGGACGGTCGGGACCTCCTCGTGGTCCATCCGGTCCGCTCCGACGCCGAACCCCTCGGGGTCATCCTCCTCCGCTCCGACCTCTCCGACGCGTGGCGTCGCATGGTCAGCGACGTCGCCACCATCTTCATCGTCCTCGCCGTCGCCACCCTCGCCGCGCTCTGGCTCTCGAACCCGCTCGGCGGGCTCCTCATCCGCCCCGTGGCCCGCCTCGCGGAGGCCGTCGACACCGTCGCGAAGGGGCAGGATTTCTCCGTCCGCGTGCAGGGGCCGGGGAGCGGCGACGAGCTGGGCCGGCTCCTGGCCCGCTTCAACGACATGCTCGCGGAGATCCAGGCGAGGGACGTCGCCCTCGGCCGCGCCCGCGCCGACCTCGAGGTCCGGGTGGAGGAGCGGACCCGGGAGCTCGAGGAGGCCAATCGCGAGCTGGAGCGCTTCTCGTACTCGGTCTCGCACGACCTCAAGGCGCCGCTGCGGTCGATCGACGGCTACAACCGCATCCTCCTCGAGGAGTGCGCGCCGTCGCTGGAGCCGCGCGCGAAGGACTACCTCGAGCGCTCGGTCGCGGCGGCGGGGCGCATGGGAACGCTGATCGACGACTTCCTGAAACTGGCCCGTCTGGCGCGCGCGGAGGTGCGGTCACGTTCGCTCGACCTCTCGGCGATCGCGACGGACGTCTGCGCCGAGCTGCGGGAGCGGGACCCGGGGCGGGACGTGACGTGCGCGATCGCTCCGGGGCTCCGGGCGGCGGGGGATCCGGCGCTGGTGAGGGTCGTGCTGGAGAACCTGATGGGCAACGCGTGGAAGTTCACGAGCCGGAACCCGAAGGCGCGGATCGAGTTCGGCGCCCGGGAGGGGGCCTTCTTCGTGCGGGACGACGGCGCGGGCTTCGACATGGCCTTCAGGGACAAGCTCTTCAAGCCGTTCGAGCGCCTGCACGCCGGCCAGGACTACGCCGGCACGGGGATCGGCCTGGCCACCGTCCGGCGGATCGTCGAGCGGCACGGCGGGCGGGTCTGGGCCGAAGGCGCGGTCGGGAAGGGCGCGACGTTCTACTTCACGCTCGGGACAGGCGCAGGGCGTTGAGCACCACCGTGATCGACGAGAGCCCCATCAGCGCCGCCGCCAGCGTGGGATGCAGCAGGGCCGCGGCCGCCGACGGCAGCAGCAGCGCGTTGTAGCCGAACGCCCAGGCGAAGTTCTGCTGGATCACCCGCCGGGTCGCGCGGCTCAGGCGCACGGAGCGCGGGATCCGGCGCAGGTCGTTCTTCAGCAGCACCACGTCCGCGGACTCGATCGCCGCGTCCGTCCCCCGGTGCACCGCGATGCCGACCTCCGCCGTCGCCAGCGCGGGCGCGTCGTTGATCCCGTCCCCCACGAAGCCGGCGCCTTTCACGGCCTCCGCCTTGTCTTCGGGGAGGAGCTCCGGCTTGACGTCCTCCGGCGCGATGCCGACGCGGGTGGCGACGGCCGCCGCCGTGGTCCCGTCGTCGCCCGTCAGCATTCCCACTTTGAGGCCGAGCGCGCGCAGCTCCGCCACGACCTCCGCCGCCTCGGGGCGCGGGGCGTCGGCGACCGCGATCAGCCCGGCCAGGCGGCCGTCGACGGCGACGAGGACCGGCGTCTCCCCCTGCGCGGCCGCGGCGGCGATGTCGCGGGAGAGCGGCGCGAAGTTCAGGCCCAGCTTGGCGAAGAAGGCGCGGTTGCCGACGGCGGTTTCGCGGTTCTCGACGGAGGCCGTCGCGCCGAGTCCGGGATGGGCGAGGAAGCCCGCGGCCTCCGGCGCGTTCGGGAAGGCCTCCAGGATCGCGCGGCCGAGCGGGTGCTCGGACGAGCGCTCGACGGCGGCGGCGAGGCGGAGGACGTCGTCCTTCGCGAACCCGGGGGCGGGGACGACGCCCACGACGGACGGCCGGCCTTCGGTGAGGGTGCCGGTCTTGTCGAAGTGGAGGAGCTTGAGGAGGCCGAGGGTCTCGAGGGCGGCGGCGTCCTTGAACAGGATGCCGAGGCGGGCGGCGCGGCCGGAGGCCACCACGATGGCGGCGGGGGTGGCGAGGCCGAAGGCGCAGGGGCAGGCGACGACGAGGATGGAGACGGCGGCCTTGAGGGCGACGGAGGCATCGCGCCAGAGCCAGAACGCGGCGGCGCCGGCGGCGAGGACGAGGACGAGCGGGACGAAGCGGGCGGCCCAGCGGTCGGCGACGCGCTGGATCGCCGGCTTGGAGGCCTGGGCTTCGCGGACCAGGCGGACGACGCGCGCGAGGACGGCGTCGTCGCCGGTGCGGTCGAAGCGGACGCGGAGGGCGCCCATGCGGTTGAGCGAGCCGCCGATCACGCGGTCGCCGGGCCGCTTCACCACCGGGTCGCTCTCGCCGGTCAGCATCGACTCGTCGACCGCACCGTCGCCCTCGAGGAGCACTCCGTCGGCGGGGAAGCGCTCGCCCGGCTTCAC
>DASVNH010000052.1:0-6224 GCA_036383955.1 Planctomycetota bacterium | reverse complement strand
GGGCCCCAGGAGCGGCGGCGCGGGCGGCGGATCGCCGGCTCGGGGATCGGCCGCGGCGAGCCGGCCGGCGGCGTGGGCAGCTTGAACTCGGCTTCTTCGGCTTTCTTGCGGGCGTCCTCGGCCCGGACTTTCTTGAGGAGGTCGGTCTTGAAGGCGTCGTCCGACTTCCCGCGGATCACGGAGAAGACGGAGAGGCGGACCTGCTCGTCGGCGGTGCCGTCGCCGTGGAGGACGCGCATGGCGTTCTCCATCAGCTGCTGGTCGGCCAGCTCGCGGGCGAGCTCCGGCTTCTCGCGCAGGAGGACGTCGAGCTCCGCCTGCTCGGCGTCGGAGAGCTCTCCGGCCAGGTAACCGTCGATCAGTTCTTCGGCGTTCACGGCGTTCTAGGCTTTCTCCAGGGCGAGCTTGTCGTGGATGCAGTCGCGCAGCTGCTTGCGGAGGCGGCAGAGCGTGGTGCGGACCCAGGCGGAGCTCTGGCCGGCCTTCTCGGCGATCTCCTGCGTGCTGAACGAGAGGCGGTAGCGCATCTCGACGAGCTGCTTGAGGCGCGGCGGGATGCGCTGCAGGCAGGTCTCGAGCTTGTCGAGCTCGGCGACGGAGAGGTCGACGGCCTTGAAGGGCGTCGATTCCACCACGCGGCGCTCGGCGTACTTGTTCTGGTTGGCCTGTTCGCGGCTGAAGCGCTGGATCTCGGCGCGCAGGAGGTTCCAGGCGATGGACTTGAGCCAGGCGAAGAAGGAGGTCCCGCGCTGGAACTCCTGGATGTGGTTGTAGGCGAAGACGAAGGCCTCGTGGGCGATCTCGTCGACGAGGTGCGGCACGGGCGCGTTGAGGGCGACCACGGCGCGGAGCCGCCGCACGTGGATGTCCATGAGGTGCCCGAAGGCCTCGAGCTTGCCTTCCTGCACCTGCTGGATCAGCGACTGTTCGTCCATCGGCGTCCTCGCTTCGTTGCCCTTCATATCGCCGTCTCCGCCCGTCGTTACAAACAGAATTGAATCCCGACGGAATCCAGAATCCAGAATCCAGAATCCAGAATCCGGAATCCGGAATCCGGAATCCAGGGAGCTCCCTACCCCCGCGAGGAGAGCTTCTTACTCTACCCCCGATCTCGCGCGCCGGAGGCTCCCGGCCGGGAATCGATTTCCCCTTGACTTTTACGTTTCATAAGTTATGATATAGGGCGATCAAGAGGGGGGAAGAGAGATGTCTACCGTCATCGCCGCGCCGACTCTCCGTCTGGCGTCCGGACGCTTCAAGGGACAGCGCTACGAGATCCGCGCCACTCTCCGCGTGGGACGTCATCCGTTCAACGAGGTCTCCCTGCCCGACCTCTCCGTCTCGCGCTACCACTGCTGGATCGCCTCCCAGGACGGCCGCGTCCTCATCGAGGACCTCGCCAGCGTCAACGGGACGTTCGTGAACGGCGACCGCCTCCGCGAGCGCCGCGAGCTCAAGCCCGGCGACCGCGTCCTCGTGGGCAATACGCAGTTCGTCTTCGGCGAGGAATAGCCGCCCGGCCGGGCGGAACTCCAAAATCCAAATCCCAATTTGTTGGGAGTTGGGATTTCCGTGCCGCCCACTATAGTAGGCGCGTGATCTCCGACGAGGAGCGCAACCGGATCATCCTGCGGCGCACCCTCTGCGCCGTCGCCTGGATCTGCGCCCTCTTCACCGCCGTCCTCGCCGCGCCGCTGACCGGATTGGGGCCCGACGACCTCCGCCGCCGCGCCTGGCTCCTGCTCGGACACGCCGTCCTGCTGGCCGCGTCGGGCGTCGGTCTCTGGAAACCCCGCCTCTGGGGCTGGCCCGTCGCGCTCGCCGCCACGCTCGCCTCGCTGGGCTACGTGACGTTCCACCTCCTGGGCCGGAACTGGCAGGCGGCGTGGGTCGACGCCCTTTTCCCTCTCACGGCGATCGTCGTCTTCCTCCGGACCCGGGGGTTCCTTGACCGCGGCCCGAGGCAGGGGTAACATTCCATTCGACCATGAAGCATGAACGGGGTCGCCGTGTCCTCGCCGCGGCGCTGCTCGCGGTGTGCGCCTATTTCTCCCTGGAAGCCTCCCTGCCTCCGGACCGCCAGCCCTCGGCGGCGGCGGTCGTCGCGCTGATCCGCGGCTACCAGGCGACGGGCTCGCCCGCGATGGCGTCGATGGGCGTCCAGTGCCGCTACTCCCCGACCTGCTCCCACTACGCCGCCGCCGCGTTCAGCCACTACGGCACGATGGAAGGCCTGGTCCGGACGGCGGGCCGGCTCTGGCGCTGCTCGCCGTGGGGCGGGACGGGCTACGACCCGGCGGTGGCTACGACGTCCCACGGACCGATCCGGCAGCAGGAGACGCCGGAGCAGAAAAAGGCCCGCGAGGACGCGCAGAAGGCCCTCGAAGAGGTCAAGAAGGCCTGGCAGGAGGCCGCGCCGCAGGCCGGGAAGGCGGCGGGGGCCTGCGCGATCGGCTGCGCCGGCGCGATCATCACCGGCCTGATCTCCTTCGGCATCTGGATCGTCATGATCATGTACGTGCTCAAGGACGGCAAGGCCCGCGGGGACGCCAACGCCGTGCTCTGGGTCGTGCTGGTGGTCTTCTTCCACCTGATCGGCTTCGTCATCTACTTCGTCGCCCGGCCGAAGGGCGACCTGACCCCCTGCGCGAACTGCAAGAACCAGCGGCTACAAACGCTCGTGAAATGCCCGCACTGCGGCGCGGATGCCGCGGGCGCGGCCAAGGTCTAGAAACCGAACGGAAAGGGAGGACTCATGGCGGACGCACCCGCGGCGGCCCCGGCATCGGGAGGCGGCGTCAAGGGCAAGGTCGAGAACCCGACGACGGTCCTGATTCTGGGACTGGTGACGTGCGGCATCTACACGCTGTTCTGGATGTGGAACCGCGTGAAGGAAATGAACGCGTACCTGGGGAAGGAAGTCGTCAACCCCATGTTCATCGTGCCGGGCTGCCTCTGCTTCCCGGTCGTCCTCTACGGCGAGTTCCTGTACTGCAAATCCATCCCCGAGCTGCAGAAGAAGGCCGGGATCGAGCCGAAGGACGAGTTCGTCCTTCACTTCGTCCTGATGCTGCTGCTCCCGTACGTGGGCTCGTACCTGATCCAGCAGAAGTTGAATGAAGTCTGGGCCAAGTAACCGTCTGAAACTAGCCATCTGGTCAAGCACGCTGCCGGCTTTGCTGGCAGCGTGCTTTTTTTATCGCCCCTGGGTCCACGACGGCCCGGTCGTCTGCCCCCTTCCCCTCGCCACCGGCATCCCCTGCCCCGGCTGCGGGATCACGCGGGCGACGGCCCACGCCACCCACGGCGAGTTCAAGGAGGCCTTCCGGAACCACCCGCTCTGGCCCTTCATCCTCGCCTACGGCGCCTTGCTCTGGACCTACAAGATCCTCGAGGTCTCGCGCGGCGAGCCCCCCAAGTGGCCCAGCGAGAAGATCGCCCTCGGCGCCCTCGCCGTCATGCTGGCCTTCTGGGCCGTCCGCCTGGTCTGGTTCTTCACCCACGACGGCCTCGCCCTCGTCGCCCGCGACAACCTCTTCAGCCGCCTGGCCCGCCTCTTCTGACGGCGAGCGCCAAGCTCCAAGCTCGTCTCCCCCCCCGGGGGGGCGGGGGGGGATGATCTTGGCGCTTGGTACTTGGCGCTTGGCGCTTTACTACGTATGTCCATATTGTTATATTTGCCCTCCCTGAACTGGAGGATGGCCATGGACTACGAATTCGCCACGCGCGCGATCCACGCCGGACAGCCCACGGACGAGCAGACGGGCGCCGTCAGCTTCCCGATCTACCAGACCTCCACGTTCGGGCAGGAGATGCCCGGCGTCAACAAGGGCTACGTCTACGCGCGCACCGGCAATCCGGGCCGCACCGCCCTCGAGGAGTGCCTCGCCTCGCTCGAGGACGCCAAGTTCGCCTACACCGCCGCCAGCGGCATGGCCGCGATCAACAACATCCTCTGCCTCCTCAAGGCCGGCGACCACGTCGTCACCTGCCAGGACCTCTACGGCGGCGCCTACCGCATGTTCACCAAGCTCTACGCCAAGTTCGGCGTCACCTTCAGCTTCGTCGACGCCACGAGCCTCGACAACATCGAGAAGGCCTTCACTCCCCAGACCAAGATGCTCTGGCTCGAGACGCCGTCGAACCCGCTCCTCCGCATCATCGACCTCGCCGGCGCCTCGAAGATCGGCAAGAAGAAGGGCGCCATCGTCGTCGTCGACAACACCTTCGCCTCGCCCTACCTCCAGGCCCCCCTCAAGCTCGGCGCCGACATCGTCATGCACTCGACCACGAAGTACCTGAACGGGCACTCCGACGTCCTGGGCGGCGCCTCGATCACGAACGACCCCGCCCTCGCCGAGCAGCTCAAGTTCTTCCAGAACTGCGTCGGCGCCGTCCCCGCCCCCATGGACTGCTTCCTCAACCTCCGCGGCATCAAGACCCTGCCGGTCCGCATGGACCGCCACTGCGCCAACGCCCGGCAGATCGCGGAGTACTTCGTGAAGCATCCCAAGATCGCCAAGGTCTACTTCCCCGGCCTCCCCACGCACCCGGGCCACGAGATCGCCAAGAAGCAGATGAAGGACTTCGGCGCCATGGTGTCGATCGAGCTCAAGACCGACATCGAGGAGACCCGGAAGTTCACCTCCTACATCCAGCTCTGGACGCTCGCCGAGAGCCTCGGCGGCGTCAAGTCGCTCCTCTGCCAGCCGGCCACGATGACGCACGCGTCCGTCGACCCGGCCATGCGCCGCCAGGTGGGGATCTCCGACGGCCTGATCCGCCTCTCCTGCGGCCTGGAAGACGCGCGCGACCTCATCAAGGACCTCGAGCAGGCGCTCGAGAAGGTCCGGGTCGGCGCGGCCGTGGCGTGAAGAAGGTCGCTCTCGGCCTCCTCGGCGGCGGCACCGTCGGCGGCGGCCTCGTCGAGCTCATCCGCCGCAACCGCGAGATCGTCGCCGACCGGTCGGGCGTCGAGCTCGAGGTCCGCCGCGTGCTGGTCCGCGATCCCAAGAAGGAGCGGCCCATCCCGCCGGCCCTGCTCACCACCGATCCCGCCGCCGTCCTCGAGGCGAAGGACGTCGACATCGTCGTCGAGGTCATGGGCGGCGTCGAGCCGGCCAAGGGCTACCTCCTGCGCGCGATCGCGGCGCGGAAGGCCGTCGTCACCGCCAACAAGGCGCTGCTCGCCACGCACGGCGGCGAGATCTTCCGGAAGGCCGTCGACGCCCGCGTCCGGATCGGCTTCGAGGCCTCGGTCTGCGGCGGCATCCCCATCCTGCGGGCGCTGTCCTCCGGCCTCGTCGGCAACCGCATCCAGACGCTCGTGGGCATCGTGAACGGCACCTGCAACTACATCCTCACCCGCATGACCGAGGAGCGCCTGCCCTTCGCCAAGGCCCTCGCCGAGGCCCAGGGCCGCGGCTTCGCGGAGGCCGATCCGACGCTCGACATCGACGGCCACGACGCCGCCCAGAAGCTCCAGCTGCTCGCCGAGATCGCCTTCAACGTCGTGTTCGACAAGATCAAATTCCCCGTCGAGGGGATCCGGCCGGTGGAGCTCGAGGACATCCGCGCCGCCGGCGAGCTCGGCTACGTCGTCAAGCACATCGCCGTCGCGAAGGACCTCGGCGAGACCCTCGACATCCGCGTCCACCCCGCGCTCCTGCCGCTTTCCCACCCCCTCGCCCACGTGCGCGACGAGTTCAACAGCGTCCTCCTCCGCGGCGACGCCGTCGACGAAATGATCTTCACCGGCAAGGGCGCCGGGTCGATGCCGACGGCCAGCGCCGTGCTGTCCGACATCATCGACATCGCGCGCCACGGCGACGCCGAGATGTGGCACCTGCCCACCGGCCGGGAGAAGCCGCTGGCGGAGGACGTCGCCTCCAAGTACTACCTCCGCTTCCCGATCAAGGACGTCCCGGGCGTGATCGGCCAGATCGCCACCGCGCTCGGCGCGCGGGGCATCTCGATCTCGCACGCCGCCGCGTCGCTGCGGGACGGCAAGCCGGGCTACGGGAACGTGAGGATCCTCGCGCACGACTGCGGGAGGTCGGCTCTGCGCGCCGCGCTCGCGGAGATCGCCACCTTCCCCATCCTGTCGGGGATCCCCGTCGTCCTCCGCGTCTTCGACGAGGGCTAAGCGTTCGGAAGCTGCCCGGCACGATCCGAACGGCTACTTCTATTCCTGCTTCTTGCCGCGCAAGCTGAGCAGGACGAGG
>DASVNH010000051.1:0-16118 GCA_036383955.1 Planctomycetota bacterium | reverse complement strand
GCCACCCCTGCGTCGCCGACTTCGGCCTCGCCAAGCGCGTCGCCGGCTCCAACAAGTTCACCGCCACCGGGTTCGTCGTCGGCACCCCCAGCTACATGGCCCCCGAGCAGGCCCGCGGCCTCGCCTCGCAGATCGACGCCCGCGCCGACGTCTACGCCCTCGGCGCCGTCCTCTTCGAGGTCCTCACGGGGCGGCGCTCCGTCGAAGGGAGCACGCTCCTCGACACCCTCCGCCGCGCCGCGAACGACGAGCCCCGCGCGCCCTCGCGCGTGCTGCGCTCCGTCCCCCGCGAGCTCGACGCGATCGTCCTGACCGCCATGGCCCGGGACCGCGCGAAGAGGTACGCGACGGCCTCCGCCCTCGCCGACGACCTGGAGCGCTACCTCGCGGGCCGGCCGATCCTGGGACGCGTTCCGTTCCGCTGGCCGGAGATCTTCCGCCGGCGGCCCGCCTTGGTCGCGACGGCCTCCGCAGTCCCCGTCGCCGCCGTCCTCCTCTGGATCCTGCTGACGCCCGCGCCGGCTCCGCCGCCTCCGCCCGCGCCGAAGCCGGCCGTCGCGAAGAAGACCGACGCCCGCGCGCTGGCCCAGCCCGACTACGACGCGGGGCTGCGGCTGCTGGACGGCGCGCGGCTCGACTTTTATCGCGCGGACGCGGACCTGGCGCTCACGCGGACCCGCCTCGGCGAGGCGGCCGCCCGCTTCGCCGCGGCGCTCGCCCGGCATCCCGGCTTCGGCGAGGCCGCGCTCGCCCGCGGGCACGCCCACGCCCTGCTCCGCCGGCCCGAGGACGCCCACGCCGACTTCTCCGCCGCGATCGTCATGCTGCCCGGCTCCGCGGAGGCGCGCCTCGCGCGCGGCCTCGTCTCCCTGCGGCGCGTCTGCGACTACCTCCTCGTCGCCAAGTGGGCTCGGGAGCAGCTGCCCCCCGCCCTGCGGACGTCGCTGAAGGAGCTGGAGGTCGACCTCCTTCGCGCCCGCGAGCTGGGGCTCGAGAAGCACGCGACGCGGTTCCTCGAGGCCGCGCTGGCCTACGGGAGGGGCGACCAGGCGGGGGCGATCGCGATCCTCGACCCCCTCCGCGACGTCGAAGGCCCGATGAAGGAGGACGTCCTTCGGCTGCGGGCCTGCGCGCTGGCGGAGCGCGTGTTCCACGCGAGGAACGACGCGGAGCGCGAGCACTACATGGTCTCCGCGATCGAGGACTTCACCCGGCTGCTCAAGCTGCGGATCAACGACGCCGAGGCCCGCCGCTACCGGGGCTCCCTGTATTTCATCACCGGCCGGATGGAGGAGGCCCGGGCCGATTTCGAGCGCGTGCTGAAGGCCGATCCCGGCCAGAGCGTGGCGCTCTCCGACCTGGCCATGTTCCACGCCCGTTCCGGGCATGGCGAGCTCGCCCTGCCGCTGCTGGACCGCGCCCTCCAGGCCGATCCCGCGAATCTCCAGGCCCTCTCGCTGCGGGCCGCCTTCCGGTCGGAGCTCGGCCAGTTCACGGAGGCGCGCGCGGACCTGGAGAAGGCCGTCGAGACGAACCCCGACTATCTGCCCGGGCTGATCAACCTGGCGGTCTGCCTGGAGAAGATGGGGGACGCCGACGGGTGCCTGCGCCGCCTCACCCTGATCCTGGAGCGGTCGCCGGACGTGCCCGTGGCGCTCTACACGCGCGGCACTCTGCATTGGAAGCGGGGGCGCTGGAAGGAAGCGCTGGCGGACCTCGAGCGCTGCGCCGCCCTGCCCTCCGGCTACGCCGCGAGGGCCCGCGAGCTCATCCCGGAGTGTCGCCGCCAGCTCGGCCGCTGATACAATCGCGCGCATGAAGAACCCGGCCGTCGACGCCTACATCGCCAAGGCTCCGCCGTTCGCGAAGCCCATCCTGAAGAAGATCCGCGAGCTCTTCCACCAGGCCTGCCCGGAGATCGAGGAGACGATCAAGTGGAGCTGCCCGAGCTTCGATCGCGACGGCGGCATCGGGATCATGGCCGCCTTCAAGGCCCATTGCCGCCTGGTGCTCTGGAAGAAGGTCACGGAGAAGATCACGACGGTCGCCCAGCTGCCGAAGCTCGCCGCGTTCCGGGCCGCCGTGAAGGCCCGGTCCGCGGGAAAGTCCTGGATGCCGCCCCGGAAGCCCAAGCCGCCGCTGAAAGTCCCGCCCTATTTTCTCGCCGCCCTCCGGAAGAACCGGAAGGCCCTCGCCGCCTTTGAAGCCTTCGCGCCCGGCTACCGGCGCGAATACGTCGAGTGGATCCTCGAGGCGCGGACCGACGCCACCCGCGAGCGCCGGATGGCCCAGGCCGTGGCGTGGATCGCCCAGGGCAAATCCCGGAACTGGAAGTACCGCTGAGGGCGGGCGAATCAACCGGTTCGTTTCGCCGCGCGGTTTTCGAGTAACGGCGGCTCCGGCACGCGTCTAAGGGCGTGTGGGAATAGGGGCGCGCGCCGTTTCGTCGCTCCCATCCCATCGGAGATGCCATGGGGTACAATAGAGCGATTTCCCCGGGCGGGTCGCGAAGCCAAACCGTGTCTGACGCATTTGATTCCATCGTCGGAAAGGCCGTCATCGAGCGCGGCTGGGTCACCCGCGAGCAGCTTGTCGAGTGCATACGCGAGTGCGCGGCGGCGTCGTCCGATCACGCCTCCTCCAGCTCGCGCAGCAAGCTGACCGCCATCCTCGTCCAGAAGGGCCTCGTCAAGCCGGACCAGATGGTCAGCCTCCAGGAGGAGATCACCAAGATCCTGGACTCCAACGACGTCTACGAGGTCGTCCGCCGCAACGACGCCTCGTTCGGCGGCCTCCTGGTCAAGGGCGGCCACTGCTCCAAGGAGCACCTCGTCGAGGCCCTCTCGATCCAGCAGTACGCCGCCTCCAAAGGCGAGACCGCCCCCCGCCTCGGCGAAATCCTCCTCCAGAAAGGCTACATCACCTTCACCGCCCTCGAGCAGGTCCTCGGCCTCCAGAAGTCCAAGACGCCCCTGCTCTGCGCGCTCTGCGGGACCTCCTACGCGGTCCTCGACTACAACGCGTCCAAGAAGTACGTCTGCAAGAAGTGCACCGGCCCGCTCCTGCCGACGGCCCAGGCCTCCGCCGACATCCCCGCGGAGGTCCTGCAGGCCAAGAACAATCCGAAGAATCTCCTGGGCAAGTACGTCGTCGTCCAGGAGCTCGGCCGCGGCGGCATGGGCGCCGTCTACAAGGCCTGGGACACCCAGCTCAAGCGCTGGTGCGCCGTCAAGGTGCTCACGGGCACCGGCGCCAAGGACGAGATCGCCCGCTTCCGCCGCGAGGCCCAGACCGCCGCCGCCCTCCGCCACCCCAACATCGTCGGCATCTACGAGGTCGGCGAGTGCGGCGACAAGCACATCATCGCGATGGAGTTCATCGAAGGCGGCACCCTCGCCGGCGAGCGGCTCCCCGCCCTCAAGGCCGCCGACCTCCTCGCCCAGGTCGCCCGGGCCGTCGAGTTCGCCCACTCCAAAGGCGTCATCCACCGCGACCTCAAGCCCCACAACGTCATGCTCGACAAGGAAGGCCGGCCCTGGGTCATGGACTTCGGGCTGGCGAAATCGCTCGACGGCCCCTCGCACCTCACCGTCCAGGGGACGGTGGTGGGCACGCCCAGCTACATGGCGCCCGAGCAGGCCGAGGGGAAGTCGTCGCAGGTCGACCGCCGCAGCGACGTCTACTCGCTCGGCGCGGTGCTGTACGAGACGCTGACGGGAAAGCCTCCCTTCAAGGGGGTCAATCCCGTGGAAACGCTCCGGATGGTCGTGAACGAGGACCCGGTGCCTCCCTCGCGCCTGAACGCGGCGGTGATGAAGGATCTCGAAACGATCGTGCTGAAGTGCCTCGAGAAGGACCGCGACAAGCGCTATCCGAGCGCGAAGGCGCTGGCCGAGGACCTCGAGCGCTTCGCGCGCGGCGGCGCGATCGCGGCGAAGCGCGCCTCGGTCGCCTCCCGCGTCAGCAAGCAGGTGAAGCGCAAGGGCGCGACCGTCGCGCTGGCCGCGGCGGGCGTCGTGGTCCTCGTCCTGCTGATCGCGGTGCTGGCGTCGGGCTCGGGGCGGGCGAAGGAGATCCGGGCGCTGACGGCCCAGGCGGAGGCCCTCGAGAAAGCGGGGGACGTCGACGCCGCCCTCAGCCGCTACGCCGCCGCCGCGGCCCTCGACCCCAGCGAGGGCTTGAAGACCCGGATCGCCGCCCTGAAGGACCGCCGGAAGAAGGAGGTCGACGCCGCCGAAACGCGCGCCGCGGAGGAGCGCAAGCGCCGCGAGGAGGCCCGGGGGAACGCCCAGCCGGAGATCGACAAGGGGCGCGCCAAGGTGCTGCGCGCGCGCACGGCGCTCTACCAGCCCGGGGCCGACTTCGTCCGCAACGACCAGCTGCTCCAGGAGGCGATCGCGCACTTCGCGCGGGCGGTCGAGCTGCTGCCCGAGCACGCCGAGGCCCTGCACCTGCGCGGGCAGGCGCACGCGATGCGGCGGAGCTACGCACCGGCCGAGAAGGACTTCACCGCCGCGCTGAGCGCGCTGAAGAGCTTCTCGGCGGCGTACTACGACCGCGGCCGGGTCTATCTCGAGCTCGCGGCCGACGCCCAGAGCCAGAGCAAGATCCGCGAGGAGGCGGCGGAGGAGGAGGCCCGGGTCTATCGCGAAAAGGCGAAAGCCGACTTCGCCGACTATAAAAAGTACGGCGGCGGCGACGCCGAGCAGAGCGAGTTCGCCGAGGCGCTGCTCGCCGCTTCGCAGATGGAGCTGGACCGCGTGATCGAGATCTGCGACCGCCTGCTCGGCCGCGGAACCAGCAACGAGGAGGTCTGGAAGCTGAAGGGCGACGCGCACCTGCAGCTCGGCGACCGCTCGACGTCCGCGGCCGCGCGCGACGCCGCGTACCAGAACGCCTTCCAGGCCTACTCGGACGCGATCACCAAGCGCGCGAACTATCCGGAGGCCTACATCCAGCGCGGCCACATGCTGTTCCACCTCGCCCGCGAAGAGGAGGCCCTGAAGGACCTCGAGAAAAGCGTCACGACGGACCGCCCGAACGCGGTCTGGTACGCCCTCCGCGCCGGCATCTTCAACGAGATGGGCCGGGGCAAGGAGGCGCTGGCCGATTACGAGCGCGCCCTCGCCCTCAAGCCGGACGACCTCGACATCACCCGCGGCATCGGCTGGCTCTACATCCAGCAGAAGGACTACCGCAAGGCCCTGGACTGCTACGAGCGGCTGCTCAAGGCCGCGCCCGACAACGCCGACGCCCTCGCGGGCCGCGGCTCGGCCCGCATGGGCCTCAAGGACTACGGCCCCGCCCTCGCCGACTTCAACGCCGCCCTCCCCAAGGCGCCCAAGAGCTGGAGGCTCCGGCTGCGGATCGGGTTCATCTACTTCGCCCGCCGCGAGTTCCTGAAGGCCGACGAGGAATTCAACCGCCACCTCGCGTCCGACCCCAAGTCCGAGGAAGGCCACTACTGGCGGGCCCAGGCCCGCGCCGAGCAGGGCCTGGTCGCGGAGGCCATCGCCGACTACGAAAAAGTCATCGCCTTCAAGGGCAAGCGCGCCGAGGACGCCCGCCGCCTGCTCGACGAGCTCAAGCGCCGCCAGGGGCAATAGGCCTTAGGGCTCGCGCTCCCAGTCACCGCCGATCAGCTGCGCCGGGAGCGTAATAGGCAGCGCCAGCGTGTCCAGCGCGAGACTCCACGGGAAATCCAGGATCGCGAAGGTCTGCCGGATCCCGCCGAACGGCTCCGGCTCGCCGGGCGTGAGGGCTTCCACGTTCCAGCGCGTCCCGGAATAGAGCCACGGATGATCGTCCTGGGACGTCCATGTGCTGATCGTCGAGCACCCCCCCGCCGAGGCCAAAATCAAGGCCAGAGCCACGCGCTTCATCGCTTCTTAAGCGTTCCCGACATCCGAAAGGTTCACCCAAAGCGCCGGTGTCTATAATCAGGCCATGATCGAGCCCTTCCGCAACGAGCCGCTGAGCGATTTCTCCGCGCACGCCGGCGAGCAGCGCGCCGCCCTCGACGCCTTCCGGACCGTCGAGGCCCCGCTCGTCATCGGCGGACGTCGCGTCACCACGAAGGACAAAATCGTGTCCGCCGATCCCTGCGCGCCCGCCCGGGTCGTCGGCCGCGCCTCCAAGGCCACCCCCGCCCTCGCCCGGAAGGCGATGGCCGCGGCCGTCGCGGCCTTCCCCGCCTGGTCGCGGGTGCCGGCGGCGGAGCGGGCCGACGTCCTGTTCCGCGCGGCCGCCGAGATCCGGCGGCGGCGCTGGGAGTTCAACGCGACGCTGATCCTGGAGGTCGGCAAGACCTGGGTCGAGTCGGACGCCGACACGGCGGAGGCGATCGACTTCTGCGAGTACTACGGCCGCGAGATGCTGCGCCTGGCCGAGGACCAGCCGGTGGTCCCGACGTCCGGCGAGCGCAACCGGCTGCGCTACGTGCCGCTGGGCGTGGGGATCATCGTATCGCCCTGGAACTTCCCCTGCGCGATCCTCTGCGGCATGGCGGCGGCGGCGGTCGTCGCGGGCAACACGGTCGTCGTGAAGCCGGCCTCGGTGGCGCCGGCCATCGGCTGGAAGGTTTTCGAGGCCTTCGAGAAGGCGGGGCTGCCGCCGGGCGTGATGAACTTCCTGCCCGGCCCGGGCGGCGAGGTGGGCGACCTGCTGGTGGACCACCCGCAAACCCGCTTCGTCTCGTTCACGGGGTCGAAGGAGGTCGGGATCCGCATCTACGAGCGCGCGGCGAAAGTCCAGCCCGCGCAGCGCTGGCTCAAGCGCGCCGTGATCGAGATGGGCGGCAAGGACGCGATCGTCGTCGACGAGGACGCCGACCTCGAGGCGGCCGCGAAGGGCATCGTCGCGTCGGCCTTCGGCTTCCAGGGCCAGAAGTGCTCGGCCTGCTCGCGCGCGATCGTCGTCGGGAAGGCGTACGACCCCGTCCTGCGGCGCGTCCGCGAGCTGACCGAGGCGCTCCGCGTGAGCGACGCGCGCGAGCCCGACACCCAGATGGGCGCCGTCGTCGACGAGCGCCAGATGAAGAAGGTCCTCGACTACGTCCGCGTGGGACGTCGCGAAGGCCGCCTCGTCACCGGCGGCAAGCGCCTCGACCGCGAGGGCTGGTTCGTGGCGCCGACGGTCATCGCGGACGTGAAGCCGTCCGCGCGGATCGCGCGGGAGGAGATCTTCGGCCCCGTGCTCGCCTTCCTGAAGGCGAAGGATTACGACGATGCCATGCGGATCGCCAACGGGACCGAGTACGGCCTGACGGGCGCCTACTACGGGCACGCCCGCCTGGAGCGCGCGAAGGCCGATTTCCGCGTCGGCAATCTCTATCTCAACCGCAAGTGCACGGGCGCGCTCGTCGGCGTCCACCCCTTCGGCGGCTTCGACATGAGCGGCACCTGCTCGAAGGCCGGAGGCCCCGACTACCTCCGGCTCTTCATGGAGTCGCAGGCCATCAGCGAGAAAACGTAGTTCACCACAAAGGACACAAAGAACACGAAGAGCGACCTTGTAGAGCTCCCCCCTCGCCCCCCGGGGGGGCATGGGGGGATCCACAACGGTATCCTTCGTGCTCTTTGTGTCCTTCGTGGTGAATTACGGCCGGAGGGCGGCGACGTCCACTTCCACCTTCTTCCCCACGCCGATGAAGCCGGGGCCCAGCGGACGGCCGCAGCCCGGACAGGGCTCCGCCGTCAGCTCGAAGGCGACGTGGAAGCGGCCGCCGCAGCCGCAGGGCTCCAGCGTCGCCGCGTAGGCCGCGTGGGCCTCGCGCGTTCCTTCGGGCGAGAGGCCGCCCGGCTCGTTTCGCCGCCGGGCGGCGTCCTTGATCGCCTTCACGAAGGCCGCGTCTTCGCGCGCGTGGAACCAGCGCCAGGCCCCGCAGCCGCCGCAGCGCGCGTGCCAGACGAACTCGTTCCCGCAGCAGCCCTCGGGGATCAGCATCACGTTCGCGCGGCCGCAGCCCCCGCAGGGACCTTCCACCGCGAAGCGCCGAATCGAGGACATGCCTTAGTATAATCTTTAAGCCATGCTCAAGCTTTCAAGCCCCTTTCCCTACGTCCTTTGGGGCGACGCCGCCGGGGCCGATCCCTTCCTCTTCCTGACCTCCAAAGCCGACCGGATCTCCCTCTGGCGCGAAGGCCGCGAGACCACGTTCCGCGGGAATCCCTTCGACGTCCTTTCCGACCTCCTCCGCGAGCTCGCGGGCCGGCCAGGCCGCGCCGTCGGCGCCTTCGGCTACGACCTCGGCCAGCACCTCGAGCGGCTGCCGCGGAAGGCCGTCGACGACCTGGGCTTCCCCGATCTCGTCCTGGGCTTCTACGGGGAGCGAGGGGGCGCGATCGGCGTCGCGGACTACGAAGACGCCTTCGGCGGCGAGGAAGGCCCTCCGGCGGCCGACACCTTCACGCGCGACGGGTACCTCGACGCCGTCCGCCGCGTGAAGGAGTACGTCGTCGCGGGGGACGTCTACCAGGTGAATCTGTCCCGCCGCGTCCACGCGCGGATCGAGGCCGACCCCCTCGACGTCTGGGAAAAGTTGCGCGCGCGCAATCCCGCGCCCTTCGCGGCGTTCTTCCGCTTCGGACGTCGGGCCCTCCTCTCGGTCTCGCCCGAGCGTTTCCTCGAGCTGCGCGACGGCCGCCTGCTGACGCGGCCGATCAAGGGCACGCGGCGGCGCGGGCCGGGCGCGGCGGAGGAGCTGCTCGCGAGCCCGAAGGACGACGCGGAGCTGGCGATGATCGTGGATCTCGAGCGCAACGACCTCGGGCGGGTCTGCGAGACCGGCACGGTGCGCGTGACGGCGCCGAAGACGCTGGAGACGCATCCGACGGTCTTCCACCTGTCGGCGACGGTGGAAGGGCGCTGCGCGAAGGGGCCGGTGGACGTCCTCCGCGCCACGTTCCCCGGCGGCTCGATCACGGGGGCCCCGAAGATCCGGGCGATGGAGATCATCGACGAGCTGGAGCCCGCGCGGCGCGGCTTCTACACGGGGGCGATCGGCGCGATCGGCTTCGACGGGACGATGGACCTGTCGATCGCGATCCGCACGGTGCAGGCCGACGGCGCGACCTACTACGTCCAGGCGGGAGGCGGCATCGTCGCCGACAGCGATCCCGCGGCCGAGTACGACGAGACGCGGGCGAAGGCCGCGGCGATGGCGGACGCCCTGGGGATGAGGACCGCATGAGCGAGGTCTGGCTGGACGGCGACTACCTTCCGGAGGAGAAGGCCCTCCTGCCGGCGACGGACGCGACGTTCCTGCAGGGGCGCGGCGTCTTCGAGACGATCCGGGCCTACGACGGCTTCCCCTTCCGGATGGCCGATCATCTCATCCGGCTGGCGATCACGGCCTCGAAGATCGGCATCCCCTGGAGCCGCCCGAACCTCGCCCCCGTCGTCCCGGAGCTCTGCCGGCGCAACGGCGTGAGCGACGCGGCGATCCGGATCACGGTCACCGCGGGCGGCCAGGTCCTGGTCACGGCGCGGGAGCGACGTCCCGTGCCCGAGGCCTGGATCACGCAGGGGGCCGAGGTCACCATCGCGCCCTGGCGCCGCGACCCGCGCTCGCCCCTCGCCGGCCACAAGACGACGAGCTATCTCGAGAACGTCCTCATCCACGACGAGGCGCAGCGGCGCGGCTGCGTCGACGCCCTCTTCGTCGGCACCAAAGGCGAGCTGCTCGAAGGCGCGGTGTCGAACATCTTCCTCGTCATCGGCGGCAACCTCACCACGCCGCGCCTCAATCCCGGCGTCCTGCCGGGCATCACGCGCTGGACCATCATGGAGCTCATGCAAACGAAGGAGCGGACGGTCAAGATCAAGGAGCTCTGGAAGGCCGAGGAGGCCTTCCTGACGAACAGCCTGATGGAGATCGTGCCGATCCTCAAGCCGCCGGGCCCCGTCACCCGCGGCGTGATGAAGGCCTACGAGGTCCGCGTCAACGAGAGCTTGCGCCAGGCCCAGTAGACCGGGAAGCCGGCGAGCGCGATCAGCAGCCCCCAGACCGGCGAGCGGTTGCCGTCCATCCACTCTCCCCAGACGATCGCCGCGAGGCCGGCCGTCGTGCCCGCGATGAAAATCAGCGGCACCCAGGGATAGAACGGCACGCTGAACGGGCGCGGCCGCGGGTCCTTTTTCCGGAAGACGAAGACCGCCCCCACCGCGAAGAGCAGGGCGAACCACTCGACGACCACGAAGTACGTGGTGAGCTTGTCGAAGAGGCGGCCGGGCTTGGCCGGATCCCGGAGGACCGCGATCAGCAGGATCGCCACGACGCCCTGGATCAGCAGCGAGGCGTGGGGCGTCGAGCGCTTCGCGCGCCCCAGGAAGTCGAACGTCAGCCGGTCCCGCGCCAGCGCGAAGGGCACCCGCGCGCGCGTGAGCACGCTGCCGTGGAGGGCGCCGAGGACGCTGCACATCACGCCCGCGCCGATGAGGGTCGCGCCCCACGGGCCGAAGGCGGCGCCCATGATCGCGGCGGGGACGCCGTCCGGCGCGACGGCCATATCGGGCAGCGCCATCGCGTGGAAGTAGCCGATGTTCGCGCCCAGGTAGAGCACGACGATGGCCAGCATGCCCGCGACGATGATCCGGGTCATGATCTTCTCCGGATTCTTGACCTCTCCCGCGACCATGCTGACCGCGATCCAGCCGTCGAAGGCCCAGATGACGGAGGCCGCCGCGCGGCCCAGCGCGGGGCCGTCGATCGACGTCCCCGGGACCGGCCGCAGATGGCCGAAGGTTCCCGGCACGACGAAAAGGGCGACGACCGCCAGCACGAACAGCGCCCCGACCTTGATCGCGGTGAGGACGTTGCCCAGGGCGGTGCCGGAGACCGTGCCGGCCAGGTTGACGCAGGTGAGGACGGCGACGGCCCCCGCGGCGACGAAGGGCACGGAGGCCAGGGGCAGGCCCGCCACGCCGGCGAGGAGCTCGGCGAGGAAGGTCGCGAGCGCGCCGATCGTGGCGGGCGTCGCGATGAGCAGGTAGATCCAGCCGAAGACGAAGGCGGCGGCGTCGCCGTAGGCGCCGCGCAGATAGGCGTAGAGACCGCCGGTCTTGGGCAGGAGCGAGGCCAGTTCGGCCATCGCGAGGGCGCCGCAGATCGACACGACTCCGCAGCCCGCCCAGAGCCCCAGGATGACCCGCGGATCGGGCACCAGCTGGGCCAGGGTGGCCGGCTTGCGGAAGATGCCGCTGCCGATGGTGACGCCGATGATCAGGGCGGTGCCGCCCCAGAAGCCGATGACCCGCCTGAGCTCTCCCTGCTGCTCCCCGGCCATGGACCGACTTTACCCGCGGCTGGCGCTATACTCTCAAGGAATCGAGAGAGAGGGGCCCCGTGAAGGTCATGCTTCCCCTATCCGTCATCGCGGCCGTTCTTGCGGCCTTCGCGCAGGTCGGCATCCGGCCCGTCAGTTCGCCCTATGAACACGCGCAAGTCTCCCAGGCTGCCCGCGGGTACTGGGTCGAACATATTGAGGGCGGCCCGTCTTTCCTTCGCCACAAGTGGGGCGGCTCCTGGCCGATCGACAACTACTACGGCGAGTCCGGCCGGCTTTGGCTCGCCCACCCCCCTGGCCTCTGTGAGACCTTCTTGGTCTTCGACGGCGCCGGGAGAAACATCCAGAGGTTTATCTGGAAGGCGTCCTCCCCATTCGGCGTGGAACTCGTCGCGAGATTCTTCACCTCCGACGAGCTCGCCTGGGACCTTGACGATGAGGCCGCGACCCGGCTCGTCTTCGAGGATGTCGACGGCGACAGCAGGGAAGAACTCGCTTCGAGCTCCCGCGATTGGATCGTGGACGGCGACGAGTTGATCGACAACTGGGGCGTGCGGACCGTATTCCTGTCCTGGACCGGCCGGACTTTCGAGCCCCGCTGGGCGCGACTCTGGGTCCTAGGGCAAGGCGGACCGCTCGTGGCGCCGGACGATCCGCGTTCGAAGGACTGGCGCGCGGCGGGACTGGCGCGCTGACTTTGCCATCCGCTCAAGAAAGTGAAACCATGACGACCTTGGGATTTGGGGTTTGGCCCTTGGGCTTTCGCCGTCGCCGCCTCAGCGGCGACGGCGTCGGATGTCCATCGGCGGGCGCTCCTGGACGGTCGCCGCGAGCTCGCGCTCCTTGCCGTCGCGGACCACCTTGAGAGGGATGACGGTGCCCGGCTTGATGTCCGCCATGCGGAAGAGCAGGTCGCTCTGGCTGGTGACCCGCCGGCCGTTCAGCTCCAGGAGGACGTCGCGCTCCAGCACGCCGGCCTTCGCGGCGGGCGAGCCTTCCTCGACGTGGATGATGTAGGTCCCCCGCGGCTCCTTGAGGCCGAGGTGCTTGAGCATGTCCTCGGGGTTCCGCACGCCGCTCTCGACGCGCAGCGCTTCCATCAGGCGGCTGTCGAGATCCACCGAGCGCACGCCCAGGTAGCCGCGCCGAACCCGGCCCTCTTTCATGAGCGCGCCGCTCACCTGGCTCACGATGTTGGAGGGGATCGCCAGGCCCACGCCGTCGTTCCCCTGCGACTCCGTCACGATCGCCGTGTTGATCCCGATGAGCTCGCCGCGGATGTTCACGAGCGCCCCGCCCGAGTTGCCCGGGTTGATCGCCGCGTCCGTCTGGATGAAGTCCTGGTAGACCTGCGACATCCCCGCCTGCCGGTGCTTCGCGCTCACGATGCCGGCCGTGACCGAGTGGCGGTAGCCGAACGGGCTCCCGATCGCCAGGCACCAGTCGCCCACGCGGACCCGGTCGGAGTCGGCGAAGACCGCCCGCGTGACCTTCGAGCCGGCGGGCACGTCCAGCTTGAGCAGGGCCAGGTCCGTCTCCGGGTCCGTGCCCAGCGTCTTGGCGGCGAATTCCATGCCGTCGACGAAGCGGACCCGCAGGCCCCGCGCCCCGCCCCCGGCCGCCTCCACCACGTGGTGGTTGGTGATCACGTAGCCTTCCTCGCTGACGACCACGCCCGAGCCGATCCCTTCGGGGCGGAGGAGGTCGGCGCCTTCCAGCGTGATGTGCACGACCGACGGCGAGGCCGCCTCGGCCACCTGGGCGAACGAGTCCTGCAGCGAAACCAGCGCCGCCGGGGGCTCCGCGAGCGGCGCGCGCGCGGGCGGCGCTCCCGCCGGGTTGGATCGGACGTCGAACGTCCTCGCCAGCCCCATCCCGGCCGCGACGCCGCCGCCGAGGAACAGGGTCACCAGCGCCCAACGCGTCGCCGTGGTCATGCCGCGCCTCACTTCTGGGGGTCGATTTCCAGGTGGAGATCGACCGACAGCCGCTCCCGCTCCCGCGCCACCACCACCTTCACCTTCCGGGCCGTCTCCTCCCGCGCGACCTTCCAGCGGAGGGAGTCGACGTCCTTCACCGCCTCGCCGTCGAACTCGAGGAGCACGTCCTTGACCGCGATGCCGGCGCGGCGGGCGGGGCCCTCGAAGTCGACGCGGATGACCTCGACGCCCGACTCGAGGGGGCGGGCGGAGAGGCCGATCCAGCCGCGGACCATGCGTCCGTGCTTGATGATGCGGTCGGCGGAGAAGCGGACCCATTCGGAGGCGGTGACGAAGCCGGAGCCGCGGGCGGCGCCGCGGAGGTCGCGATCCTCCTTGCCGAAGAGGGGCAGGAGGCTGCCGGGGGCGCCGCGCTCCTGCTCGGGGGCGGCGCCGGAGTGGACGAGACCGATGAAGCGGCCGGTGGCGTCGGCGACGAAGCCCCCGCAGTCGCCGGGCTGGACGGGCGAGGTGACCTGGAGGAGGTCGTCGAAGCGCCGGTTCTTGACGAGCACGGAGAGGCCGCGGGCGGTGACGGTGCCGACGGCGGCGCTCCAGCGGGCGCCGAGGGCGTTGCCGACGGCGATGGCGGTGGCGCCGGGGCGGGCGGGCTCGTCGGCGAAGGAGGCGGGGACGAGGTTGGGGAGGTCGACGCGCAGCACCGCGACGCCGGTGCGCTTGTCGGAGGCGACGTGCTTGGCGCGGGCGACGTTGCCGCCGGCGCGGACGTGGATCTCGGAGGCCTGCTCCACGCCGCTCGCGTCGGTGACGACGTGCCCTTCCTTGGAGTACACGACGCCGGAGAAGGTGAGCTCCTCGACGGTCTGCCCCGACTCCAGCTTGAAGACGGTGGTGATCAGGGCCACCGAGGGGCGGACCTTGTCCAGGACGGTCTGGATCTCCTTCTCCATCTTCTGGAGGGAGGAGCCGTCCTGGGGGGCGCCGAGAAGGACGAAGAAAACGACCGCGTGAATCACGTCCTAGAAATCCCTCGCGCCGTCCGCCGGGAATCCTTCCACGCGCGGCAGATAGAAGTCCCCGTCGACGCTCCCCCGCGGCAGCGGGAGAGGGCGCGGGGGCGAGGTGACGGCGCGGACGTCCACCAGGGTGCCGACGGAGCGGCCGAGGTCCGCCGTGGCGGCCGAGGTCTCGGCGGGGCCGCGCATCGTGTGGAGGAGGACGCCGGCGCCGAGGCCGAGCATGAGCAGGGCGGCGTAGCGGAGGATCTCGTCGAACCAGAGGCCGCGGGCCGGGGCGCGCCGCGGGAACATCTCGTTCTTCACGCCGGCCCAGATCGCCTTGCCGAGGCCGGCGGGGGCCGGGACGTCGGAGAGGGTCGCCAGCGCGGCGCGGGCCTCCCGATAGAGGTCGAGCTCGCGGGCGCAGGGGCCGCAGAGGGCGACGTGGGCCTCGACGGCCTCCCCGTCCTCGTCGCGGCAGTCCCCGCCGACGTAGATGGCCAGCAGGTCGCGGACGTCTTCACATCCCATCAACGGCATCTCCATGGTGTTCGCCTGATTATACGCTCATGGGAGGGAGGACGTTAGCGGCGCGAAACGGACGGTCCGTTTCGTGGCTAGGAGAGGTCGTCGGAGGCGGTGGTGTCCGCCTCTTCGCCGCCGATGAGCTCGGCGCCGCCGCCTTCCCAGATGGCCTTGAAGAGCTTGCGGGCCCGATGCAGGCGCCAGCGGACGGTGGCGTTGGAGCAGCCGACGATCTCGGAGATCTCCTCGCAGGAGAAGCCCTGGATGTCGCGCAGCGTGAGCACGGCCTTGTACTTGGGGGGCAGGCGGTCGAGCGCGCCGTGCACGCGGCGTCCGGTCTCGGTGCGTTCGCCCTCGTCGGACGGGTCGCGCCGGGCGGGATCGGCCATGCCGCCGATGACCTCGAGGTCCACGGTCCGGCCGTGGGAGGCCTTGCGGAGGTGGTCGATGCAGAGGTTCACGGTGATCTGGTACAGCCAGGTGTAGAAGTTCTTTTTGATGTCGAAGCGGGAGATGTTCCGGAAGATGCGGACGAAGGCTTCCTGGGAGATCTCCCGGGCGGTCTCGAAGTTCCCCACCATGTTGTGGGCGATCCAGTAGACGCGCCGCTGGTAGCGGTCCACCAGCTCGCGGAAGGCGTCTTCCTTCCCTTCCTGGCAGCGCTGGATCAGGCGTGTTTCGGCCGCGTCAGGCATCCCTATCTATAACGATCCAGACCCCGGTTTGGATCGTCTCCTAGCGATTAGATGTGACCCGACGCCCGGAGGTTCGAGGAATTCGATGAAAAAAAAGGGCCGCGGTCGCCCGCGGCCCTTCGCTTGATCGCGTTCCGTTACTCTTTGCGCTCGGCCAGCGTGAGCTTGAGCGTCAGCTCCTTGCCCTTGCGGAGCACCGTCAGCGCGACCTCCTGGCCGGCCTTGGCGCCGGACATGAACTCGCCCAGGGCGTCGGGGCCCTTCATCGGCTTGCCGTCCACCTTCAGGAGGACGTCGCTCTTCTTCACGCCGGCCTTCTCCGCCGGGCCGCCGGGGCTGACGTCCGTCACCAGCACGCCGCCCGTCAGGTCGAGCTGGGCGCGCAGGTCGTCGCCGACCTCCTCGCCGAGCAGGCCCATCCAGACGCGGGGCGTCGCCGGCTTCTTCGCGACGGCCGGCTTCTTGGGGGCGGGCGCGGGGGCCTCGGGCGCCGGCTCCTCCTCGGGCTCGAGGCCGGGCAGGCCGCGGGGCATGTCCTTGAAGAACTTCTCCATGCCCTTGAAGAGCTGGTTCCAGTCCTTCTTGAAGCGGTACTTGCCGTCCTTGCCCTGGTCGAAGAACTGCTCCGGGTCCATCCCGAACTGCTCGAAGAGGCCCCGGAACTGCTCCATCATG
>DASVNH010000050.1:0-16278 GCA_036383955.1 Planctomycetota bacterium | reverse complement strand
CCTCGCCGCCGATTCGAGATCGTCGACGAGAGGGCGTCCGCCCGGCGAATCCCGTTCGAGCCGGCGCCGGCTCCCGCCGCGCCCGCGCGGAGGGCCCAGCCGGCGCAAAAGGCCCAGCCGGCGCAAAGGCCCGAGCCCGTCTCCCGCGCCGCCGCGCCCGCGGCGCCCTGGATTTCGCCCGCGCGACGTCCCGCCGATCCGGCCGGCGTCCACGAAGAGGCCCCGGATCTTCACGTCGACCTCGCGCGCGTCGCCCGCCCGGTGGAGCTCCGCCTGACGGAGCCGCCGAGCCCCGAGACGGCCCCGGCCTGGCCCGACCTGCCGGTCCGGCCCACCGACGACGACGAGCCCTGGCGCGACGGGCCGCGGGACGCGGAGCGGCGGCGCCGCCTGGACCTGGAGCAGAGGGGGATTCCATGGAGCGAGTAGCCTTCCTCATCGAGTCCACGGGCGAGCGCATCGGGTGCATGCTCAATCCCGAGACGCTCCTCGTCCAGCGCAGCGCGGGCGTCCGTCCGCGGCGCGCCGGCACCGGCGTCCTCGCGGGCGCCGGCCTCTCCGACCAGCCGCTCCTCTACACGGGCGGCGGCAGCACGGCGCTGACGCTGGAGCTCCTCTTCGACGTCACCCTCCCCGGCTCGTCCGTCCCCGCCCGGGACGTCCGCACTCTGACCGGCCCGCTCTGGAACCTGGCCGAAAACGCCGGGCCGGAGGCGGGCTTCGGACGTCCGCCCGTCGCGCGCTTCGTCTGGGGCAAGACCTGGAACCTCCCGGGGGTCGTCGCCGACATCGCCGAGCGGCTCGAAGCCTTCGGCGCCGACGGCGCGCCCCGCCGCTCCTGGGTCCGCCTCCGCTTCCTCCGGACGCCCGAGCCCCGCCTCCCCGAGCTGCCCGATCCCGTGCCGGGCGCCGACGTTCCGGGCGCGGTTCCCGAGGACGACGACGTCCCGGGCGCCGACGTTCCCGACGAGGAGCTGCGGGTCCACGAGGTGGCGGGCGGCGCGCCGCCGGAGGGGGACGGCGACGACCCGGGCGGGCAGGGCCTGGGCGACCGGATCGACATCCTGGCCGCGCGCTATCTCGGGAGCGCCGCGTTGTGGCGGCTCCTCGCGCGCCTGAACGACGTCGACGATCCCTCCGCGCTGCGGCCCGGCCAGGTCCTGCGCGTCCCGGGAGGCGCGCCATGAAGCCCATCGAAGGCCTTCCGCGGCCGCGCGTCACGATCGGCGGCGTCCCGCTGGCGCTGCCCGACGAAGTCCGGCTCCTGGAGCTGCGGGTGCGCCGCCGGCTCTCGCTTCCCGCCCAGGCCGAGATCGTCTTCGCGGAGCTGCCCGACCGCGCCGTGAAGCCCGGGGCGCCGATCGAGATCGCCGCGGCGGACCGGGTCCTCTTCACCGGCGACGTGACGGCGGTGGAGCACGAGTTCGAGCCGACCGGCGGCCACGTGGTGCGGGTGCGGGCCTACGACGTCCTCCACCGGCTGCGCAAGCGCCGCCCCCTGCGCGTGCACGTGCAGGTCCGGGCGGCGGACCTGGCGCGCGAGCTGGTCGGGGACCTCGGCCTGACCGTGGAGGCCGGCGAGGACGGGCCGCTCCACGACCGGCGGACGCAGTGCGGGCCCACCGACCTCGACCTCCTCCGCGCGGTGACGGAGGAATGCGGGCTCTATTTCGACCTCCGCGGGGACACGCTCTGCCTGTTCCCGCTGAGCGGGACGGGCGCGCCGGTCCTCCTGGAGCGGGGCACGACGCTGCTCCAGGCGCGGGTCGAGCTCAACGCCGAGCCCGCGTGCCGGAGCGTGGCCGCGGTGGGATGGGACCCGGGCCGCGCCGAAGTGCACCGGGCGACGGCCCGCGAGCCGCGGACCGCGCGCGCCCTGTCGGAGCTCACCGCGCCGGCGGCGGTCGGCGAAGAGGGGGGCCGGACCCGGGCCGGCCGCGTGATGGAAGACGCGGCGCGGGCGGAGGCCGTCGCCCAGGCCGCGCTCGACGTGGAGGTCGCCCGCGAGACGACCCTGTGGGCCGTGGCCGCGGGAGATCCGGCCCTGCGGCCGGGCACGCCCGTCGAGATCGCGGGCCTGGCGGCGGACCTGGACGGGCTCTTCGTACCGACGGTGGTCGAGCACGTCATCGACGCCCGCCTCGGCTACGTCACCGAGTTCTCCACGTCGCCTCCTGTTCCGGACGCGGCGGCGCCTTCGACGGCCGTCGCGGTCGGCGTGATCACGGGCGTGGACGACCCCGAGAAGCTCGGACGGGTCCGGGCGCTGCTTCCCGGGATGGGCGACCTCGAGACCGGATGGATGGCGGTGGTGATTCCCGGCGCGGGCCCCAAGAAAGGCTGCGTGGCGCTGCCGGACGTCGACGACCGCGTCCTCGTCCTGCTGCCCGACGGGGACGCGGCGCGCGCGCTGGTGCTCGGCGGCCTCTACGGCGCCGGCGGCGCGCCGGACGCGGGGGTCGAGGGCGGCGCGGTGAAGCGCTACACGTTCGGCACGCCCGACGGCCAGACGATCCGGCTGGACGACGCGAAGGGGACCGTGCGGGTGGAGAACAAGGGCGGGAGTTATGTCGAGCTCGCGCCGGACGGCGTGACGCTGCACGCCGCGGCGGACCTGAGGATCGAGGCGCCGGGGAAGTCGGTGGTGATCCGCGGCCGGACCGTGGATTTCCAGCAGGCCTGATATGAAACTGCTGACGCTCGACGCCGTCCTGCCCTGCGACCACGTGACGGGGCTCGTGAGCCTGATCGCCACGCAGACCTGGGTCACGGTGCAGGGCCGGCCCGTGCTGCTCCATCCCGATCCTGAGGGGCGGACGATCGTGGGCTGCCCCAACTACGGCGCCACGATCAAGCCCTGCGTCCTGACGCTCCCGGTCGAGAGCGGCTATTCGGGCTTCGTGAACGTGGACGGCCGCCGCGCGGCCCTCGACGCGGTGACGGGGACGACCGACGGGACGCCCCCGGGCATGGTGAAGTACAAGGTCCGCTCGGCGGGCCAGGCCTTCGTGGGGGCGGACGCGTGAGCGCGGCCCGCTACCGGTCCTGGCGCTTCTTCCATCCCGACGTGGACGCGGCGGGCGCGTTCGGCGGCGTGCGGCTCGCGCCGACGGGCGGCGTCGAGATGGCGCACGGCCCCGCCGCCGTGCGCCAGGCGGTGCTGCTGCTGCTGACCACCCGGCCCGGCGAGCGGGTGATGCGGCCGGACTACGGCTGCGAGCTCCATCGCCTCGTGTTCTCGCCCAACGACGACACGACGGCCGGCCTGGCGATCCACTACGTCCGGCGCGCGCTCGCGCGCTGGGAGCCCCGCGTCGAGGTCGAGCGGATCGACGCCGGCCGCGACGACGCGGATCCCGGCCGCCTCGTCGTGCGCCTCGACTACCGCCTGCGCTCGACGCGGGAGCTCGACCGGATCACGTTCAGCCTCGATCTCGCCGGAGGAACCGTCTGATGCCCATCCTGCCGCCCAACCTGGACGACCGCTCGTTCGCGGACCTGGTCACGGAGGCCCGGCTCCTGATCGGCCGGGAATGCCCCGCGTGGACCGATCTTTCCGCGTCCGATCCCGGCGTCACGCTCCTCGAAACCTTCGCCTACCTCACGGAGCAGATGATCTACCGGCTCAATCGCCTGCCGGAGAAGGCCTACATCGAATTCCTCCGCCTGATCGGCGTCCGGCTCCAGCCGCCCGCCGCCGCGGCGGCGACGCTCCGCTTCACCATGGACGCGGCCCCCGCCCAGGCCCTCGAGATCCCCCGCGGCACCCGCGTCACCCTCAAGCGCGGCGCCGCCGGCGGGGAAGGCCCCGTCTTCGTCACCACCCGCGACGCGGAGATCGCCCCGGGACGGACGGAGGTCGACGTCCCCGCCCTTCACGCCGAGATCGTCGCCGGCGAGCTCGCCGGCCTCGGCACCGGCATGCCCGGGCAGTCGGTCGACGCCCGCCGCGTGCCCCTCGTCGCGCCCACCGGGACCGAGCTGGACCTCGTGGTGGCCGTGGAGGCCGTCGACGACGAGCTCGACGAGCGCGCCCCCGCCCTCGAATGGGAAGGGAAGCCGTTCCGGATCTGGCGGGAGGTCGAGAACTTCACCGATCTCGGCGCGGACCGCTTCGTCTACGTCGCCGACCGCCTGACGGGCTCGATCATGTTCGCCCCGGCGCTGAGCGGAGAGGCGCGGCCCGTGCCCCTGGCCGAGGTCCCCGCGACGGGCCGGCAGATCCGCCTCTGGTACGCGCGCGGCGGCGGCCCCGAGGGCAACGTCGGGGCGGGGCTGATCGACACCCTCAAGGACCCGCTGCCGCAGGTCAAGGTGACGAATCCGGCGACGGCCTCCGGCGGGCGGGCGGCGGAGACGCTCGAGAACGCGCTGCTGCGGGGGCCGCAGGAGCTGCATTCGCTCAAGCGGGCGGTGACGGCGAGCGACTTCGAGCTCGTGGCGATGGGCCATCCCGGCGTCGTCGCGCGCGCGAAGGCGTTCACGAAGGCGGCCCTGTGGCGCCACGCGGCGCCCGGGACGGTCGAGGTGCTGCTGGTGCCGGACGTCCCGGACGCGTCGGACGGCGGCCGCCGCGTCACGAGCGAGCTGCTGCGCCAGCACCAGACGCCGGACGCGCTCAAGCGGATCCGGAAGGCGCTGGACGAGAAGCGCCCCCTCGGCACGGCCTGCGAAGTCCAGTGGGCCCGCTGCAAGGAAGTGGCGGTGGAAGCGAAGGTCGTGGTGCACCGCGAGGAGGACCCGAAGGCCGTCGAGCAGCGCCTGCTCCGGCGCCTGAATCAGATCATCAATCCGCTGCGCACCGACCTGCGGCCGCAGGGCTGGCCGTTCGGCGAGCCGCTCCGCGCCTTTCACGTGTACGAGACGGTGCGCTCGGAGCCCGGCGTGAGCTACGTCGAGGGCATCCAGTTCGTCGTGGGCGAGGTCCCGGCGAAGGACGTCCGCTCCGTCTCCCAGGACGACTATCAGCCCGGCGCGTGGTACGCGGTGGCGGGCGACACCCTGTACCGGTCGCTGACCGACGGCGCGGGCTGGGAGGCGGCCGGCCGCTTCCCGGGCGAAAGCGCGCAGCTCGCGCGCATCCACGCGCTGCGTCCCGGCGTGCTGGCGGTGGCCACGCGCCTCGACAAGGGGGGCGCGCGCGTCCACGTCTCCGAGGATTGCGGCGAGACCTGGACCTCGCTCGCGAGCACGGCGTTCGCGATCGACGACATGGCGTGGGGCCTGCGGGACGGCGACCCGGTGCTGTTCCTGGCGACGGACGTCGGGCTCTACGAGCTCGTCCTGCGGAGCGACCGCGCGGCGAGCCCGGTGCAGGTGATGGTCGACCCGGCCGATCCGGACCGGGGCTTCTGGGCGGTGGCGGCCGCGGCCGACTCCAGCGGGAGCCTGAACGTGGCGGTGGCCGCCCGCGGCACCGGCGGCGTCTCCGTGTCCAGCGAGGGCGGCCGCTCCAAGACCTTCCGGCCGCTGGGCCTGAAGGGGGAGGACGTCCGGGTGCTCGCGGTGGAGCGCGACGGCCCCCGGAGCTACCTCTGGGCGGGGATCGCGGCCGCCGGCGAGAACGATCCCGGCAAGGGCGTGTTCCGCACGGAGCTGATGGGCGCGCAGAACTCCGCCGAGGGCTTCAAGAAGTTCGGCAAGGGCTGGAAGGGCGGGAGCGTGAAGGCCCTCGCCTTCCAGGGCGCCAACGTCCTCGCCGCGACGTTCTCGGCCGGCGTGCTCTCGCTCGCCCGGGCCATGCCGGATCCCGAGTGGAAGGCGCCCGACTTCGTGGGCTGCGACCTGCCCCTGCGCGACTCGGGGCGGCTCCAGCCCGTGGAGGACATCGCCGTCGATCCCTCGGGCAAGACGATCTTCGCCGCCGGTCCGGGCGGCATCTTCTCGAGCGTGGACGGCGGGACGACCTACGCGAAGCGCTCCGAGAGCCGCTTCGAGACCGTCGCCCTGCCGCCGACCTGGCTCTTCTGCTCCGGCGAACACCGCATCCGCGTGGTGAGGGAAGATGAAGCGCGCCGCGATTGAACGCCTCCTGCCCGAGGTGTACCGCCGGACTGTCCGCGAGGGCGGCCCGCTCGCGGCCCTCCTCGGCGTCATGGAAGGCCTGCACCGGCCCTCGGAAGAGGCGCTGACGGGCGTCCCCGACGTCTTCAGCCCGTACCGCGCGCCGGACGCCTTCGTCCCGGTCCTCGCGTCCTGGCTGGACCTGGAGGGGCTCTTCGACGTCCCCACGTCCGGCGACGTCCCGGCGGCGTCGCTGCGACGTCCGATCAGCACCGGGCTCGGCCGGCTGCGGGAGCTCGTCGCCTCGGCGGCCCACCTCTCGCAGTGGCGGGGGACGTCGAGAGGCCTCCTCCGCTTCCTGGAGATCGCGACGGGCGCGAGCGGCTTCTCGGTGGAGGAGCGCGTGCCCGGGCGCGACGGACGTCCGCGCCCCTTCCACGTCCGCGTCCGGATGCCGAAGGCCGTGGCGATCCATCGCCCGCTGGTGGAACGGATCATCGAGCGGGAGAAACCCGCCTACGTGACTTACGAATTGCTGGACGCATAAGGAGAACGCCATGAGCAGGAGTTTCGCGATCACGACCCCGGTGAACACGCTGGAGCTCGCCGGGAAGGCCTCGGGAGAGGTCACCCTGACGGTGACGAACCAGACGGACCGCGCCCTGCGCGGGACCGCGCGGCTCGTGCCCATCGATCCCACGCGGAAGGAGTGGATCCGGGTCGTCGACGGCGAAGAAGAGCGGTCCTTCGCGCCGAAGGGCACGCACCAGTACAAGGTGAAGGTCGACGTCCCCCAGGACACGCCGAAGGGGGCCTACACGTTCCGGATGGACTTCGTCTCGAGCGAGAATCCGGACGAGGATTCGACGCCCGGGCCCGCGATCGCCGTCAAGGTCGCCGCGTCGGCGCCGCCCGCGCCCAACAAGTTCCCGATGTGGATCATCCCGGTCATCGCGGTGGTGGTGATCGGCATCGGCATCGGCCTCTACTTCGCGCTGCGGGGCGGGGGCGAGCCGGCGGCGGAGACGGTCGACGTCCCGGACCTGAAGGGCAAGACGGTCGAGGAGGCGGGCGGCGCGCTGACCGCGCTCGGCCTCGCGTCGCGCATGGGCGAGGTGAAGGACGTCGCCGGCGCCAAGCCCGGCACGGTCGTCGGCCAGACGCCGGCGGCCGGCGAGAAGGCGCCGAAGGGGTCGGAGGTCGAGATCAACCCGCAGGCGGCGCCGCCTCCGCCGCCCGACGAGGTGGCGGTTCCGGTCGTGACGGGGAAGCCCGTCGACAGCGCCAAGGTCGCGCTCTACGAGGCGGGCTTCTCGATCAAGATGGGCGAGCCGAAGTTCACGGGCGGGGCTCCCGGGCTGGTCGTCGGCCAGATTCCGGCGGGCGGCACGAAGGCGCAGCGGGGCGGGGTGGTGGAGCTGCTGGCCGAGAAGGAGTCCATCGTGGTGCCCAGCGTCCTCCAGAAGATGGTGCAGGACGCGGTGGTGGCGCTCAAGCACGCGAAGCTGGACTGGGAGCCGATCGAGGAGGTGAACACGTCCGTGACCGCGGGCACGGTGCTCCGGCAGGCGCCGGCGCCCGGCGCGCGGGCCGAGCCGGAAAGCGTGGTCAAGCTGACCGTCGCGAAGGCGCACGGCCGCCTGGTCCTCGTCGATCTGCCGATGCTGCGGGCCGACCTCTACAAGCTGAAGCTGGACTACGCCAACGTGACCGAAGTCACCCCGAACCCCGGCAACCTCTCGTCCGGCGGGAGCGCGATGGTCAAGCTCAGCTACGCGACCCAGCACGGGGCGGCCGCCCGGATCGTCGTCACGCCCCTCACGGGAGGAAAGCTGTCGCCCGGCGGCTCCGCCGCGGCCGTCCAGACCGGAAAGGAAGGCAAGGGCGAGGTCAGCGTCGCGATCCGGGTCTTCACCGCCGGCTCCGTGAAGGTCGACGAGCTCCAGGTGCAGCTGTTCGGACCCAAGGGGGAGGTGCTGCACGACGTCCGCAAGGCCGTGACCCTGTCGTACCACGGGACCTTCATCAAGAAGATCATCCGCTGATGGACGGGAAGAAGGTCTTCATCGTCGTCCTGGTCCTCCTGGCGGCGCTCTTCGCCGTCGGGGTGGTCCTCGGCGCGGCGCGCTCGGATCCGCCCTCGAAGGATCCCGAGCGCGACCCGTCGGGCTTCGAGAGGACGCTGGACGGCCTGGTCGGATCGATGAAGTCGAAGGCGAAGCTCGCCGCCAAGGAGTTCGCCCAAGGGACGTCGACCTCCGTCGGCCCCTCCGACCAGGCCATGCGGACGCTGAAGCTTCGGATCGCGAAGACGTGCCGGATCGTCCTCACTTACCAGCGCGGGCCCAACCTCAAGCCGTCGAAGATGGACCGCCAGCCCTGGGATCCGGAGGACAAGGAGATCAAGAACAAGGAGTCGACGTCCTTCGTGATCCTGAAGGAGGGGGGAACGATCACCTTCGGGACCTGCGCGACGCACAAGAACTCCGCCTGCAAGGTCTTCGTGGTCGAGGACTAGCCATGCGTGGAACTCCCAAATCCCAACTCCCAAATCCCAACGGCGTCCCCCCCGGGGGGGAGGGGGGACGAGGTTGGGAGTTTGGATTTGGGAGTTGGGGTTTCGTCTCATGATCGTCCCCCTGTTCGTCGTGGGCCTGGTCTGCGCCGCGCTGGCCTTCTTCGGCGAGCTCGGGTCGTCGTGGGTTTCCCTGGCGAAGACGGCGGACGCGGGCCTGGCGTCGCTGGGGGACGCGCCTCCGGGCGTCGGGATTCCGTACCTGGCGCTGCTGGACGGCCTGATCCTCTACACGTTCGGGCTGATGGGGCTGTCGATGCTCCTGCCGTCGGGGATCCACGCGAAGCTCCAGGGGATCGTGACGCTGATCGTCTCGCTGCTCCTGCTGCTCGGATCGATCGCGCTGATCATCCTCACGTTCATCCTGCTGATCGTGATGGTGACGCTGCTGATGGCGCCGATCTTCGGGACGATCGCCTACCTGGCGCTCTACGGCGACTTTGAGACCGGCCGCGCGGCGGGCCTGCTGTCGGCGTTCATGCTGCTCAAGCTGGCGGCGGCGGTCTGCCTGATCCTGGCCCATCCCCGCTTCCTGCAGAACAAGGGGCTGGTCCTGCTGGTCCTCACCAGCCTGCTCGCGCAGGTGATCACGAGCTTCCTGCACGGCTTTCCGCCGGGCGTCCTGGTGAGCATCACCGACGCGATCGCGGGGCTGATCACGGCGATCCTGGCCGCGATCTGGTCGGTCTTCCTGCTCGTCGGGTCCGTCATCGCGGTCGTGAAAGCCGTCCGCGTCGACCGCGGCACGACCTGATTTTCCGAAAGGAAGTCCCGGTCGCCGCGATGGGAGAGGCATGAACGACATCCTGAAAGGCTTCCTGACGATCCTCCTCTCCGCGGCGGTGCCCGCCGGCATCGGCATGGGCGTCGGCGCGGCGCTGGGCGGCCTCGACGGCCTCTGGATCGGGGCCTTGATCGGCGGCGTGCCGGGGCTGCTCTACGGGCTCGAGGCCGGGATCCTCCTCGCCTACGATCTCGGCACGGGCCGGGGCTGGCTCGAGATCCTCGTCGACCTCACCTGGAGCCTGCCGAACACGCTGTTCGGGCTCATCTTCGGGAACGCGATCTACGTGTTCGTCGGCAGCCCCAGCCGCGAGCGCAGCCGCGGGCAGGGCTGGATCGTCTTCATGCCGCCCGCGACGAAAACGTCCGGGTTCGGCGTCGACGTCCTTCAGACCCTCGGCTCGGTCAACCTGGGAGGTCGAGGGGCGCACGAGCACGTGCATCTGCTGCAGGCGCGGATCTTCGGGCCGCTGTTCCTGCCGATCTTCGGCCTCAACTACGTCGTCAACTTCCTGCTCCAGGGCCTTTTCACGATCACGATCGGCGCGATCCTGAAAGCGGCCGGGGCCCGCGATACGGCGTGGTTCAGGCCGCCGGGGACGTCGGTCGTCCCCGGCTTTTTCGGGTGGATCTACGCGGCGACGCTCTTCGAGATCTGGGCGTACGCCACCGAATGACCAGGAGGGAACGGACATGGCCCAGTCGGATCACATGTGGAAGGTGTACCTGCGCTACGTCTGGCAGGTCGCGATCGGCCTCGTCGGCGTCGGGTTCATCGTGCTCGGCGCGCTGCGGGTGACGAAGAACCCGGACGCGGACAACGGGGCCATCGTCCTGGGCATCACGGCGATCGTGGAGGCGATCTACGTCCTCGCGCGCGGCATCCCGCGCTTCCCGGAGGCGGGCGAGCAGGAAGTGACGGGGGCCATGACCGCCGTCGACACGATCGTCCCCATCGGCATCTTTCTGCTCGGCGTCGTGGGGATCATCATCGTCGCCGCGGTCATTTGAGCCGCCGGACGCGGTGGTTCTCGCTGTCGCCGACGAAGAGGGTGCCGTCGGGATCCGCCCAGATGCCGTGAGGGCGGGCCAGGCGGCAGGCGCCGGGCGGGCCGTCGGGGCCGTCGCCCTTTTCGCCGGTGCCGATCACGAGCTCGAGGCGGCCGGTCTTCGCGACGATCCTCCGGATGGAGTGGCTTTCGGTGTCGACGAGGAGGACGTCGCCGTTCGGCGCGACCGCGATGCCTTTCGGCCCCGAGAGCGTCGCGTCGCGCGCGGGACCGCCGTTGCCCGTGAAGCCCTTCTTGCCCGTGCCGGCGACGTGGTGGATCTTGCCGCTCTCGAAACGGAAGACCTGGTTGCCCTCGCGGGTCGCGAGCCAGAGGCGGCCCTGGGCGTCGAAGTCCAGCGAGCGCGGCCCATTGAGCGGCGTGCCCTGGATCGGCGCGCCGTCGGGGGTCGGCCCCGCCTTGCCGGTGCCCGCGAAGGTCGAGATCTTCCCGCTCGGGTCGACGCGGCGGATGACGTGGTTGCCGATGTCGCAGACGTAGAGGTCGCCGCCCGGGCCGAACTGGAGGCTGTGGGGCTGCTTCAGCAGCGCCTCGGTCGCGGGGCCGCCGTCGCCGGCATAGCCCGGCTTGCCCGTGCCCGCGACGGTGGTGACGACGCCCGACTTCATGTCGATCTTGCGGATCGCGTGGTTCTGCATGTCGGCGACGTAGAGGTCGCCGCGGGCGTCGAAGCGGATCTCGTGCGGCTGGGAGAACTTGGCCTGGAGGGCCGGCCCGCCGGCGTAGCCCTTGTCGCCGGTGCCCGCGACGGTCGAGATCGTCCCGTCCTTGCCCACGCGGCGCACGACCTGGCCGTCGTACTCGCAGAAATAGATCGCGCCGTCGGGGCCGCGCACGACGCCGAACGGATTGTTGATCTGGGCGGCCGTCGCCGGCCCCCCGTCCCCGGCGCGCCCGGCCTGGCCGGTGCCGGCGAACGTGTCGACCTGGAGAGCGAGCAGCAGGAGGATCATCCGGGCCAGTCTAGCACACGGCCTCGTTGGACAAATCTTCCCGGGATATTTGTCCGGCTACGGACAAATATCCCGGGAAGATTTGTCCCGCTTCACGCTTTTCATCCTCTATCTCCCGCTGAAGGTGCCCACCAGACGTCCGATGCCGAGGACATGGCCTTCCATGGCGCGGTGGACGTCTTCCACGCGGGGGCCGGGCGGGAGGTCGAGCACCGTGTCCAGGGCGTGCACGAGGAACTCGTAGGCGCGCGAGTGGCCCTTGGGCGGGGCGGGCCCGTCGTAGCCGACCACGCCCTTGTCGTTGAGCCCCTGCGAGGCCCCGGGGACCTCCGGGCAGAGGGGGACCTTGGAAAGGCCCTCGGGGATCTCCGAGAGAAAGGGCGGGATGTTGTAGACGGCCCAGAGATAGAAGGGCCGGCCCCGCGGTCCGATGGGGTCGTCGCACGTGATCGCGACCGACACCGTCCCTTCGGGCAGGTGGGACCACGAGAGGGCGGGCGAGAAGTTGCCGCCGTCCGCGGTGAAGCGGTGCGGAATGACGTCGCCGTCGAGGATGCCCGGGCTCGACACGCGGACGGGCGAGAGGATGTGGGTATCCGTCATGGCATCACGGAAGATCCGGCGAGCGGAATCCGCGTCACGCCCAAATCCCCTCAAGGCTCGTTTACTTAGCGGGAGCCGGGCTCGGCGCTGCCGGACCTGGAAAGGAAGAGGGAAACCTCCTCCCTTCCGGAAACGGATCAGGCCGGGTTCCGACTCTCGCGCATTTCCATCCCGCGCGGCATGATAGGGGGCATGCCCGAGCTCCCCGAAGTCGAGGCCAATCTCCGCAACTTCGCCGCGTGGTGCGTGGGCCGGCGGATCACGGGCGCGCGGCCCGCCGCGCTCGCGCGGCGCCTGGCCGGACGCGAGGTGAAGGCCGTCGAGCGCCGGGGCAAATGGATGCTCGCGCGCCTCGGCGGCGGCGCCGGGCTCGGCCTGCACCTCGGCATGACCGGGAAGATCGCGCGGGCCGAGGGCGACGTCCTTCCGCGCTTCACCCGCGCCGTCTTCGAGATGTCCGACGGCGGCCGCGTCTGCTTCGTCGACCTCCGCCGCTTCGGCCGGATCCGGGCCGAGCCGAGCTACGAGGCGCTGCTCCGCCGGCCGGAGATCGCCGCGATCGGGCCCGACGCCCTCCACGCCCTCGACCTCCGCCACCTGCGCGAGGCCTTCGCCTCGACGTCCCGCACGGTCAAGGAAACCATCATGGACCAGCGCGTCCTGGGCGGCCTCGGGAACATCTACGCCGCCGAGGCGCTGTGGCGCGCCCGGATCCATCCGGCGACGGCCGCGCGCGCGATCGACGCTCCCGCGCTCCGCGCCCTGGCGCGGGGGATCCGCTGGGCGCTGCGCCGCGGCCTCCGCGAGTTCCCGAAGGGGGAAGTGCCCGCGTACGTGGAGGAGGGCGCGCCGAATCCGTTCTTCGTCTACGCCCGGGCAGGCGAGCCCTGCCGGCGCTGCCGCGCGCGCCTCCAGGGGATGGTCCTGGGCGGCCGGTCGACCGTCTTCTGCCCCCGCTGCCAACTCTCCCGGAGATCCCAGCCTGGCTGATTTCTCCGACGAGTTGGAGGAATCAGCCAGGCTGGAATCTCGATAATTTCCCGAGGATGGCGAGACGGCCGCCGCCTCCGTCCGTCGTCTCCTTAGATGCGGATGGACACCGAGGCGGGCGAGGCCGGGCTGCTCGAGAAGGCCCTGGCGGGCGACGCGGCCGCGCGGGCCGAGCTCGTCCGCCGCCACTACGGCGCGGCCTACTCCCTGGCGTGGAAGCTCACCCGGCACGTCGAAACCGCCCGGGACGTCGCCCAGGAAGCCTTCCTCCGCGCGTTCAGCCGCCTCGACGCCCACGATCCCCGCTACGGCTTCGGCTCCTGGGTGCTGAAGATCGCGTCGAACTACGCGCTCGACCTCCTGCGCCAGGCGGGCCGCCGCGAGCCGCCGCCGGAGGAGGTCGAGCCGCCCAGCCCCGAAGCGATCCTCGAGCGCGGCGAGGACCTGGCCCGGGTCCGGCGGGCGCTCGACGCCCTCCCGCCCGACACCCGCGCCGCGCTCGTCCTGCATCTGCAGGAGGCGCTGCCGCTCCGCGAGATCGCCTTCGTGCTCGACCTCAGCGAAAACGCCGTTCGAAACAGGATCTGGCGCGGGCTGCAGAAGGTCCGCGCCGACGTCAGGGAGGACGCATGAGCCATTCCCCTCTCCGCGACTTGACCGAGGCCGTTCACGGCTTCGCGCCGGCCCCTTCGCACGCCGACGATTGCCCGGACTGCGCGGGACGCCTGGGCCGGCTCGAAGCGGAGCTCGACCTCCTCCGCCGCGCCGAGGCGCGGGTCGCGCCTCCGGCCGCCTCGTCGCGCGGCTGGCGGCGCGTGCCGGTGGCCGCGGCCGCGGCGCTGCTCCTGGGCGTGCTGGCCTACGTCGTGGTCCCGCGTCCGGAGGCGCCGGGCGTCGCGGGCCAGGAGAGGCCGGACCTCGTCTCGCGCTTCCTCGACGGCACGCCGGCGGAATCGGAGCGCGCCCGCGCGGCCCTGCTGGAAACGGGGGCGCTGGCGGAGGTCGTCGAGGCCCGCCGCAAGCGCCCGGACGCGGCCCGCTCGGACGCGCTGTCGGCGCTGACGTTCGAGCTGAAGCGCCGCGAGGCGGGGGAGCGGGGCCAGGCCGCCTTCGCGACGCTCGACCGGGCGCGGATCACGCTGGACATGGAGAACGCGCCGCTCACCGCGGTGGTGGACTATCTCCGCGAGCTGCTGCTGCTCGACATCCTGGCGCATCCGCAGGACGACATCCCGGTCACCTCGCTGAAGCTGGCGGACACGCCGGCCCGGCAGTCCCTGGATCTGCTCGTGCGGGGCGCGGGCCAGGAGTACGCGTTCCGCTGGGGCCGGATCTACTTCGCGCCCGCGGAGAAGCTTTGGGGGCCGAAGGCCCTTCCGCGGGAGGGCCGCTGGAGGTCGCAGGAGCCGGGCGAGGCGAGCCGGGCGACGCTGCGCCAGCTGGAGACGATGAAGATCGACCTCGCCTTCGAGAATACGGACTTCGTCGACATCGTGAGCTTTCTGCGGGACTTCTCGAAGCTCAACATCGTCCTGGAGAAGGGTGTCGAGGCGCCGCCCCTCACGCTCAAGGTCAAGGGCGCGGCTCTGGGCGAGGTGCTGGAGCTGGTGACGCTGCCGCACGGGAACGACGCGCGGCTGGATGAAGGCGCGATCGTCCTCTACCGGGGCAAGTAGCCGGTAGAGGACGTCGCGTCGCTACTTTTTCTTCTTGTCGTCCTTCTTGTCCTCGGGCGGCGGGCCCTTTTTGTCGCCGTCGTCCTTCTTCGGGGGAGGGGCCTTCTCCGGCCCGCGCTCGGGCTGCTTCGGAGGCGGGGGCGGAGGCGGCGGATCGTTGCGCTTCTCCGGGTCCTTTTCCTTGGGCGGCGGCGGGGGCGGATCGTTGCGCTTTTCCGGTCCCTTCTCACGCTCGGGAGCCTTCTCCGGGCCCTTTTCCTTGGGAGGCGGCGGAGGCGGATCGTTGCGCTTCTCCGGGCCCTTCTCACGGTCGGGCGCCTTCTCGGGACCCTTCTCCTTGTCGGGACCCTTCTCCGGGCCCTTCTCCTTGGGCGGAGGCGGATCGTTGCGCTTCTCGGGGCCCTTCTCGCGGTCGGGGGCCTTCTCCGGACCCTTCTCCTTGTCGGGACCCTTTTCAGGGCCCTTCTCCTTGGGCGGCGTCGGATCGGTGCGCTTCTCCGGGCCCTTTTCCTTGTCGGGTCCTTTCTCGGGAGCCTTTTCGTGCCCCTTCTCCTTGTCGGGCGGCCCCTTCTCCTTGTCAGGGCCCTTCTCCTTGTCGGGACCCTTCTCCGGGCCCTTGGCGGGGCCGCGCTCCTTCTCTTCGACGTCCTTCTTCCGGTCCTCTTCCAGGCGGCGAGTCTTGGCGACCTCGAGGTTGCGCTTGGCTTCCTCGTGGGCGTCCTTGCGGGCCTCGGCGGCCTTCTGGGCCTCCTCCGCTTCCCGGCGCTCGCGATCGGGGGTGTACTTGATCTTCACCTGCTCGCGCTCGACCTGGCGCTTCTTCTCCCACTCCTGGGGCGTGGGATGGTTCCAGGGACGGTCGTTGCGCACCACGACGCGCGACTCATCCCACGACCTCCCGCCGCGGCCGGCGTTCGAGTGATCCTTGATCACGATGGTCCGGAACGGCGCGCGGTCGCCGCGCTGATAGTGGGTGTTGTACTCGCTGAAGTAGTTCACGTGCGAGTAGCCGTAGTAGCGCACCCCGACCTGCAGGTGCACCAGCGCGTAGATCTCGTCGTTCGAGTAGTAGTGCGGCTGGCCGCTCCAGTAGTAGCCGTACGTCCGGGCGTACACGGGAGGGCAGTTATAGCCGCGCGGGATGTCGCGGATGAACCAGATGTCCCAGGGCAGCCGGAAGCTCATCGCCACCGCGTAGTGGTTCCGGCCGCAGCGGTCGTACTCGTAGAAGACGTAGCGCAGCGGCACCCGCGCGCGGCGCGCCAGGTACAGGCAGACCAGGACGTCGTCGTCGTCGTAGCGGGAGTTCTCGAGGTAGTACACCTCGTCGTCCGAACAGCCGTAGTACTCGCGCCACACGACGTAGCGGTGATGGTTCCAGCCGTAGCTGATCGTCACCGTCGTCCGCGGAGGCGGGGGCGGGGGCGGCGGGTTGTTCCGTTCCCGGACATGCACCACGCAGCCGCCCAAGGCGACACAGAGGGTCGCCAGCAGCAGAATCGTTCTCATCGGTCGGTCCTCCGGGGGGAAGTCTATCCTGTCCCCGGGAGATTTCACGACGCGGCGCGTGAAATGTTTCCGGGACGGGGGGGCGGCCCCGGGGGGCGCCGCCCCCCCCCGGCTGG
>DASVNH010000049.1:0-26011 GCA_036383955.1 Planctomycetota bacterium | reverse complement strand
GATCCGCGAAGCGCTCCCAGTCGGAGCACTTCAGCGCCGACTCCTCCTGGTGCCGCCGGATCCAGTCCCCGGCGGGCAGCCGGACTTCCAGGCCCCGGCCGGGATAGTAGAGCAGCCGCGACGAGACGATCTCGTACTCCGTGGGCTTCCGCCCCAGGCCCTCCAGGTGCGAATAGGTCCGGCGCGTCATCCCAGCGTCCAGGCGGCCTCCTCTTCGCTCACCCGGAACCGGCCCTGGAACGACGGCATGATGAGCTCCAGGTCCCCGGGGAGCTTGAACGGACGTCCCAGGCGGCGCTCCACCGCGTCCCGCTGGAACGAGCAGAACCCCGGCACCGCCACGCGCAGGTAGGCGCCGTGGTCGACGACCTCCGCCGCCGGATGCGCCTCGCGGATCGCGTCGATCACCGCGCGGGCGACGTCCCCGGCTTCCAGGATCGGACCCGTCGCGTCACGCATCGCTCACGTCCACCCAGACCTGGCCGTCCTCGACCTTCGCCGGAAAACGCTTCAGGCAGGCCGCGGCCGGATTGACGCCTTGTCCCGTGCGGACGTCGTAGGTCCACTCGTGCGCCGCGCAGGTCAGGACGTCGCCCTCGAGCCGCCCCTCGCTGAGCCGGACTCCGAGGTGCGCGCAGCGGTCCTCGTAGGCGAGGACGTCGCCGCCGCGGCGCACGACGAGCACCTTGCGGCCGTCGACGACCTCCCCGCGGAGCTCGCCGCTCCAGAAGTCCTCGAGAGGCGCGAGGCGGACGTAGGCCATCATTCCCTCCCCACCACGTCGACGCGATCGAGGGGGCGGAGGCCCGCCTCCGCCACGGTGAGGTCGGGGGCGAGCAGGCGGCCGCGATAGTAGACGTCCGCCGCCGCGGCGGGGGCGACGCGGACGGACGCGGACGTCTGGAGCGAGACGGCGAGCTCGCGCATCGTCTGGTAGTCGTGCACGAGCACCACGAGGCCCAGGGTGTCGCCCTTCAGGAATCCGTAAAGCGGCACGAGCATCAGGCGTTCCCCATCCAGGGAAAGCGGCCGCGGTGGACGTCCTTGCCCCAGTGGTCCTCCGAGAGGCCGAAGTAGAGGCGGCAGAGCTCCAGCAGGTTGGCGGGAGCCTCGCCGGCGAGGATGCGGCCGACGACGGACTTGTGCTCGGCGTAGCGCTCCGGCTCGGCCTCGAAGATCCGCTGGCAGGGCTCGGAGCAGAAGATGTAGGTCCGGCCGTTCCGGGCGGCGGTGCGCGCGGAATTCCCGCCGCCCGAGCCGCCGCAGAGGACGAGCTGGCAGAGGTCGCAGAAGGCGACGGGGGTGGCGCCGTGGGTGTACCACTCGACGTCCGGCCCGCAGGCCTTCCAGCGCTGGGTGATCCGCTCCCAGACCGGATCGACCTCGTCCCAGGTGTCCGGATACTTCTTCCGCAGCCAGGCGCGCTCGCTGGGGCCGGGGAGCGGGACGTCGAACCACACGGTCGCGCGGTGCGTGTAGGCGCTCGCGTAGACGCGGTGGTGGTAGGTGTCGAGGGACGCGAGGAACGTGTCCCAGTACCAGGGGCGGCGGAGGCCGACGTCCGCCAGCGAGCGGTCGAACTGGCCGAGGATCCACTCCTCCATGAACTCCTTGAAGGAGCGCTGGCGGCTCTTCACGGGGGTCAGGTAGTCGAGGGTGAAGCCGGTGACGACGGCGAAGAAGAGCCAGGTGCGCCAGAACCATTTGTCCAGGAGGGCCTGGGCGCGGACGGGGTCGTGCCGGACGAGGATCCGGAGGGTGGCGGGCCCGATCTGGGCGTGGCGCGCCTCGTCGGTCTGGATGCTCTGGAGCATCTTCTCGAACATGCGGTCGCCGGCGAGGCGGGCGGCCGAGGCCAGGCCCACGAACTGCAGGTTGGTGAAGCCGGTCTCGAAGACGAAGTTCGTGGCGATCGCGAACTCCAGGGGGTCGGCGCCCAGCAGGAGCTCGTCGGCGAGGTGGCGCGCCGCGATCGCGACCCAGTCGTTGGAGTGGAAGAAGCGGTGGGTCCAGTCGAACTGGGGGTCGCGGCGCACGAGGTCGTGGAAGAGCCGCAGCGGGATCTGCGTGTGGCGCGTCTCGTCCAGCGCGCCGAACAGGGCCATCGTGCGCCAGGCGGAGGTCCGGCCGAAGCGCGCGGCCCGGAGGTTGCCGATGACGGCCGCGAACTCCGCGAGCGGCAGCGTGGCGGCGTGGAGCTTCAGGCCGCTCTTCCACGCGGGGTCGAGCGTCTCGAGGTCGTCGGCCCGGCCGACCGCCTCCCGCACGGCGACGACGGCCTCCTCCTTGGTCCGCTGCGTCTCGACGTACTCGGCGTAGGAGGTCTTGTACGGCTCGTCCCAGTCCGCCCAGGCCTCGCGGGGCAGCCAGGGGCGGCCGCTCATGTCCTCCGGGAAGAGCTCGCGCTCCGGGACGTAGCTGTAGTCCCAGTCGAGGTTCCGGGCCAGGTCGAGCCAGCGCTCGCGCTTCACGGCCCGGCCGCCGCCAGCGTGAAGTGGAAGACGGCGCCGCGGCCGAGCTCCGACTCGATCCAGAGGCGGCCGCCGTGCCGCTCGACGATCTTCTTGCAGATGGCGAGCCCCATCCCCGTCCCCGGATAGGTCCGGACGGGATGCAGCCGCTGGAAGATCTTGAAGATCCGCTCGTGCTGGGCCGGATCCACGCCGATCCCGTTGTCCTTCACCCGCACCGTCCAGTCGGCGCCCGACCGCTCCGCGCCGACGTGGATCTCCGGCGCGTTGCCCGCCCGGAACTTGATCGCGTTGCCGACCAGGTTCTGCAGCAGCTGGGTCAGCAGGGCCTCGTCCGCGCGGACCCGGGGCAGCGGCCCGCGCGTCACGCGCGCGCCGGATTCCTCGACGGCCAGCTTGAGGTTCGCCAGCGCCCGGTCCAGGGCGGCGTCGAGCTCGAAGGACTCCAGCGGCGCCGTGCCCCGCCCCACCCGGGAGTAGTTCAGGAGCTCGTTCACCATCGACCGCATCCGCTCGGCGCCCGAGACGACCTGCTTCATGAACTCCCGGCTCTCCTCGTCCAGGCGGTCGCCGAGCCGGCTCTCGATCAGCTGCGTGTAGCTCGCCACCATCCGCAGCGGCTCCTGGAGGTCGTGCGACGCCATCGACGCGAACTGCTCCAGCTCGGTGTTGGAGCGCTCCAGCTCCGCCGTCCGCGCGCGGACCCGCCGCTCCAGCTCGGCGTTGGAGCGCGTCAGGGTGTCGCGCGCCTCCCGGAGGTCCGTGACGTCGATGCACGAGCCGATGAAGCCGCCGAACTCCCCCGTCGGCACGAACCAGGGCCGGGCCTGGTCCAGCACCCAGCGGAACGCGCCGTCCGCGCGCCGCAGGCGGTATTCCATCGCGAACTCCCGGCGGGCCACGAACGCGCTGAGGTACACGTCCATGCAGGACTGCAGGTCCTCGGGATGCACGCCTTCCGCCCAGCCGCTGCCGATCTCCCGCTCCAGGGGACGTCCCGTGAAGCGCAGCCAGGTCTGGTTGAAGAACGTGCAGAGGCCGTCCTTCCCCGCCATCCACAGCAGGACCGGCGCGCCGTCCGCCATCACGCGGAACAGGCCGTCGATCCGCTCCTCGGGCCCGGACACGGAGGGGTTGCTCATCCGCGCGCGAGCAGCGCCCCCAGGTCGCGCACGAGGCGGTCGAGGCTGAAGGGTTTGGTCTCGACGTCGTCCGCCCCGCGGGAGCGGGCACGGTCCGCCGCGTCCGCGTCGGCGGTCGCCACGACGATGCGGGCCGCGGGGAAGGCGCGGCGCAGGTCGGGGATCGCGCGGGTTCCGGACAGGCGGCCGAGCCGCTCGTCCAGGAGGATCACGTCCGGCGCGGGGCCGGACAGGGCGCGGGCGGGATCGGCGCCGACGCCCACCACGTCGTAGCCCGCGTTGACCAGGCATTGCCGGTACAGCTCGGCGATGTCGGGGTCATCTTCCAGGATCAGGACTTTCGGCACTCTTCACCGCCGGCATCGTGACGCTGACCTCGAATGCCGGCTCCTCCCCTTCCTTCTCCGGCCGGAGCTCCACACGCCCCCCGGCCGCCTCGACGATCTCCTTCACCACCGCCAGGCCGAGCCCGGCGCCGCGCGAGCGCTTGCCGCGGACGTCCCTCCGCAGCAGCTCGTCGCGCACCTCCTCGTCCCGGTGCCGCGGGTTGCGCACGCTGACCCGCGCCCCTTCCGGCTCCACGGCCGCCGCCAGGCGGATGACGGGCCGCGGATCGGTCGGCGAGTAGCGCACCGCGTTGTCGAGCAGGTTGAGGAACACGTTGCCGAGGAAGGGCGCGTCGGAGATCAGGACGTTCTCCGGGCACGCGCAGGTGACGTCGAAGGAGCGGTCGAAGTGGATGGCCCGGACGGACTCGATCGCGCGCCGCAGCAGCTCGTCCATCCGGACGGGCGCGCCCGGGCGCTGCCGGACCTCGCCGCGGAGCCGCACGAGCGCGCGCGCGTTCTCCGCGAGCCGGTGGATCTCCAGCCCCTGCCGGCGGGCGCGCCGGAGCAGGTTCTGCTGCTCGTCCGACAGGGTGCCCGTGCCGTCGCGCAGGCGCTCGACGATGCCGATCACGGCCATCGCGAAGTTCGCGACGTCGTGCGTCACGACGTCGTAGTAGGTGGACAGCTCGGCCCGCTGGGCCGAGACGGTCTCGTTCAGCTTGAGGAGCTTCCGCTCCCAGAGGCGGCGCTCGGACGCGTCGCGGGCCACGGCGACCACCCCCGCCAGGCCGCCGCGGGCGTCGAGCAGCGGAGCCGCGATCGTGCCCACGGGCACGTGACGTCCGTCGCGCGCGCGCAGGAGGAGGTCGGGCGTCTCCGCCGTCACCTCGACGCCGGCGAGCGCCTCGCCGAGGATCTCCGGGCGCGCCAGGCCGGCCGACTCGTCGACGAGGTGGAGCACGTCGGCGATGTCGCGGCCCCTGGCGTCGTCGAGCTTCCACCCGGTCAGGCGCTCGGCGGCGGGATTCATGTAGTCCACCGCGCCGCGCGCGTCCGCCGTGACGACCGCGTCGCCGATGCTGCGGAGGGTCGAGGACACGCGCCGCTGCAGCCCCTTCAGGTCGCGCTCCAGCGCGTGGCGGGTGAGGGCCACTTCGATGGCCGCGCGGAGGGCGCCCTCGTCGAAGGGCTTGACCACGTAGCCGGCCGGGGCCGTCGCCTTCACGCGGTCGAGCGTGGGGCGGTCGCTGAAGGCGGTGAGGAAGACGACGGGGATGTCGAAGCGCGAGCGGATTTCGGCGGCCGCGGCCACGCCGTCCATGCCGCCGGGGAGCACGATGTCCATGAGGACGAGGTCGGGCTCGAGGCGCCCGGCGCTGTCCACGGCCTCGCGGCCCGTCGCCACGCTGGCCGGCACCGCGAAGCCCATCGCCTCGAGGCGCTGGCGGAGGTCGAGAGCGACGACACTCTCATCCTCGACGATCAGGATCCGGGAGTTCACGGGGTCTCTTCCTTCAAGTTGGAACGAGTCGGAACTCACTCGCGGGGTCCATTATAGCCGGGGCCCCCCAAGTGCCCACCAGAAATGCCGGAGCGCCCGGCCCGCATTTGATAGAGTGCGGGCGATGGCGAAGATCGTGGCCGCGATTCCGGACCTCTTCTTCCGCTCGAAGGTCCTCGAGACGGCCAAGTCGCTCTCGATCGACATCGACGTGGCGCGCGACGCCGACGAGATCCTTCAGAAAGTCCGGGCCGAGAAGCCCGCCCTCGTGATCCTGGACCTGCAGGCCGAGGCGCTGCGGCCGATCGAGACGCTCCAGAGCCTGATGGGCATCCCCGTCATCGGCTACCTCGCCCACGAGCTCGTCGAGCTCCGCGAGAAGGCCCTCGCCGCCGGCTGCGGCGAGGTGCTCACCAAGGGACAGTTCGCCAGCGGCCTGCCTCAGATTCTCCGCCGTGCCTTATAGCTCGCCGTTCCTCCCGGCCCTCGAGAAGCGCGGCGCCGTCCGCGGGGCGCTCGGCGACGTCCTTCTCGCCGTCCACTTCGGCGACGCGGCGAAGGAGGTCGAGGCCGCGCGGAAGGCGAGCGCGGCGATCGACCTCTCCTGGCGCGCCGTCGTCGAGATGACCGGCCGCGACCGCGCGCGCTTCCTCCACGGGATGTGCACCAACGAGATCAAGAAGCTGGCGCCCGGCCAGGGCTGCCTGGCGGCCGTCGTCAACCGCCAGGGGAAGATGGTCGCCGACATCGTCGCGCACGCGACCGCCAACGCGCTGCTCCTCGAGACCGACCGCGCCAACGCGGCCGCGCTCATCGACCACCTGAACCGCTTCGTGGTGGCGGACGACGTCGCGCTCAAGCTTTCCGACGCCGCGGTGATCGGCCTCTACGGGCCGTCGGCCGGCGCGCTGCTGGGGATGTCGGCCTCGCCGCCGTACCAGGGGCAGATGCGCGAGGGCGGCGTCTTTGTCGCCGCGGATCCGGCGCTGGCGGCGCCGGGCTTCACGCTGATCGTGCCGGCCGGGCGCGACGAGATGGGCGGCCTGCTGGGGCACGGGGTGTCGCCGCTCGGCTTCGAGGCGTGGGAGCGGCTGCGGGTCGAGAACGGCTTCCCGCGCTGGGGGGCGGACATGGGGCCCGACGTCCTGCCGATGGAGGCGGGGCTGGAGCCGCTGGCGATCCGCTACGACAAGGGCTGCTACATCGGGCAGGAAGTGATCCAGCGGGTGAAGACGTACAGCGAGCCGCCCAAGACGCTGGTGCAGCTGGCGTTCGACGGCGACGCGCCGGCCGTCGGGGCGAAGATCGTCGCGGGGGCGGAGGAGGTCGGCCACCTCACGAGCGTCGCGCCCGGCCTGGCCCTCGGCTACGTCCGCAAGGAGCACAAGGCGCCGGGCACCCGCGTCATGATCGGGACCCTCTCCGCCGGCGTCCGCGCCCTCCCCTGGCACGCCCGAGTTACGAATCAGACCGTCTGATTTGTACTTAGCGCCGGTAGGCGATGCCCACCAGGATCCTCGCGATCACGACGAGGACCAGGAAGACGGACAGGGCGAAGCCCGCGATGCCGGAGATGATCAGGCCCGCGAAGCTGAAGTCGCTCCAAACTTCGGTCCAGCTTCCGTTCCAGAGAAGGAACAGGCCCAGGAGCAGGCCGTCGATGCCCAGCGCCACCAGCACCCGGAGCAGCACGCGGTTGAGCCGCTCCGGCGTGTACAGCTCGTCCAAGGACGCGCCTACTTCGACCAGGGGACGTACTTGCGCGAGCCCGAGCCGGGCGGGGCGGCGGCGGGGGTGCGGACGTAGTGGCGTTCGAGCTGGCTGGCGCGGAGGGCGCGGTCGAGGTCGAGGATTTCGAGGCGCTCCTTGAGGCCCATGAGCCAGCTGTCGAAGCCGGGGCCGGAGGGGGGCCGGATCAGCAGCTTGCCGTCGGGCAGCACCATGGCGATGCCGTCTTCGGACCCCTTCAACGGCACGACCACCCAGTCGCGGTTCAGCAGGAGGCCGTCGGTCAGCCGGTAGATCCGCTCGATGCGGTCGGCGCTGAGGATCTCTTTGTCCATCGCGAGCCTATCATAGCGTCAAAAACGGGCGAATCGAACCGTTTGATTCGTCCGTCGGCGGCATATAAGACCGAGTTGGTACGGTTTCGTCCTTGAAACGGCACCCGGCATCTGCTACAAAGAGGACGAAGTTAGTACGATTTAGGGGTGGGCGGATGATCCGCATGACGCGGCTCACGGACTACGGCATCCTGCTGCTGACGCGCTTCGCGGCGGACGGCTCAAAGGGCCTGCACAGCGCCCGGGGCCTGGCGGGCGAGACCCACCTCCCCCTCCCCACCGTAAGCAAGGTCCTCAAGGCCCTCGCCCGGCACGGCCTCCTCGAGGCCCACCGCGGCGTCAAAGGCGGCTTCACGCTGAGCCGGAAGCCCGAGGACATCAGCGTCGCGGAAATCATCGACACCTTCGAAGGGCCCATCGGCGTGACCGATTGCACCAGCGTCGACACCCCCTGCTGCGACGTCGAGCGCACCTGCGGCACCCGCGACCACTGGAAGCGGATCAACCGGGTGGTGATCGACGCCCTCCGCGGCATCACGCTCGCCGAGATGGCCCGCCCCGCCGCCGCCCCCGTCGAATTCCGAACGAAAGCCAAGGTGACCACATGAGCGACGACGCCCTGCAGCGAGCGACCTCCGGGGACTACCAGTACGGCTTCGTCACGGACATCGAGTCCGAGACCGTGCCGAAGGGTCTCAACGAGGACATCGTCCGCCTGATCTCCGCCAAGAAGGGCGAGCCCGAGTGGCTCCTCGACTGGCGCCTCAAGGCTTACCGGCACTGGCTCACGATGACGGAGCCGACCTGGGCCAACGTGAAGTACCCCAAGATCGACTACCAGGACGCCTTCTACTACTCCGCGCCCAAGGTCAAGAAGCAGCCCAAGAGCCTCGACGAGATCGACCCCGAGCTCCGCAAGACGTATGAAAAGCTCGGCATCCCCCTCGTCGAGCAGCAGATGCTCGCCGGCGTGGCCGTCGACGCCGTCTTCGACTCCGTGAGCGTCACGACGACCTTCAAGGGCAAGCTGAAGGAAGTCGGCGTCATCTTCTGCTCCTTCTCCGAGGCCGTCCGGGAGCACCCCGACCTCGTCAAGCGCTGGCTGGGCACGGTGGTCCCGACGTCCGACAACTTCTTCGCCGCGCTCAACTCCGCGGTCTTCACGGACGGCTCGTTCTGCTACATCCCGAAGGGCGTCCGCTGCCCCATGGAGCTGTCGACGTACTTCCGCATCAACGCGAAGGACACGGGCCAGTTCGAGCGCACGCTCATCATCGCCGACGAAGGCGCCAGCGTGAGCTACCTCGAGGGCTGCACCGCCCCGATGCGCGACGAAAACCAGCTGCACGCGGCGGTCGTCGAGCTCGTCGCCCTCGACCGCGCCACGATCAAGTACTCGACCGTCCAGAACTGGTACCCGGGCGACAAGAACGGCAAGGGCGGCATCTACAACTTCGTCACCAAGCGCGGCCACTGCAAGGGCAAGGACTCGCGCATCACCTGGACCCAGGTGGAGACCGGCTCGGCCATCACCTGGAAGTACCCGAGCTGCATCCTCCAGGGCGAGAACTCGATCGGCGAGTTCTACTCGGTGGCCGTCGCGAACAACTACCAGCAGGCCGACACGGGCACCAAGATGATCCACGTCGGCAAGAACACGCGCTCGACCATCATCTCCAAGGGCATCAGCGCCGGCCACGGCCAGAACACCTACCGCGGCGCGGTCAAGATCCTCCGCGGCGCCGAGGGGGCGCGGAACTACTCGCAGTGCGACTCCCTCCTGATCGGCGACCTCTGCGGGGCGCACACGTTTCCGTACCTCGACGTCCAGAACCCGACCGCGCAGGTGGAGCACGAGGCCTCGACGTCCAAGATCGGCGAGGACCAGCTCTTCTACTGCCGCCAGCGCGGCCTCTCGACGGAGGACGCCGTCAACCTGATCGTCAACGGCTTCTGCAAGCAGGTCTTCAAGGAGCTCCCGATGGAGTTCGCCGTCGAAGCCCAGAAGCTGCTCAACGTCTCACTCGAAGGGAGCGTCGGCTAGCACCATGCTTGAGATCAAAGACCTCCACGCGACGGCGGGCGACAAGCCCGTCCTCCAGGGCCTTTCGCTGACCGTGAAGGCGGGCGAAGTGCACGCCATCATGGGCCCGAACGGGTCCGGGAAGAGCACCCTCGCCCACGTCCTGTCCGGCCGCGACGGCTTCGCCGTCACGAAAGGCCAGGTCCTCTACAAGGGCAAGGACCTCCTGGCCATGCCCCCCGAGGAGCGGGCCCGCGAAGGCGTCTTCCTGGCCTTCCAGTATCCCGTCGAGATCCCGGGCGTCGGCAACACCTACTTCGTCAAGAACGCCCTCAACTCCATCCGCAAGCACCGCGGGCTCCCCGAGCTCGACGCGGCCGACTTCCTCAAGGTCATCAAGGAGAAGGCCCGGCTCCTCGAGCTCGGCGAAGGCCTCCTCAACCGGCCCGTGAACGAGGGCTTCTCCGGCGGCGAGAAGAAGCGCAACGAGATCCTCCAGATGACCGTCCTCGAGCCCACCCTCGCCGTCCTCGACGAGACGGACTCGGGGCTGGACATCGACGCCCTTCGGATCGTCGGCCGCGGCATCACGAGCCTCCGCTCGAAGGACCGCGCCTTCATCGTCATCACGCACTTTCCCCGCATCCTCGAGCACGTCGTGCCCGACCGGGTGCACGTCCTCAAGGACGGCCGCATCATGAAGTCGGGAGGCAAGGAGCTGGCCCTGGAGCTGGAGACCACGGGCTACGCGGGAGTGAAGACGTGACCGCGCTGCTGCAGGGCGTCGAAGCCTGGACCGCGGAATTCGGCCGCGTGGCCGCGTCGCTCCCGGGCTTCCCCGAGCTCCGGCGCCGGGCGATCACCCGCTTCGCGGATCTGGGCTTCCCCACCGGCCGCGAGGAGGCCTGGCGCTTCACCGACCTCTCGGCCCTCGCGGAGACCGCGTTCCGCCCCGCCGGCGGCACGGCCAACCCGGCCCAGTTCGCCGCCCTCGCCAAGGGGCCGCTCAAGGCCTGCCAGGTGGCGTTCGTCGACGGCCGTTACGCCCCGCAGTTCTCGTCCCTCGACCTCCCGCCCGGCGTGCGCGTCACCACCCTCGCGACCGTGCTGCAGGAGGATCCCAAGCGGGCCGAGCCCTATCTGGGCGGCCTCGCCCCGGCCGACCGGAACCCCTTCACGGCCCTGAACACGGCGTTCATGACGGACGGCGCGTTCGTGCACGTGTCGCGCGACGTGAAGGCGGAGCGGCCGATCCACGTCCTCTTCCTCTCGTCCTTCCACGGCGACCCCTACGTCACGTATCCGCGGCTGCTCGTCGTCCTCGAGGAGGGCGCGTCGGCCGTCGTCGCCGAAAGCCACCTCGGCCCCGCCGGCGGGACCTACTTCACCAACGCGGCGGCGGAAGTCTACCTCGCCCCCGGCGCGTCCCTCGAGCTCTGCAAGGTGCAGCGCGAGAGCCGCGAAGCCTTCCACGTCGCCTCGATGGAGGCGCGGATCGGCCGCGACGCCTCGTTCGTCCACCATTCGATCTCGTTCGGCGCCAAGATCGCGCGCAACGACTTCGGCGCCGTCCTCGCCGACGAGGGCGCGGAGGTCGAGCTCAACGGCCTCTTCGAGGTCGGCGGCCAGCAGCTCGCCGACCACCACACCTCGATCGACCACGCGGCGCCTCGGACGTCGAGCCGCGAGCTCTACAAGGGCATCCTCGACGGCCGCGGCCGCGGGGTCTTCGACGGCCGCATCCTCGTCCGCCCCCGCGCCCAGAAGACGAACGCGAACCAGTCGAGCAAGAACCTCCTGCTCTCGAACGAGGCCGTGGTGCACACCAAGCCCCAGCTCGAGATCCTCGCCAACGACGTCAAGTGCAAGCACGGCGCGACCATCGGCCAGCTCGACCGCGACAAGCTCTTCTACATGCGCTCCCGCGGCCTCGGCCTCGAGGAGGCCCGCCGCCTCCTCATCCACGCGTTCGCCAGCGAGATCATCGACCACGTCAAAATCGACGCCGTCCGCGCGCAGGTGGGCGGCTGCCTGGGATTGATGACGCACGTATGACGACTTCGATCCGTCCCGGCCTCGACGTCGCCCGCCGGCGGGCCGAGTTCCCCATCCTCTCCACGCGCGTGCGCGGCAAGCCCCTCGTCTACCTCGACAACGCCGCCACCACGCAGAAGCCGAGGCCGGTGATCGACGCCCTCCGCCGCTACTACGAGGAGCAGAACGCGAACATCCACCGCGGCGTGCACTTCCTCAGCGAGCAGGGCACGCGGCTCTACGAGGACGCGCGCGTGAAAGTCCAGCGCTTCCTCGGCGCGGCCGACCCGCGCGAGATCGTGTTCGTCCGCGGCGCCACCGAGGCGATCAACCTCGTCGCGCGCACGCTGGGGACGTCGTTCAAGGCCGGCGACGAGGTCCTCATCACCCACCTCGAGCACCATTCGAACATCGTCCCGTGGCAGATGCTCCGGGACGAAAAGGGCGTCGTCCTCAAGGTCGCGCCCGTCAACGACGCCGGCGAGCTGGACGTCGAGGCCTTCGAGAAGCTCCTCTCGCCCCGCACGCGCCTGGCCGCCTTCACGCACGTGTCGAACGCGCTCGGCACCGTCAATCCGGCGGCCGAGCTCTGCCGCCTCGCCCGCGCGCGGAACATCCCGACGCTGGTCGACGGCGCGCAGGCGGCGCCGCACATGAAGATCGACGTCCGCGCGCTCGACTGCGACTTCTACGCCTTCTCGGGCCACAAGGCCTACGGGCCCACCGGCATCGGCGCGCTCTACGGCAAGCTCGCCTGGCTCGAGAAGCTGCCCCCCTGGCAGGGCGGCGGCGACATGATCCTCTCGGTCACGTTCGAGAAGACCACGTACAACCACGTGCCCCACAAGTTCGAGGCCGGCACGCCCCACATCGAGGGCGTCATCGGCCTCGGCGCCGCGATCGACTACCTGGAGGAGGTCGGGCTCGACGCCGTCTCCGCCCACGAGGCCGAGCTCCTCGCGCACGGGACCCGCGTCCTGTCGGAGGTCCCCGGCCTGCGCCTCATCGGCACCGCGCGGGAAAAGGCGGGCGTCCTCTCTTTCGTGCTCGACGGCGTCCACCCGCACGACATCGGGACGATCCTCGACCGCGAGGGCATCGCCATCCGGACCGGCCACCACTGCGCCCAGCCCCTCATGGACCGCTTCGAAGTGCCGGCCACCGCCCGCGCCTCGCTCGCCCTCTACAACACGAAAGACGAGCTCGACGCCCTCGCTGCGGCCCTGAAGAAAGTCGCCGAGGTGTTCGGATGAACGAGCTCGGCGACCTGTATCAGGAAACGATCCTCGACAACTACAAGCACCCGAAGAACTACGGGGCGCTTGAGGACGCCACCCACAAGGCGCACGGCGACAACCCCCTCTGCGGGGACAAGCTCGTGCTGCATTTGAAGGTGAAGAACGGGGCGCTCGACGACCTCCGCTTCAAGGGGCTCGGCTGCGCGATCTCGACGGCCGCCGCCTCCCTCATGACGGAAGCGGTCAAGGGCCGCAGCCGCGAGGAGATCGAAACCCTGTTCAACAAGTACCACGCGATGGTGACGGGCAAAGGCGGCGCCGAGGACCTCGGCAAGCTCGAGGCTTTTTCCGGCGTCGGCGAGTTCCCCGCCCGCGTGAAGTGCGCGACCTTGTGCTGGCATACCCTGCGCGCGGCCCTCGACGGCCAAAAAGAACCGGTTTCTACGGAATGAGGAACCAGGTACCGGGTACCAGGTACCGGGCGAGTCGCCCCCCGTCCCCCCCCGGGGGGAAAGGGGGGAATCCCCCGGTACCCGGTACCTGGTACCCGGTTCCTGAGTAAGGAGATCTCATGCTTCCTCCCCTGTACCCCGCCGACGCGATCAAGCCGCTGAAGGAAGAGCTGCTTCAGTGCGGCTTCCAGGAGCTGTCGACGCCCGAGCAAGTCGAGGCCGCCGTCACGCAGAAGGGCACGACGCTCGTCTTCGTGAACGCGGTCTGCGGCTGCGCGGGCGGCACGGCGCGGCCGGCCGTCGCGGTATCCCTGCAGAACAAAGTCATCCCGGACCGGATCGTCACGGTGTTCGCCGGCATGGAGCGCGACGCCGTCGAGCGCGTCCGCCAGTTCCACAAGGACGTCGCCGCGCCCTCGTCGCCGTGCATGGTGCTCTTCAAGGACGGCAAGATCGCGAAGATGATCGAGCGCTCGGCCATCGAGGGCCGCTACGCCCAGGACCTCGCCCAGGATCTCGTCGCGGCCTACAACGAGCACTGCGCGAAGCCCGGGCCGTCGATCCCGCCCGAGAAGTTCGCCCAGCTGTCGTACGCCAAGTCGTGCGGTTCGTCGATTCCGAGGGCCTGATGATCGAGCTCGAGAAGGACGTCGTCGCCACCACGATCCCCTACGGGCACAAGACCCGGCTGCCCAAGGGATCGAAAGTCGAGATCACCCAGGAGCTCGGCGGCAGCTTCACGGTGCTGAGCGACTACGGGCTGCTGCGGATCGAGGGGACGGACGCCGACGCCCTGGGCCGCACGGGCGCGGCGGGGAGCGTCGAGCGCCCCGAGGCGATCCCCGCGGACGCGAAGGCGATGGCGGAGCACGTCTGGAACCAGCTCAAGACCTGCTACGACCCGGAGATCCCGGTGAACATCGTCGAGCTCGGCCTCGTGTACGAGAACAAGGTCGAGGCGGTCGAGGGCGGCTATCGCGTGGACATCAAGTTCACGCTGACGGCGCCGGGCTGCGGCATGGGCGGCATCCTGCAGGCCGAGGCGCGCGAGAAGATCCTCAGCCTGCCCGGCGTGAAGGAATGCGCCGTCGAGATCGTCTTCGACCCGCCCTGGACGCAGTCGATGATGAGCGAAGCGGCCCGCCTCCAGCTCGGCCTCATGTAAGTGTTGACGAACTGACGCGGTCATTTCGTCAACACGTCCCGTCCAGTTAACGGGGCATGAGGACGTCGATCGCGCTCGTCTCCGCCGCGCTGCTGCTCGGCGCCGCGCTCGCGCGCCGGCCGGCCGACGTCCCCCCGCCCCGCCCCAGCCGGGCGCCCCGGGTCGTCGAGGCCGCCCCCGAGCCGGAATCGACGTCCCTCTTCGACACGTTCCTCCGCGCGCTGGTGCCGCCGCCCGCCCCGGACCAGAGCCTGGAGGTTTCGGCGCGAGCCGGCGCGGAAGGCGTGATCAGCGAGATCATTCAGCTCGGCTCCCGGCGCTACACGGAGGCGGAGCTTGCCGCGCTCGAAGAGGAATCCCCGGAGATTCGCTCCATCCATCGCAAGCTCGAGACGATGAAGATCGATCTCGCGTTCGAACACACCGCCGCCGAGGACGTCCTGGCCTTCATCCGCGATTTCAGCGGCCTCAACATCATCCTCGACGCGGCCTCGCGGGACTGGATCAGGATCGAATCGCCGGTCACGGCCAAGCTCCGGGATGTCACGATCGGCCGGGCACTCCGGCACGTCATGTCCCAGCTCGGTTCGAACTTCGACTATAGGGTGACGGACGAAGGCGTCGTGCTCCTCACGTCGACCCTTCCGGGCTACCCGATCACGGAGCCGATCCCGATCCAGACAGAGCCGCCCGTCGGCTTCGCCGCCGTCCTGGACGCCACCCGCGTCGATCTCGACGTCCAGAACTGGCCGTTCAGCGCGATCATCGATGAGCTGCGGACGCGGACGGGGCTCGATCTGCGGCTCCACCATGAGGTGGAGGGGGTTCTCAGCGTGAAGGTCGGGCAAATCCCTCTGCCGACGCTTCTCAACCTTCTGCTGGCGCCCAGAAATCTGACCCACACGATCGACGGCGTGACGATCTGGATCGGCCCGAGCCGCTACTGACCGGTCATCTCCCGGAAGTTGAAGAGGCGGTCGGCGTCGGCCTGCGAGAGGAGGCCGCGCTCGACGGCCAGGGCCTTCACGCTGCGGTTCTGGGCCAGCGCGTCCTTCACCAGGTCGGACGCCTTGTCGTAGCCGAGCACCGGACCCAGCACCGTGGCCGCGATCGGGCTCTTCTCGAGCGGAACCGCCAGGGCCGCCGGGTTCGCGCGGAGGCCGTCGACGCAGCGCTCCGCGAAGAGCCGCGCCGCGTTCGTCAGCAGCGCGATCGAATCGAGCAGGTTGGCCGCCATCACCGGGATCATCGCGTTGAGCTCGAAGTGCCCGCCCGCGCCGGCCGTCGCCACGGCGGCGTCGTTCCCGACGACCTGGGCCGCCACCTGGACCACCATCTCGCACATCACCGGGTTGACCTTGCCGGGCATGATCGACGACCCCGGCTGCAGATCCGGGATCCGCAGCTCCGCGAGCCCGCCGAACGGGCCCGAGCCCATCAGCCGGACGTCGTTCGCGATCTTCGCGAGCGCGACGGCCAGGGCGCGCAGCGCGCCGGAGACCCGGACCAGGTCGTCGCGCGCCCCCTGGGCCTCGAAGTGGTTCCGCGCCTCGCGGAAGGGCAGGCCCAGGCGCCTCGCGAGGAGGTCGGCGACCTTGCAGCCGAATCCCCGCGGCGCGTTGAGGCCGGTGCCCGTGGCCGTGCCGCCGATGGCGAGCTCCTCGAGGCCCTTGGAGGTCGCGTCGACGTGCTCCCACGCCTTGCGGACCTGCGCCGCGTAGCCGCCAAACTCCTGGCCGAGCCGCACCGGCACCGCGTCCATGAGGTGCGTCCGGCCGATCTTCACCAGGGCGTCGAACTCCTTCGCCTTCGCCTGGAGCGCGGAGGCCAGGCGGTCGAGCGCGGCCTTCAGGCCGCCCCGGATCTCCGCGAGCGCCGCCACGTGCGCGGCCGTCGGGATCACGTCGTTCGACGACTGGCTCTGGTTGACGTGGTCGTTCGGATGCACCGGCGCGTAGGTCCCCGCCTCCGGGTTGCAGAGGTTCGCGATCACCTCGTTCATGTTCATGTTGGTCGAGGTGCCCGAGCCGGTCTGGAAGACGTCGACCGGAAACTGGTCATCGAAAGCCCCGGCCGCGATCCGCTCGCAGGCCTCCTGGATCGACTCCCGATGCGGGCCCGCGTTGGCCTCCGCGCAGGCGCCCTTCACCTGGGCCAGAGCCGCGATGAACGCGCGCGGCATCCGGCGCCCGCTCACCGGGAAGTTCTCGATCGCCCGCTGGGTCTGCGCGCCGTAGAACGCGCCGTCCGGCACGCGCACCTCGCCCAGGGAGTCCTTTTCGACCCTCACGCCTCGATTCTACCAAAGTGCGGGGGTTACTTCCGTCGGCACCGCGTACACTCAAGAATCATGAACATTTTCGTGATCGCCCTGCAGGTCGTCGCGGTCGGCGACGACCTCTCCGCCGCGGTCGCCAAGGGCGGCGTCGTCACGCTGGCCCCGGGGAAGCACCGCTCGGGCCCGCTCATGCTCTCGAGTAAGGTCACCCTCCGCGCGGAAAAGCGGGCGACGATCGACTTCGAGGGCAAGGGCGGCCTGTACCTCAAGGCCGACGGCTGCGTCGTCGAGAATCTCGAGATCCTGAACGCCCAGAACTTCGGGGTGGATGTCGACGCCTCCGACTGCGTGCTGAAAGGCTGCGCGGTCTTCGGCAGCGGCGGCGACGCGGTCAAGCTCTCGCCCGGCAACTGGCGGGAGAAGAAGTACAACCGCGGCGCGAAGATCCTGAACTGCGAGATCGGGAAGAACAAGGCGTTCGAGGGGATCGACTGCGTCGGGCAGGACGACGTCCTGATCGCCGACTGCAAGTTCATCGACACCCCCGGCTGGGGCGTCTACCTCAAAGGCGGAGCCGCGCGCGGCGTGGTCGAGCGCTGCGTCTTCGAGCGCACCGGCACGCTCGCGAACAACCCGGCGGGCGGCGTCTGCCTCGGCGAGCACACCGGCCCCGACGAGGTCATGACGAACAAGCACGGCCAGCCCTGGGAGTGCGTCGACGGCGTGGTGCGGCATTGCGTGTTCATCGACATCCCCAGCGCCGCCCTCGCCGCCTGGTGCGCGAAGAACTCCCTGTTCGCCCACAACACCATCGTGAGCGCCGCGACGAAGGACCGCGCCGCGATCATCGTCCTCTCGAACCACGGCCTGCCGTCGACCGACCTGACGTTCGAAGGCAACATCATCGTCGGCGCGCCGGGCCGGCCGCTCGTCTGGCTCTACGACAAGGGCGCCGCCGGCAAGATCGTGTTCAAGGACAACGTCTGGTGGGGCGGCAACGGGAAGTTCTGGAACCAGGCCGCCGGCCGCGGCCCCGAGGACTTCGCGGCCTGGAAGGCCGTCGATCCGACCTCCGTCTTCGCCGATCCGAAGCTCGACGCGGCCCACCGCCCCGGCCTCGCGACGCGCGCGGGCGCTACTCTCTCGAAATGACGAAGACCGCGAACTCCGGCGAGGTCGGCCGGAGCAGGACCTCGAGATGGGGGCAGTCGCCGACCGGCCGCGCGATCTCCGCGGGCCCCATCGGCAGCGGCACGGGCCTGCCGTCGTACACGCCCCGCGCCACCGGCGGGCCGAAGTAGTTCTGCGCGTCCCGCGCCACGTAGGCCTGGCCGGGCCGCAGCGCGCCGGACAGGTCCGCCTCGACCGACGCCCGCCGCCCCCAGTTGAGCACGGTGACGTGCGCGCGGCCTTCCTCGTAGCGGTTCGGCCGCACGACGACCATCGACGTCTCGGGCGGCGCGGGCTGGAGCGCGCTGTCGGCGTCGAAGCCCGTGGCGGCCTTCCACGCGGGCCAGGCGAAGCGGCCCCCGGGCAGCAGGAAGCGCCCCGGCCCGACCGTCGCGAAGTACGCGTTGCGGTTCCAGTCGCGGACGCCCGACGCCGCGGGCGTCCAGCGCCCCAGGACGTCGCGCCCCACGATCGTGTTCCCCGTCACCGTCACGTTCTCGCCCTGATAGACGTGGAAGGCCTCGTCGCCGACGCCGAGGACGAAGGTGTTGTCCAGGAGGGCCACGTCCTCCGTCCTCCCGCCCGGGACGAGCCCGACGCGGACCGCGCTGGTCACGCCGCGCCCGTAGACCACGTTGCCCGCCATCCGGAAATCCGCGAGCGGGTGTTCCCCGCCGGTCGCGACCACGCTCCAGTCCGGATGGTCGAAGGCCACGTTGCCCTCGAGCTGAAAGCCCCGCGCATGGCCTTTCTCGGCGAAGACGAACAGCCCCGACTGGAAGTTGCGGAAGACGATCGAGTCGCGGATGAAGCGCCGCCCGTCGGCGTTCTGCGCGCTGATGCCGGATCCGTACGGCGTTCCCGCGTCGTAGACGCCGTTGCCCCAGAGCAGGCAGCCGTAGACCTCGCCGCCGTCCCCCACGGCCTCCCGGAACCCGATCCCGGCGCCGCCCGTGTCGTGGATGACCAGGTTCACGGCCTTGTGGCCGCGCCCCAGGAGCGAAAGCCCTTCCGGCCGCCCCGGGCGTCGATCGGGATCGGAGTTCGCGATCTCGAAGTCGCGGAAGACCGTCCACTCGCCCAGGGCGACGATGCCGCCGTCGATCGTCGCCCGCTCGCCCGGGTAGCCGCGCACGACGACCGGCGCGCCCTCGCGGCCTTTCAACGCGCTTCGGAAGACGCCCTTGTAGGTGCCGCCGCGCAGCCAGAGCGTTTCTCCCGGCGCCAGCGGCTGGGCCAGCGCTCGCGCGAGGGGCAGGGGACGCTCGAAGCTGCCGTCCCCGAAGGGCGCCGCGTCGGGCGACGCCACCTGGCCCCGCGGGCGCGGCACGAGGTCCCGCGCCAGCGCGAACTGGCCGGCCTCAACGATCACCGACTTCCCGTCGGCGAGGCGCGTCAGCGCGACCTTGCCTTCCGCGACGTCCAGCCGCGTCGGTCCGGTCGACAGGATCAGCAGCGTCCCGAGCACCCGGATCTCGGCGTCCGCCGTCCGCACGACGAAGGGCCTCTCCCGCGGCTTGACCTCGGCCCGGAAGCTCCCCCGCTCGAGGACGAAGGGGTCGCCGCGGCGCAGGATCGTGTCCCCCCAGGTCAGCACCTTCGTCCCGTCGGCGAAGGTCACCTCGCCCTGGATCAACGCCGCCGGCCGCGCGAGCCAGAAGAGCGAGGCCGCGATCAGCAGCGCGGCCGCGGCGGCGATCCACAGGGGACGTCGAGACCGCGCCGGCGCCGCGCCCAGGTCGTAGAGCGCGACGTCCACGTGAGCCGCGAGCAGGAGGTAGCGCCGGGCCTCCGGATTCTCGCGGAGCTCGCGGAGGAAGTCCTCGACGTCCTCCAGCGTGCCGTCGAGGTAGGCCGCCGCCTGGTCTTCAAAGCGCTCGTTCATCCCGGCTGCCCCGCCGCGCAACGGATGAGGAAGGCCCGGGCCCGCGAAAGCATCTTGCTGACGGCGGCGAGCGACTTCCCCTGCCGCCGCGCGATCTCGCGCGCGTCGAGCCGGAGGTCGAAGCGCAGACGGAAGACGCTCCGCACGGCGGCGCTGAGCTTCTCGACGCAGGCGGCCAGGAGCTTCCGGCGCTCCGCGGCTTCCTCGGAGAGCGAGGCCGCGTCCTCCGACAGGCGCTGGGAGAGGTCGTCGGGCAGCAGCGGCTTCACTTTCCTCGCGCGAAGAAAGTCGACACACTTGTAGTACGCCATGCCCATCACCCAGGCCACGAAGGGGCGGGCTCCGTCGTACGTCGCGTACTTCGCCCAGGCGGCGACGGCGACTTCCTGGAGGACGTCCTCGGTGACGTGGAAGTCGCGGACGATGGAGAGGACGTAGGCGCGGACGGAGGGCTGGGCCTGGAGGTAGCGCTTGAGGAAGTCGTCCTGCCCGCTCATGACGGAGAGTATTCGTCCCGGGACGCCGGCCCGGACAGGAAATCTAGGAAACTTCGATGCGCTCCGCGTGCGTGTAGACGTTGAAGTCGGTCTCGCGGAGGAAGCCGACCAGGGTGACGCCGAACTCGCGGGCGGTCTCGACGGCGAGGCTCGAGGGCGCGGAGACGGCGCAGACGATCGGGACGCGGGCCATGACGGCCTTCTGCATGATTTCGAAGCTGGCGCGGCCGCTGACCATCAGCAGGTGGTGGTCGAGGGGCACGCGGTCCTGGATGAGCATGTGGCCGATGGCCTTGTCCACGGCGTTGTGGCGGCCGACGTCCTCGTGCAGGACGTAGAGGACGCCGTGCTCGTCGAACACGCCGGCCGCGTGCAGGCCGCCCGTCTTTTCGAAGAGGGTCTGGGCCTTGCGCAGGCTGTGGCCGAGGTTGTAGATGACGTCGAGCTTGACCTTGAGCTTGGTGTCGATGGGCTTGGCGTGGATCCGGATCTGCTCCAGGGAGGCCTTGCCGCAGACGCCGCAGGAGCTGTTGGACATGAAGTTGCGCTTGAAGCGGGAGAGGTCGGGCTTGTGCCCCGTGGCGTAGGTCAGGTTGACGACGTTCTTGAGCTCCGGGTGCTGCGTGTTGTCGCAGTAGCGCAGCGAGCCGATGTCCTTCGGCCCCTTGATCAGGCCTTCCGAGAACAGGAAGCCCGCCGCGAGCGCGAAGTCGTCGCCGGGCGTCCGCATCGTGATCGTGATCGGCTCGTCGTGGATGCGGATCTCCATCGGCTCTTCGACCGCGAGGTGATCCTCGAAGTTGTGGTGGGCGGCCGCCGTCCGCTCCGCCGCGGAAGGGGGACGCTTGATCGAGATCTTGCGCGTCTCGTGCTTGGCGATCTTCGGAAGAGTCATGGACCGCATTCTACCGGCGTTCCCTCACCGACATCAATAGACAGCGAGGGGGGCGGCGATTATGGGTGGGCCAGCTTGACCAGCTCGCGGCAGAACGCGGGGAGGTCGTCCGGCCGGCGCGACGTCACCAGGTTCCGGTCGACCACCACCTCCTCGTCGAGCCAGTGGGCGCCGGCGTTGATGACGTCGTCCTTGATGGCGAAGAAGGAGGTGACCTTGCGGCCGCGGAGGATGCCGGCCGAGCAGAGCACCCAGAGCGCGTGGCAGATGGCGCCGATGGGCTTGCCCGCCGCGTCGACGTCCCGCACGAGCCGGCTCACCGCCTCGTGGCGGCGGAGGTAGTCGGGCGCGAATCCGCCCGGGACGACGAGGACGTCGACCTCCGCCGCTTTCACGTCCTTCACGTCGATATCCGCCTTCACCGGATAGCCGAGCTTGCTCTTGTACTCGGGCTTGCCCGTGCCGACGAAGATCGTCTTGAGCCCGGCCTCGCGGAGCCGGTACGCCGGAACCCAGACCTCCATCTCCTGGTAGAGGTCCTCCACGAACACGGCGGCGGTTTTGGCCATGGCTTCTCCGTAGACGGTAGACAGTAGCCAGTAGACCGTAGACAGAGGGTCTCCCCCCCCCCGGGGGGGCGAGGGGGGGACGAACGGTCTACTGTCTACTGTCTACCGACTCCTGGCTACTCCTTGTCCTCGTACTGATCCTTCAGCCCCTTCACCACGTTCGGGTCGGCGAGGGTCGTCGTGTCGCCCATGGCGCGGCCCTCGGCGATGTCGCGGAGGAGCCGGCGCATGATCTTGCCCGAGCGGGTCTTGGGCAGCTCCGCCGTGACGAAGAGGTCGTCGGGCCGCGCGAGCGCGCCGATCTTCTTGACCACGTGATCCTTGAGCGCCTTCTGGAGGTCGCCGTTGTTCTGGTGCCCGGCCCGCAGCGAGACGAAGGCGACGACGGCGTTCTCCTTGATCTCGTGGTGCTTGCCGATGACCGCGGCTTCCGCGACGGCCGGATGGTCGACCAGCGCGCTCTCGATCTCCATGGTGGAGAGGCGGTGGCCGGAGACCTTGAGGACGTCGTCCACCCGCCCGAGCAGCCAGAGGTAGCCCTGCTTGTCGCGCTTGGCGCCGTCGCCGGCGAAGTACCACTTGCCGAACTTGGACCAGTAGGTCTGCTTGTAGCGCTCGTTGTCGCCCCAGATGCCGCGCAGCATGCCCGGCCAGGGGGACTTGATGACGAGGAGGCCGGCGTCGACGGACTCGCCCTTCTCGTTGACGATGTCGGCGTCGATGCCCGGGAAGGCCGCGCAGGCGGAGCCCGGCTTCGCCTTGGTGATGCCCGGCAGCGGCGAGATCAGGATGTGCCCCGTCTCCGTCTGCCACCAGGTGTCGACGATCGGGCAGCGCCCGCCGCCGATGACGCGGTGGTACCAGGTCCAGGCCTCGGGGTTGATGGGCTCGCCCACCGAGCCGAGCAGGCGCAGCGACGTCATGTCGTGCTTCTTCGGCAGGTCCTCGCCCCACTTCATGAAGGCCCGGATCGCCGTCGGCGCCGTGTAGAGGATCGTCGCGCGGTACTTCTCGACGATCGACCAGAAGCGCTCCTTCGTCGGCCAGTCCGGCGCGCCCTCGTACATCACGATCGTCGCGCCGTTGAGCAGCGGCCCGTAGACGAGGTAGGAGTGGCCGGTGACCCAGCCGACGTCCGCCGTGCACCAGAACACGTCGGAGTCCTTCATGTCGAAGACCCACTTCGTGGTCGCGTACACGCCCGTCATGTACCCGCCCGTCGTGTGGAGGATGCCCTTCGGCTTCCCCGTGGTGCCCGAGGTGTAGAGGAGGTACAGCATGTCCTCCGAATCCATCTCCTCGGCGGGCGACGTCCCGGGCTGGTCCTTCACGACCTCGTGCCACCAGACGTCGCGGCCCTCGGTCATGGGGACGTCGGACGCCCAGGTCCGCCGGAAGACGACGACCTTCTCGACCGAGGGGCAGCCGGCGATGCCTTCGTCGACCATCTTCTTGAGGGGGATGACGTTGCCGCGGCGGTAGCCGCCGTCGGCCGTGATCACGACCTTCGACTGGCAGTCGTTGACGCGGTCGCGGACGGCGTCGGCGCTGAAGCCGCCGAAGATGACGCTGTGGGGGGCGCCGATGCGCGCGCAGGCGAGCATCGCGATCGCCGCCTCGGGGACCATGGGCATGTAGATGGTGACGCGGTCGCCCTTCTTGACGCCGAGGGAGCGGAGGGCGCCGGCGAAGCGGCAGACCTCGCGGTGGAGCGTGCCGTAGGTCAGAACGCGCTCGTCGCCGGGCTCGCCCTCCCAGAGGATGGCGGCCTTGTTGCGGCGCTCGGCGAGGTGCCGGTCCAGGCAGTTGTAGGCGATGTTGGTCTTGCCGCCGACGAACCACTTCGCGAACGGCAGGTCCCACTGGAGGACCTTCTTCCACTTCTTGAACCAGTGGAGCTCCTTCGCGAAGCCCTCCCAGAACTTCAGCCGGTCCTTGACCTTGTAGGCCTTGGCGTCGTTCGGCACCGCGTTCTTCGCGAAGTCCTTGGACGGCTTGAACAGCCGGTTTTCGGTGAGCAGCGCGCTGAGGTTCTTTTCGTCGGCCATGCGGCGTCTCCTCGTCAGGTACCGGGGACCGTGGGGTTCCCGTTATAGCAGAAGCTTTTCGTGATCGCTATAATTGAGGCCATGGCGTTCCAGGCGTCGACGGCCGAGCTGCTCGGGCGGCTCGAAAAAGCCGTGGAATCCAAGCTCGAGGACGGCTGGGCCGCCGAGCCCCCCGCCGCCCGCGCCGCCCTCCTGGTCCGCGAAGAGCTCGCCGCCTGGACCCGCACGACCTATCCCGGCAGCGCCTGCGACGGCTCCGCCCTCGATCCGGGCTCGCGGCGCCGGCTGGCCCTCACCATCCATTCCGCTCCCGTCAGCCACCGCGTCGAAGTCTGGGGCCTCGCCTGCGGCGACGACGCCGAGTCCGTGATCCCCGTCGGCGAGCACGTGGCCCACTCCTGGGTCGTCCTCGCCCACGTCGGCGGCCCCTGCAAGAACCTCGACGCCCGCGTCGCCAAGCTCACCGCCGCCGGGCTCCGCCGCCTCGAAGAACGTCTCACCCCGCGCTTCGCCCTCAGCCTCTGGATGGGCGCCGCCGCCCCCGACGGCTGCCCCGCCTGCCTCGCGAAGGGTTGATGCGCCTCGCCTTCGACGTCCCCCCGAGCGTCGCCGCCGCCCGCGCGATCCAGGAGCGGCTCCGCGACCGCGTGATCCGGACCGGCTCGCCGGACTGGTCGCTCGTGGCGGGCGTCGACGCCAGCTACCGCGGCGACGTCGGCCGCGCCGCGGTCGTGGTCATGGATCGCGACCTCCGGGTGGTCGAGGAGGCCGTCGCCGAAGCCCCGATCCCCTTCCCCTACGTGCCCGGCTACCTGTCCTTCCGCGAAATCCCCGTGCTGCTGGCCGCCTGGCGCAAGCTCCGCGCGAAGCCGGAGCTGGTGGTCGTCGACGGCCAGGGCCTCGCGCATCCGCGGCGCTTCGGCGTGGCGAGCCATTTCGGCGTGGTGATCGATCTTCCGACGATCGGCTGCGCGAAGTCGCGGCTGATCGGCGCGCATGACGAGCCCGGCCGGGAGCGGGGCGCGTGGACGCCGCTGACGGACGGACGTCGGAGGATCGGGGCGGCGCTGCGGACGCGGACGGGGACGAACGTCGTGTACGTCTCGACGGGGCACCGGATCTCCCTGGCGGCGGCCGTGAGGACGGTCCTCGCGCTGGCGCCGCGCTATCGACTCCCCGAGCCGCAGCGGCTCGCGGACCAGCTTTCGAAAAGGCCATGGACTTCTTCCGCAAGCTCGGCATGAACCGCGAGCTCAAGCGCGCCCGGGCGCTCGAGGGCGAAGGCTACCTCGAGAAAGCCCTGGCCGCCTACGAGGGCGTCCTCGGGCGCGCGACCGGGCCCGAGCGCGCCAAGGCCCTCCGCGGCGTCGGCGCCTGCGCCCTCCGGCTCGGCAAGCTCGCCCGCTCCCGCGAGGCCCTCGCCGAGAGCGTCAAGCTCGTCCCCGACGACCCCGACGCCTGGCACCTGCTCGGCCGCGTCAACCTCGAGCTCCGCGATTCGATGGGCGCCGACGAGGCCTTCCACAAGGCCCTGGAGCTCGCCCCGGACCGCGTCGACCTCCTCCACAGCCAGGCCGAGTACTACGCCACGAAGTTTCCGGCCGCCGCGCTCGAGGCCGGCAAGCGGACGATCCGCGTCCTGCTCGAGAAGCCCGACGAGGCCGAGCGCCTCGGGTTTCCCCGCGAGCTGCCCGTCGTCTTCCTGCGCAACCTCGCCGCGGAGCAGCGGCTGTCGGAGGACGTCGTCGCCTACTTCGACGAGCTCGCCGCGGCCGGCTCCTGGATCAAGCCGGTCGCCCTCAACCACAAGGGGCTGCTCTTCGCGAACACCGGCCGGCTCGACGAGGCGGTGAAGGCGTATCTTGACGTCCTGTCGGCGGACCCCGGCTTCGACGCGGCGCATTTCAATCTCGGGATGGCGCACGCGCGCCGCCGCGACTTCGACGCGGCCAAGGCGTCCTTCTCGGTCTGGGCGAAGAAACATCCGACGGACGCGGTCACGACCTACGGGCTGGGCTTCGCGGCGGAGACGAAGCCGGACGTCGAGGAGATGATCCGCCTCTACGCCTTCTTCCTCGAGCGCATGAAGACCAATCCGCCGGCCCCGATGTCGCTGGGGCGGCTCGACGTCGCCCGCGGCTGGGTGGGCCACGTCGAGACGGTCCTCGAGCACGCGCGGAAGCACAAGGAAGGCGGCCACACGAGTTGACGTTCTGACGCGGTCATTTCGTCAACACGTGCGTCACGTGTT
>DASVNH010000048.1:0-13656 GCA_036383955.1 Planctomycetota bacterium | reverse complement strand
CGCTGACGTTCATCGACCAGCTCCGCCTGGACAACCGGAGCGTCTTCGAGCTGCTGAAAGCGGACTACGCCTGGGTGAACGAGGACCTGGCGAAGCACTACGGCCTGCCCGGCGTGAAAGGCGACAAGTTCACGCGGGTCGCGCTGCCGCCCGACTCCCCCCGCGGCGGCCTCCTCGGCATGGGCGCCGTCCTGGCCATGACCTCGCACACGCACCGCACGAGCCCGACGCTGCGGGGGAAGTGGATCCTCGACGTCCTTCTCGGCACGCCGCCGCCCCCGCCGCCCCCCGACGCCGGCACGATCAAGGAGGACAAGAAGGGCAAGGACCCGCGGAGCTTCCGCGAGCTCCTGGCCCAGCACGCCGGGGCGCCCGTCTGCGCGTCGTGCCACCGGCGGATCGACCCCCTGGGCTTCGCGCTCGAGGGCTTCAACGCCGTGGGCGAGGCGCGCGAGACGTCCGACGCCGCCGGCGCGCTGCCGACGGGCGAGCGCTTCAACGGCGCGCGCGAGCTGCGGGAGGTGCTGGTCGGACGTCGCGACCGCTTCCTGCGGAATCTCGTCGAGCAGGCGCTGTCCTACGCGCTCGGCCGCGAGCTCGGATCGTACGACGACGCCGCGGTTCGGGAGATCGAGGCCGCGGCCGCGAAAGAGGGGTACACTTTCTCGTCGATCTTCCTCGGGGTGGCGCGGAGCCACCCGTTCCGCCACCGGAGGACTTGAGATGTTCAGCCGTCGAATCCTGCTCCGCGGCGCCGGCGCCGCCGTCGCGCTGCCCTTCCTCGAGTCCCTGGCCCCGGCCGCGGCGATCAAGCCGCCGCTGCGCCTGGGCATCGTCTCGGTCACCGGCGGCACCGTGATCGAATCGTGGAAGATGCCCGCGGCCGGCCCGCTCGCGAAGCTGCCGTCGATCCTCCGCCCGCTGGAGTTCGCGAAGGACGAGCTCCTGATCCTCACCGGCCTGGCGCACCACGGCGCGGGCGAGGGGCTGAACGGCCACGAGCACGCGGGCTACCTCCACCTGACGGGCGCGCCCAAGGCGGGAAAGATCGACGGCCGGCCCTTCGCCGGCGTGTCGGTCGACCAGGCCGCCGCGAAGGTCCTCGGCGCCCGCACCCTCCTGCCGTCGCTGGAGCTCGGCATGAGCAACCACGAGACGCGCTACGCCTGGCGCGGGCCGGAGCAGCCGGCGCCGTTCGAGGCGGACCCGCGGGTGGTCTTCGAGCGCCTCTTCCGCGGACGCCCGCCGGTCGCGCCGAACTGGGCGAAGCGCGGCGAGCCGCCGGCGGAGCCGCCGAAGTCCGACTCCCTCGAGCAGGCGGTCCTCGACGCGGTGCGCGCGGACGCGAAGCGGCTCGACGCCCGCCTCGGCGCCGCCGACCGCGCCCGGCTCGCCGAGTTCCTGGACGCGGTGCACGCCGTCGAGCGCCGCGTCCGGCGCTTCGACGCCCTGGTCCGGCAGGAGGCCGTCGACGCCAAAGAGCCGGGGCCGTCGAAGGCGGCGCCTCCCGTCCTTCCGGCGAACGCGCGGGCGCTCCTGCACAAGGCGGGCTGGGACCCGGACCTGCACGCGGAGTACACGCGGCTGATGGCGGAGCTCTTCGTCCTCGCGTTCCAGACGGATTCGACGCGAGTGGCGACCTTCGCGATCGGCGACGACGGCGCGGCGTTCCCCGGCGTGGTCACCGTCGGCTACGAGCACCACGCCCACACGCTGGAGCACCAGGGCAATCCGGCCCGCGACGGCGATCCGGTCGCGCGGGAAGGATGTCGGCAGATCCACGCGTGGTACACGGGCCTCTTCGCCGAGATGGTGCGGCGGATGAAGTCGATCGACGAAGGCGGCAGCTCGCTGCTCGACAACTGCCTGCTGCTCTACACGTCCTACATGGCGGACGGCGGGCACTCCCGGAGCGACTTCCCGGTCGCGCTGGTCGGCAAGGCGCAGGGCAGCCTGAAGACCGGCCGGCAGGTCGACTTCCCCCTCGGCACGCCGATGTCGAACCTCTTCGTCGAGATGCTCGACCGCGTGGGCGCGCCCGTGGACGCGTTCGGGGAGAGCGCGACGTCCAAGAAAGCCGCGTTCGGAGGCCGCCTGCCGGGCCTCGGATGAACGTCGCCGGCGGCCACAACGGCCTGATCGTCACGTCGGAGGACGGGCGGAGCTGGGCGGAGTCCCGGCTCGGCAAGGAAGGCGAGGTCTTCCGCGCGGGCGCGGCGGGCAACGGGCGGGTCGTGCTCGCCGGGAACTTCGGGGGCAACCGGATCTTCGCGTCGAGCGCCGACGGCAAGACCTGGGAGACCGTCCAGCAGGACGCCAAGTACGCGCTCTACGTGCGCGGCTTCGGCTTCTTCGACGGCCGCTTCATGGCCCTCGCCGGAGATCCCGGGGCGGTGGGCGAAGCGCGCCCCACGGCGTTTTTCTCGCGCGACGGCCTGACCTGGGAGGATCCCGTCTCTCTCGGCGGCAAGTGGATGCTGCGCCGCGTCGCGGCTGGCGCCGGCCGCTACGTGGCCGTCGGCGACCGCGGGCGGATCGCCCATTCGACCGACCTCCGCGCCTGGACGGACGTGAAAGGCACCGCCGCCGCCGACTCCCTGATCGACATCGCGTTCGGCCACGGCGTCTTCGTCGGCGTGGGCCTGCACGGGCTGCGCGCGACGAGCGCGGACGGCGTCGCCTGGGAGCGCGTCCGCGGCGAGGAAGGCGAGCACCTCAACGCCGTCCTCTGGACCGGCGAGCGCTTCGTCGCGGTCGGGCAGGCGGCCACCTACGTGTCGGCCGACGGCAAGGCCTGGACGCGGCATCCGGTGACGGACGGCCCGCTGACCGCCACCTACGGCCGCGGCGTCTTCCTCGGCACCGCCTGGCGCGGCCGGATCCTGCGCTCGGAGGACGGCATCGCCTGGAAGGAAGTCCACAAGGCCTCCCAGCCTGTGGAGGCCGCCGTCATCAAGTGATAACGTTCTAGCCAGGCTAGAACGTTATCACTTCGTTAACAGCGCGGCGTAGCCGCCGGAGTGGCGGGCCGTGGGGAGCGTGAGCTCCTCCTTCACGAGGGTCAGGCCGGCGATCTCGACTTTGTTTTCCTCGGGCTCGAGGGAGCAGGTCGAGTAGACCAGCCGGCCGCCGGGCTTCAGGAGCCGGGCGGCGTTCTCGAGCAGGCGGCGCTGGATCTCGACGGCCCCCGCGATGTCGCGCTCCTTCAGGCGCCAGCGGACGTCGGGCCGCCGCGCGAGCACGCCGGTGTTCGAGCAGGGGGCGTCGAGGAGGATCGCGTCGAACGGGGCGTTGAACGCGACGGTGGCGGCGTCGCCCCCCAGGCAGCGGATGTTCTCGAGGCCCAGCCGCTTCGCCGATTCCTCCACCAGGCGGATCCGGACGGGGAGATCGACGGCCACCACGAGGCCGCGCCCTCCCATGAGCTCCGCGAGATGGGTGGTCTTGCCGCCGGGCGCCGCGGCGAGGTCGAGGACGCGCTCGCCCGGACGAGGCGCGAGCAGCGGCGCGACCTTCATCGAAGTCTCGTCCTGGACGGTGAAATGCCCTTCGGCGAAGCCGGGCGCCTCGGCGGGGTCGCCGTCGATCTCGATCAGATCGGGGCCGCCCTTCACCTTCAGGCGGTTCACCCGGGCGGTCACCGGCAGGATGGCGTTGCCGGCGACGAGGATCGGCTCGACGTTCGGGAAGCGCGCCCGCCAGCGCTCGACGAGCCAGTCGGGGTGCGAGGTCCGGAGGCCCAGGTTGTCGGGCACCGGCATGTCGGCGGCCTTGCGGAGCACGGCGTTGACGAACCCGGCGGACTTGCGGCTGACGCCCTTGGCGAGCTCGACGGCCTCGTTGACGGCGGCGTGGCGGGGGACGCGGTCGAGATGGCGGATCTGGAAGAGGGCGACGCGGAGGTGCTGGCGGATCTGGGGGTCCACGCGCTGGGCGCAGCGGTCGATGAGCCAGTCGAGCGGGCGGCGCCAGCGGGTGACGCCGTACACGAGGGTGGTGAGGAGCGCGCGGTCGCGGCGCGAGAGGGCGGCGCCGCGCTGGGCGTCGAGGGCGTCGTCGACGGGGCGCTTCTCGGCGCGCAGGAGGACGTCGGCGGCGATGGCGCGGACGTTTTTCACCGCACCGACTTCCCGCGCTTCGTGAAGACCCAGAACTGGCGGAGGAAGCGGTGGGACTTGAGGGCGTCGCGGTCGGCGTCGGTCACGAGATGCGGCCAGTTGCGCTGCTTGAACTTGAGGAGGGCGCTTTCGTCGACGCCCCGCAGCTTCGAGGTGAGCTTGCCCTTCATCGCGGCGCCGAAGTCGATGAGCCAGGGGCGCCGGTCGGCGTCGACGAGGATGTTCTTCTTCTGGCGGAGGTCGAGGTGGACGACGCCGCGCTCGTGCATGGCGCGGACGGTGTCGCGGAGGAGGTCGAAGGTGGCGTCCGGCAGCTCGCCGGCCTTGAACTTGCCGAGGGTGACGCCTTCGATGTACTCGAGGAGGAGGGCGCGCTTTTCGACGACGGCGTAGGCCTTGGGGATGCCGGGGATGCCTTCGAGGCGGCGGAGGATGTCGAACTCCCCCTTCACGAGCCGGGGGGCGAGGAGGCCGCGGGTGAGGAGGTTCTTGCCGCGGTAGTCCTTGAGGACGGCGGGGCGGCCGTCATGATCGACGACGGAGACGACCGGCGAGAGGAAGCCGCCCTTGTCCCGGAGGACGCGGGGGGGGGACGTCATCGGAAGAAGTGTTCCACCTTGTCGAGGAGGAAGCCGTTCCAGAGGATGGCGGCGACGCCGACGAGGTAGGCGAGGGGGGCCCAGTGTTCGGAGTTGTCCTTGGTGGCGGCCCAGCTCCAGGGGCGGACGGTGGCGCGCTCGTAGCGCCTGGACGAGGGGAGGTAGTCGGGGACGGCTTTTTCGTAGTGGTCCCAGGCCTCGCCGAAGATGTCGTGGAGGCGCTCGCTTTCGCGCTTCTTCTTGTAGGGGACGTAGTAGAAGACGAAGGCGAGGAGGGCGGCGCCGAGGAGCATCCAGTTGAGGTGCCGGTAGTACCAGGGGGCGCGGGGGTCGCCCATGGCGAGGAAGGCGACGCCGATCATGCCGAAGAAGGTGCCGATGTAGAGGGGGTTCTTGACGTAGGCGTAGGGGCCGGTGAAGGTGAGGACCTTGTTCTTCACGAGGTGCCCGGAAGCCCAGACGCGGATCCAGAGGGAGAAGGCCAGGAGGCCGGCCCCCACCCAGAAATTCCAGCGCTTCCACTTGTCCGGCGAGCGGTCGGCGAACGTGATGAGCACGATGAGGACCGCGTAGACGGAGAGGAGCTTCCAGGAGAGCTTCTTGAGGCGCGAAAGCTTCATCTTGGGGCTCGGGTATAGCACAGATCGCGGGCCGACGCAAATGGGCTTTCATAGATTACGATTTGTAAGTTATGACTTGACTCCCCCCGCCCCCGCGTTACACTTCGGGCGGCATGCGGGCTCTCGGGATCGAATCGTCCGGAGCGCGGGGCGGCGTCGCCCTCGTCGAGGACGGCGCGGTCCGCGCCGCCCGGCTCTTTGAAAAAGGGATGGTCCACGGCCGCGAAATCGCCCCCGCGATCCGCGCCGTGTCCGACGAGACCGGCCTCCGCCTCGAGGACCTCGACCTGATCGCCGTCGACATCGGCCCCGGGTCCTACACCGGCCTCCGCGTCGGCCTCGCCGCCGCTAAGGGCCTAGCCTTCGCCCTCGGCAAGCCGCTGGTGGGCGTCGCCTCGCTCGACGCCCTGGCCGACGCCGCCGCCGGCCGCGCCCGCGTCCTCTGCCCCGCCATCGACGCCAAGTGGGAGCAGATCTACGGGGCGGTCTACGTCGACGGCCTCCGGACCGGCGACTACCTCGCGGAAAAGCCCGCCGCCTTCGCCGCGCGCGTGCCGAAAGACGCCTTCGTCTTCGGCGACGCGCTCGACGCCTACGGCGAGCTGTTCCGCGACTTCAACAAGGGCCCGCGGGAGCTCTGGGATCCGCGGCCCGAGGCGATCGCGCGCCTGGGCCTCCGGCTTCACGCGGAGGGCGTCCGCCACGACGCCGCCGCGCTCGTGCCGCTGTATCTGCGGCCGACCGAAGCCGAGCTGAAGTTCGGGAAGAAAGCTTAGGGAGTCGAGGGGGAAGAGAGAGAGGAAACGGGGACGGGAACAGGCGACTGTTTCCGTCCCCGTCCCTGTCCTCTATCCGCCTCCGGAGAGAGGGTGCCGCCATGCGTGGGTACCGCGTCTGGGCCGAGATCGATCTGGCCGCGTTCCGCCACAACATCGGGGTCGTCCGCCGCGCCGTCGAGCCCGGCACGCGCACCCTGGCCGTCGTCAAGGCCGACGCCTACGGCCACGGCGCCCTGCCCGCCGCCTGGACCGCCCTCCAGGCCGGCTGCGAGATGATCGGCGTCGGGGACTCCACCGAGGCCCTCGAGCTCCGCGAAAGCGGCATCTCCGGCCCCATCCTCATCCTCGGCGCCATCATGGAAGAGGAGATCCCCCTCGTCGTCCAGCACGACATCACCGTCACCGTCCATTCGGCCGACCTCCTCCCCCTCCTCAGCGAGGAGGCCCGGCGCCGCGGCCGCGTCCTGCGCGTCCACCTCAAGATCGACACCGGCATGGCCCGCCTCGGCGCCTCCCCCGGCCGCGCCCTGGACGTCGCCCGCGCCGTCCTCGACCGCCGCAACCTCGAGCTCGAGGGCCTCTCGACCCACTTCGCCATGGCGTCCAGCGCGGAGGCCGTCCGCGAGCAGCTCGACCTCTTCCGCTCCGTCGCCGACGAGCTGCGCCGCGACGGCATCACCCCGCCGATCCTGCACGCGGCGAACTCGATCGCCCTCTTCACCTGCGCCGAGAGCCACTTCGACCTGGTGCGCCCCGGCACCGCCCTCTACGGCATGGACCCGGGCCCCTTCGCCAAGCTCGGCCTGGGCCTGCGCCCCGTGCTCTCCCTCAAGACCCAGATCGCCTTCCTCAAGGGCGTGCCCGAAGGCGCCGCGATCGGGTACGACGGGCGGCACACGACGTCCCGCGCCACCCGGATCGCGACCTGCCCGGCCGGCTACAACGACGGCCTTCCCTACGCGCTCTCCAACCGCGGCGAAGCCCTGGTGCGCGGGCAGCGCGTCCCGGTGGTGGGCAACGTGACGATGGACTACGTCCTGCTGGACGTGGGCGACGTCCCGGACGTCTCGGTGGGCGACGAAGTGACGCTGATCGGGGCGGGCATGCGCGTGGAGGACCTGGCGCGCCGGGCGGGAACCATTCCGCTGGAGATCACCTGCCGCCTGGGCAAGCGCGTGGGCCGCATTCCCGCGAACGCCGAGCAGCCGATGCCGGCCGCTTTCCGGGTTGTCGCCTGACGAGCGCCAAGCTCCAAGCCTCGAGCACCGAGCGGAGGCGATGGATCGGCGCCGTCGTTACGCTTGGCGCTGGGAGCTTCGCGCTGGGCGCTTACTCGAACGTGATCGTCACTTCGAGCTTGGCGCTCTTGACGGAGATCTCGCCGACCTTGCGGCGCTCCTCCTCGACGACCCCGGCGGCGGCGGGCTTGCGGTAGACCTCGACCTGGTCGAGGCCCGACTCGATCGATCCCGACACGCTGAGCGACACCGGCGCGGCCTTCGCGACGTCGATGATCAGCCGGCCCGCCTTGATGTCGACCATCAGCTTCGTGACCGACTCGTCCTTGGCGCGGCCCTGGATCTGCCCCTTGAAGAGGATCGTGGCGCGGCCGCCCTCGACGGCCTCGCAGGAGCAGTCCAGCTTGCCGACGGCCTCCGCCAGGCCCATCGGATAGAAGACCGAGAGGAAGTCGCGTCCGTCCACCTGCCAGTTGGCGCCCGCCGTGGGGGCGTCCTTGGGCATGAGCCGGTACGCTTCGTTCCAGGCGCCCAGGTGCATGGCCTCGATGGGGGGAGCGCCGCCGGTGCTGTCGCGCGCCGTCCAGCCTTCGCCCGTCCGCGTGGACGCGAAGACCTGGCCGGACAGGGGCGTCGGCTTCACTTCGATCGGCATGTCCGTGCCGCTCCGCTGGAGCGTGGACGCCAGGACCTTCACCTTGACCGACTTGGCCTTGCCGTCGGCCAGCTCGGTGACCTCCTGGGAGAACTTCTCCTTCCGCGTCAGGCTCAGGACCCGGCGGTTTTCGCCCAGGCCGTCGCGCACGAGAATGTCCATGTCGATGGACGACTCCACGCTGACGGTGGACGTCTGTCCGACGGCGGCCTGCAGGGCGAGAAGAAGCGTGAGCATGAAGCCTCCCAAAGGGCGGAATTCGTCCATATAATACCGCCCGTCTTCGCCAAATGAAAGCTTCCGACTTCGAATACGCGCTGCCCAAGGAGCTCATCGCCCAGGAGCCCCTGCCCCGCCGGGACGCCTCGCGGCTCCTGGTCCTGCGGCGCGCCGACGGCCGGATCGAGCACCGGGCGTTTCCGGAGGTCGTCGACCTCCTCCGGGGGGAGACCCTCTGGCTGAACGAGACCCGGGTCTTCCCCGCCCGGCTTCCCCTCCTGCGCGACACGGGGGGCCGGGTGGAGGCCCTCCTCCTGCGCCGGATCGCCGAGCGGCGCTGGCTGTCGCTCCTCGACGCCGGCGGCCGCCTGCGGGTCGGCGAGCGGCTGAAGGTCGACGACCGCTCGGGCGTGACGCTCGCCGCCAAGGACGAGGACCATTGGACGCTGGAGTTCGACGCCGAGCCGGACCTCGCCCGCCTCGGCCAGGTCCCCCTCCCCCCGTACATCCGCCGCGCGCCCGACGCCCGGGACCTCGAGCGCTACCAGACCGTCTTCGCGCGGACCGAGGGCTCCGTCGCGGCCCCCACGGCGGGCCTGCACTTCACGCCCGAGATCCTCTCACGCTTCGACGTCCGCCGCCTCACGCTCCACGTCGGCGTCGGCACGTTCAAGCCGGTGAAGGCGGCGGAGGTCGAGGACCACCGCATGCACGCCGAGTGGTACGAGATCCCGGAACCGCCGGCGGCGCCGGCGGTCGCGGTGGGCACGACGACCTGCCGCGCGCTGGAGTCCTGGGCGGCGACCGGAAAGACGTCCGGCTGGACGGAGATCTTCATCCGCCCGCCTCACGCGTTCAAGGCGGTGAAGGCCCTCATCACGAACTTCCACCTGCCGAAGAGCACGCTGCTGATGCTGGTCTGCGCGTTCGCCGGCCGCGAGCGCGTCCTCGCCGCCTACGAGGAGGCGGTGAAGGAGAAGTACCGCTTCTTCAGCTACGGCGACGCGATGTTGATCCTGTAGACGGAATCCGGAATCCGGAATCCAGAATCCGGGCCCTGGATTCCCCCGGCAGCCCCCGCGGGGGGCGAAGCCGGAAGGGGGGATCTCTTCTGGATTCCGGATTCCGGATTCTGGATTCTGGATTCCGCGCGTCAGCGCTTCTTGAACTTCTGCCGGAACTCCTCGATCTTCGAGAAGCGGCTGGTGTTCATGCCGGGCGGCTTCTGCCGGGCGGGGGGGAGCGACGACGGCGTGTTCGGCCGGATGCGGCGGGTGGTGGGACGGTTCTCGAGGCCGCCCGAGGGGCGGGTGGCGGGGCTGGTCCGGACGATCTTGCTGATGCTCGACTGCTGGTCCTCGTCGGGCTTGTACTCCAGCGACTTGAAGCCGTCGATCTGCTCGTTGATGTCCTCGACGAGCTCGTGGGGCGTGGCGTAGCGGAGGTCCTTGTCCTTGGACATCATCCGCTCGATGAAGTAGTTCATGTGCTTGGAGACGCCGACGTTCTTCATGTTGCCGGAGTTGAGGGCCTCCATGACCTGCTTGGCCATCACCTCCATCGAGTCGCCGCCCGAGAAGGGCAGCTCGCCCATCACCAGGTGGTAGAGCGTCGCGCCCAGCGAGTAGATGTCGGCGCGGACGTCGAGGTCCGACGACCCCCGCGCCTGCTCGGGGCTCATGTACTGGACCGTGCCGCTCGTGGTCTCCTCGTCCTGCGCGCCCGAGCCGTCCATGGCCTGCGCGAAGCCCAGGTCCAGCACCTTGATCGCGCCGTCCCGGCACATGAACAGATTGCCGGGCTTGATGTCGCGGTGGACGATGCCCTTCGTGTTCATGTAGTCGATGGCCTTCGCCGCCTCGAGGATGATCTCCAGGCCGCGCGCCTCCGACACCTTCTTCTCGCGGTCGAGGACTTCCTGCGCCGACTCCCCCTCGAGCCGCTCCATCAGGAAGTAGGCGAGCGGCCCCATCATCCCCTGCGTGTAGCCCTTCACGATGTTGGGGTGCTCGAACGAGCAGAGCAGCTGCGCCTCGCGCTGGAAGCGCCGCGTCGCCTTCTCGTCCTTCGCCAGCTTCGGATGGATGATCTTGAGCGCGCGCTTCTCGGAGGAGGCCGTCTCCACCGCCTCGAACACCGTCGCGGTGCCGCCGACGCCCAGCTTGCCCACGATCTTGATCCCGGGGATCGGCTCGTTGGGATCGGCGGGGCGGGACGGGGGCGCGGCCGGGACCGCCCGGGAGGTCGAGGGCGGCCGCGCGGGCGGCGCCTCAGGCTCCGCCTGAGGGGGCGGGGTCGCGCCGGGCTTGTATTTCGCGGCGGCGGAGGCGATCGTGCGGATCTGCTGTCCGGTGAGCAGCCCGGTGTCCTGGACGATCTGTTCGATGCTGCGGCGGGACGCGTCGGACGTCTGGTTGTTGTACTCGGTCAGGCATCCCGCGGCCTCGTCCTGCGTCATGAAGCGGTTCTTCGAGGCGATCGCGAGGAAGGCCATCTCGTAGGTATGCATCCGTCTCAGGATCTTATGCGTCGCGGGTTCAAGAGTCAATTCCGGCGCGCGCGCCGGGATTCCGATTGCCGGGTGCTCCGCGCGAGATATAATGGGTCTGTTCGACTTCGCGAGGCCTCCTTGGTCCCGATGGAATTGTCCCGCATCATCATCAGCGAGACCAACGACGAGCAGGTCATCGTCCTGAAGGAAGTCGAGGGCTCCCGCGCCTTCCCCATCGTCATCGGCATCTGGGAAGCCGTCGCCATCGACCGCAACATCAAGGGCAAGAAGACGCCGCGGCCGATGACCCACGATCTCATCGAGAACGTCATCGCGGGGCTCGACGCCCGCCTCGAACGCGTCATCGTCAGCGACCTCAAGGACCGCACGTTCTTCGCGCGCCTCATCCTGCGGCGCAACGGCAAGCAGGTGGAGATCGACTCCCGCCCCAGCGACGCCATCGCGCTGGCGGTGCAGATGAAAGCGCCCATCTACGTCGAAGAAAAAGTCCTCGAAGACGTGCTGCCCGATCCGAACGGAAATCCGCCGCCTGGCCCGGAGTCCGAGGGGGAAACAGACTCCGACGAGTAGCCGGACCCGGAACCGGACCCGGACCCGATCGGGGAAAGGGAACCCGTTCCGGATCCGGGTCCGGGTCCGGATCAGCGGCGCTGGGCGATCATCAGGCCCAGCAGCCCGGCGTAGTGCAGGATCACGTCGTTGAGGCCGTCGCCGTTCACGTCGAACACCTGCACGCCCTTGGGAAAGCGGTCGACCTTCACCCGCCAGTGCGCCGTGCCGTCGAAGCCGATCCGGGGGCCGTCGTTCGTCTCCATCACCCGCCCCGGATGGATCAGCAGCTCCAACGTCTTGGGGTCGACCTGCAGGAGGTCGGGCCGCCCGTCCCCCGAGAGGTCCCCGCGCACGAAGACCATCGGGATCGCGCCCATCCCGGTCTTTTCCATGTCCTTCCGCGCCACGTGGATGACCTTCTCGTAGACCGGCTCCGACAGGAAGGTGTTCTTCTTCGGGTCGAACTGGAAGACCTCGTAGGAGATCGCGATGTCCCCCAGCACGAAGGCGGAGGCCGCCTGCTTGATCAGGTCCGTCCGCAGCCGCGAGGTCACCACGTCCAGCTTCCCGTCCAGGTTCATGTCGATGAACTCGGGCTCCATCGACACCCCGTCGATCACGATCCGCTTGTCGGCGATGAAGTTCCCCTTCCCCGTCCCCAGGTGCAGGTACACGCTCGTCTTGATGCTGTCCCAGAGCCCCAGCTCGCCCCCCACCCGCGTCACCACCAGGTCCGCCAGCTTGTCCTGGTTGATGTCCGCGAAGCGCACCGTCGCCCAGTCCACCGTGTCCTTCTTGTTCTCCGGCGTCAGCGTCGGGATGCGGAACGACACCCGGTGCGGCCGCGTCGACGGGAACACGCCCGGCGCCTTCTGGATGAAGTACGTCACCGTGTCCTTCCGGATCAGCACCAGGTCCTGCAGGCCGTCGCCGTTGATGTCGGCCGTCGACACCCGCGGCAGCTCGACCGACGCGACGAAGTGGACGGGGAGGGTTTCGGGTTTTTCGACGACCGACGCCCCCTCGAGCGCGTGGGCGGCCCCGGCGGGCAGGTCCGCCTCGAGCGTGGCGGTCCGGCCGTAGACGCCCGGCGCCGTCTGGAAGTAGATCCGGTAACCGTCGGGCATGGGCAGGAGGATGTCGTCGCGGCCGTCGGCGTCGAAGTCCGACTTCCACTGCCAGAGGGGGATCTGCCGGGGGGTGGGCACGCGGAAGAAGCTCGGGGCGTGGATCAGCTTCACGGCTTCGCGGGGGCCCGCCTTGTCCCAGGGATGGACGTAGACGCCGTCTTCGGCGAGGAAGGCGATCTCGGTGCCGCCGCCGGGGAGGAAGTCGCCGAACACCAGCGCGCACGCGCGGTCGGAGAGGGGCCAGAGGAAATCGGGCGCCTCGGCGAACGACCCGTTCTTCTGGAGATGGATGGAGCCCCAGCGCTCGGGGGGCGTCTTGTCGAAGTCGACCGAGGAGGAGAAGAGGTCCGGCTTGCCGTCGCCGTCGTAGTCGTTCGACAGGGTGTCCTGGCGGCGGCCGTGCACGGCGAGGTAGTGGACCTTGAACTCGACGCTCTGGGGCGCCGGCGGAAGCAAGAGGAGGAGCAGCGCGGCGGTTCTCATGTCCAGGAGCATCATAGATTGATACGACCCTCCGGCCAAGCCCCGCCGACGCGTTGATAAAATGACCGCGTCATTTCGTCAACGCGTCCGGTAGGATCGGGGGGAGATGAGCGGCCCCCGCGTCGTGGATTTCGCCGGGACGGACGCGGAGCTCGAGAAGCTCCTCGCGGACTTCGCGCGCTCCACCTGGGGCAAGATCACCAGGAGCGGCGACGGCTGGCTGCTGGCGTTCGGCTCCCTCCTGTCCACCAATCCCAACGACCTTTCGTTCCGCGTCCGCGTGACCCGCGAAGGCCGCGGCGTGGCGCTGCGGCCCACGGCCATCGTCGCGCCCTGGACGCGCGCGAAGGCCGCGCGGATCGTCGCCTTCCGCGAAGGCCAGCTCGCCGCCCACCTCGCCGCCCGCGGGACCAAGCCCGCCGATCCGGAGAAGCTCCGCGAGCCGTTCGCGTCGTGGGGCTCCGGCCCCGCCGCGATCAGCGCCGCGTTCGCGTGGGTGGCGGCCGGCGGCCTCCTCGCCCTCCTCGTGTCCACGCTCGCCGTCGCCTTCGCCACCCTCCCCCTCCTCGGCGTCACCGTCGCGGAGCTGCGCGCCCACGCCGCGCTGCTCGCGGGCGCCGGCGCCGATCCGCTGCCGACCGCCGCCGAGCTGGACCGGGCCGGCCTCGGCTTCCGCCTCGGCGCCGCCTTCGTCGGCGGCGTCCCCATCGCCTTCTTCGCCGGCCTCCTCCACGTGGTCGCCCTCGCCGCC
>DASVNH010000047.1:0-10000 GCA_036383955.1 Planctomycetota bacterium | reverse complement strand
GTGCTCACCCAGCTCCGCGACCACGCGGAACGCCTCCGCCTCCACATCCGCGTCTCCGACCGGGCGGCGCGCGAGCGGCGGCGGTTCCGGGCCCGCGCCTGGGGCCTCCTCGGGCTGGCCTCCTTCACCTCGATCCTCGCCGGCGCGGTCACCCTCGCCGCCAAGACGGACATCTGGATCCCCCTGGGCTTCTTCGGCCTGGCCGCCCTGATCGTCTACGGCGGCGCCTTCGTCGTCCGGAGCCTGCTCCGGAGCGAGGAGCGCCGCATCCTCGAAAGCCTCACCGCCCTCTTCGAGCGCGCCCACGCCAAGGAGCTGCTCGTCCGCGACCGCTCCGAGGACCTGCGGGCGCGCTGGCAGGAAGTCCTGCCCAAGACCCGCGCGGTGCTCGACACCCTGGGCCTGGCCTCCGTGCCCCGGGTCTACGGCGAAGAATCCAAGCGCCTCGACCAGGCCATCGAGCGGGACATCCCCGACCTGCGGGCCCGCCTTCATCGCGACTTGGCCGCCGAAGCGGCCAGAACCTGAGGAGATCGACGATGATGATCCTGACGCTGTGCCTCGCCGCCCAGGCGGTCGAGCCCTTCAACGGCAAGGACCTGGCCGGGTGGAAGCTCAAGGGCGCGGCCGAGAAGAGCAAGTGGAAGGTGGGGAAGGCGTCGCTCGATCCCGCCGCCCAGAACAAGTTCCTGGTCGCCGAGGGCGGCGAGCTCGTCAACGCGCAGGGCGGCGGCGTCGACATCTACTCCGAGGCCAAGCACGGGGACGCCGTGATCGAGGTCGAGCTGATGGTGCCCAAGGGCTCCAACTCCGGCGTCTACGTGATGGGCGAGTACGAGGTGCAGGTGCTCGACAGCTTCGGCAAGGAGAAGATGGGCACCGGCGACATCGGCGCGCTGTACGGCGCCGCGCCGCCCCGCCTCAACGCCTCCAAGGCGCCGGGAGAATGGCAGAAGATGGTCATCGACTTCCGCGCGCCGAAGTTCGGGGCCGACGGCAAGAAGACGGCCAACGCCGCGTTCGTGAAGGTCGAGCTCAACGGCCAGGTGATCCAGGAAAACGTGGAGATGAAGGGCCCCACGCCGGCGGGCGTCACCGGCAAGGAAGCCGCGGAAGGGCCGCTGATGTTCCAGGGCGACCACGGCCCCGTCGCGTTCCGAAACATCCGGATCACGCCCGTCAAATAAATGGAGCCCAAGGCGGTCTACGCCGGAGCCGACCTGCGGGTGCTCCGGATCGATCTCCCGGGCGCCTCCGTCCTCCGCTTCGAAGGCGCCTGCACGCCCGAACTCGCCCGCTGGCTGCCGTCCGCGCTCAAGGACATCTCCGGCCCCCTGGCGTTCGACCTGGGCGGCCTGAGCGGCCTCGAAGCCCCCTTCGTCCAGCGGATCCTGGACCACGCCCGCCTCCGCGGGAGCGTGGCGCTGGTGAATCCGACGCCCGAGGCGCTCGACGTCCTCCGCCAGCTCTCCGCCGAGGACCGCCTGCCGATCCTGAGCTGCGAGGCCGCGATCCTGCCGGGCGGATCGATCCCGGATTCCACCGGCCGCGAGCGCCTCGCGCTCCTCGAGCTCGAAGCCCGCCATCGCCACAATCCCCGCTGGCGCCGCGCCGACGCCGACGGCGTCTGGGTCTGCCCGCTCTGCGGCCTGGACGTGGAGGCCGTCCGCGTCGTGCAGGTGGGGAAGCCGGACGTCGCGACCCTGCGCCGCATGCGGCGCCACATCCTCCAGGACTGCCCGGCCTCGCGCGCGGGCCGACGGGACCCGCTGCCGGCCGTCGTGCTCGACGCCTTCCTGGAGTCGATCAACGAGCGCAAGCGGTCCGACGAGGAGGAGCGGAAGCGCGGGCTGGCCCGGGAGCTGGCGACGCTGCAGCGGCGCGTGGAGTCGATGCGGGACCTCGAGCGGAGCGTGGACCAGGCGAAGCTCCGCCAGCTGCATCTGCTTCCGGTGGATCCCGCGCCCGATCCCATCGCGGAGCTCGCCGTCCACTACCGGCCCCTGGAGGCCGTGAGCGGCGACTTCCTGGACTTCTACGACCTCGACGGCGACCGCTTCGGCGTCGTCCTCGGGGACGTCAGCGGCCACGGCGTGGAGACCGCGATCATCCTGGGGATGGCGAAGATGGCGATGCGGGTCCGCTCGCGCATCGGCGGACCGCTGACCGAGATCGTCTCGCACGCCAACGGGGACCTCTTCGCCGAGCTGCGCCGGACCGCGTTCATCACCGGTCAGATGGCGGTGATCGACCGCCGCTCCCGGCGGATGTCGTACGTCCGCCTCGGCCAGCCCAAGCCGCTCCTGCGCCGGACGTCGGGCGAGCTCCTCGAGCTCGAGGGCAACGGGCTTCCGCTGGGCGTCGACGCGGGCGCGCGCTTCGGCGCGGCCCTCGAGGAGCGCGCCGCCGAGCTGGCGCCGGGCGACCTCCTGCTGTTCTACACGGACGGGCTGGTCGAGGCGTCCGCCGGGTCCGAGCAGTTCGGGGTGGACCGCCTGAAGGAGGCGTTCGCGGCCGTCCCGGCCGACGCGCCGCCGCGGCGGGCGCTCGAAGCCGTCGTGGGCGCCTTCGACCGCTTTCTCGGCGCCAACTCCCCGGGCGACGACGTCACCGCCATCTGCCTCCGCGTGCGCTGACCTTGCGCTCAGGGAAACCCTGGGGTATAGTCAGGCGGGCCGGGCGTGCGACCAGGGTTGTCGAATCAGGGAGGATGCTTCCTTGTTCGAGTCGCCGTGGCCCGCCCGCCTGGACGACGTCGTCGATCTTCCCTGCGTCCCCGCCCCGGCCGCCGCCGCCCTGGCCCTCGACGACGGCCCGATCGAAGGTCTCCTGGACGTGCTCAAGGCCCATCCGCCCCTCGCGGCCAACGTGCTCCGCTTCGCCCGGACGGCGGGGCTCCCCCGGGGAGACGACGCCACGCTCCGCGCCTCCGTCATCCGCCTGGGCTTCGTCCACGTCCGCAACCTCCTCGTCGGCGCCTCCATGCTGCGCTCGTTCGACGCGTTCTTCGCCGGCGCGCCCTACTCGCGCGAGGCCTTCTGGCGGCACTCCCTCGGCGTCGGCTTCGTCGCCGCGCGCCTCGGCCGGGGCGCCGGCGTCTCGGGGTCCATCGCCTTCCTCGCCGGCCAGCTGCACGACGTCGGGAAGCTGGTCCTCGACCGCCATTGCCGGGCCGCCTGGAGCGCGGCCTTGAGGATGTCGCGCGACGCCCGCCTGCCCCTGCACGAGGCGGAGAAGCGGATGATCGGCGGCGACCACGCGGCGATCGGCGCCGCGCTCCTCCAGAGCTGGAAGGTCCCGGAGGAGGTCGCCGTCCCCGTCCGCGACCACCACAAGCCCGACGCCTGCCCCGCGCCGCACCGGCGCGTGGCGATGCTGATCCAGATCGCCGACTACCTCTGCGTCGAGCGGAAGGTGGGGTACGGCGGGAACGAGTGGCCCGAGCTGCCCGCGCCGGCCTTCCTCGACGAGCTCGGGATCACGGAGCCGATCCGCGAGGCCGCGTTGGACGGCCTCGACCGCGACCCCCTGTTCGCGTCGCTGCTGTCGATTTGAGCGGCCCGAGGGCCGCTCACCCTGAGCGCGTCGAAGGGTTAGCGCCCGTCCCGGACGCGCTTCACGCCGTCCACCAGGCTGCGCAGCTTCCGGCGGGCGGCCCAGCGGGCGGTCTGCGAGAGGCCGCAGTCGGTCGAGAACGCGAGGCGGTCGGCGGGCGCGTGCTTCAGGCAGAGGCAGACGCGGTCGGCCACGTCCTCCGGCGTCTCTACGTAGTAGTTCTTCACGTCGATCACGCCCACGGCCGCGTCCTTCTTCGCCGCGATGGCGGCGATCACTTCGATCTCGGCGAACTCGCGGCTGGCCATCTCCACGTGGATCTCGTCGACCTTGACGTCCAGGAACGCGGGGAACATCGGCGCGTAGCGGCGGGGCGCCACCGCCCGGCCCTTGAAGTTGCCGAAGCAGAGGTGCGTCGACAGACGGGCCTTGCCGACGACCGGCTCCAGCGTCCGGTTGAACAGGTCGGCGAAGCGGCGGACGTCCTCCTTGTGCGCGTAGCAGCTCATCGAGGGCTCGTCCACGCAGATTTCCCGGCAGCCGGCCTTGACGACGGCCTCCAGCTCGGCGCGCACGACCGGCATGAGCGCTTCGGCGACGGCCCAGCGGTCGGGATAGGACCCGCCGGGCTGGAGCCGGCCGCTGAGCGTGTAGGGGCCGGGGACGCTGGCTTTGAGGGTGGGCCCGGGCGGCGCGAGGCGTCGGAGGCGCTGGAACTCCTCGACGACCCCCAGGCCGCGGGGGGCGTGGAGCTCGCCGACGATCGCGTGCTTGCCGCGCTGGTCGTGGCCGGGGGGGCCGAAGCGCCGGGGCGGGGCGGACTCGCGGGCGATGCCCTCGAGATAGCCGTAGAACGAGAGGTTGAAGTCGAAGCGGGTCTGCTCGCCGTCGGTGATGACGTCGAGGCCGGCCTCGACCTGGTCGTGGACGGCGGCGATGACGGCGTCGTCCCGCATTTCCGCGACGTCGTCCGCGCCGAACGCGTCCAGGTGCCCGGAGGCGTGTTCGAGCCAGGCGGGGAAGGGATAGCTGCCGATGACGGTCGTGCGCAGAGGCCGGTCTTTCATGCGTGCACCATAAATCAGACTGTCCAGTTTATGGTGCCCAGCCCGCGGTCGCGCCAAAAACCATAAATCGTACTGTCCGATTTATGGTGTCAGCACACGGTCGCGATCTCTTCGACGCAGACGGGGACCGGCTCGGGGAGGGGCTCGCGCGCGCGGAGCATCGTGAAGATCTTCCAGGCGGCCAGGCCCGCGATCAGGTGCTTGAGGGCGTGGCCGCTCATGTGCTCGCCCAGGAGGCGGTGGAGGGGGACGTCGAAGGTCTCGCAGGCCTTCGCCGCCGCGTAGAGAAGGACGATCGCCCACAGGTCGCGGTTCCGGGTGTAGCGCGGTGGGAAGAGGAGCATCATGGCCGGGATCGCCGTCATGGCGAGGCCCTGGAGGAGGCCGTAGCCCCGGAGGTCGCCCGCCCCGCGCAGCTCGCCCGCGCGCCAGTAGAGGAGGGTGCCGAGGCCGGCGGCCAGGAGCGGCACGAGGAGGCGGGCGCCCCAGGCGGGCCGCATCCGCTCGCCGATCGTGATCGCGAGGAAGGCGGAGAACATCAGGGTCATGGGGACGCGGTCCCAGAAGAGGGTGTAGGTCGTCGGCCCCGCGTGGTAGTAGGCGGAGCCGAAGCCGACGAGAAAGACGGCCGCCAGGAGGACGCCCCAGGCGCCGCGTTCCCAGCGTTCGTGGAAGCGGCCGCCTCCGCGGGCGAGCAGGACGAGGCCGGCCGCGCCGGCGATCACGAAGGGCAGGTTCGAGACGACGTTCCAGAAGTGGGGGATGCCCAGGAAGGTCCGCTGATCGGCGAAGCCGTGGTAGCCTTCATCCTGGGGCACCGGGTTCATGCACAGGACGGCCACCAGCCCCGCCATCGCGAAGCCGGCGATCAGCGACACCCTCAGGTTGAAGCGCGCTCCGTCCATGCGCCTCCATCATCGCAAACGCGATGCCGCGGCTCCAGGCGGACGCGCCGCGCGGCCGGCCGCGCAAGGTTTTGCGCAGATTCTGTTGAAGACGCTCCCGGCCGGCCCTAGAATCTGGCCCATGAAACTTGCCTCCTGGGCGATCCTCCTGGCCGGCGCGGCGGGCTGCGCGAGCGGCGGCGGCCTCTATCCCGACACCGACGTCATGGAAGTGCAGGGGTACGAGCTGAAGGTGGCCACCGGCGTGCAGAAGTCGGGCGGCCTGCTGCAGGCGGGCACGCTGGAGTACTCCGGCGCCGGCGACCTCACCTCGGTGTTCCGCGAGTACGTCGCCTCGATGCGGAGCGCGGGCTGGACCAGCGCCACGGACGACATCGCCGGAGGCAAGGCGATCGGGACGATGCGCAAGGACAACCGGACCTGCGCCCTCGAGTTCGTCTCGGCCGCCGGTCAGGTCCGCGCCACCATCAAGGTGTCGCAGACGAAGTAGGCGCGTCCGCCGGGATCTTCCGCAGCACCCAGACCGTGCCGCCCCCCGCCCGCTCCGTCCCCGCGTAGGGGCCCCGCGTCACCTCGAACTCCCCGTTGAGCCGCGGGATCGTCAGCCGCCCGCCGGTCGGATCCTCCTTCAGCGGCCGGCCGTCGGAGGTCGACGCCCCCTCCAGCAGCTCCCAGATCGAGGATCCGATCATGGTGGCCAGGTCGAAGGCCCCCAGGGTCAGGAACGCCGGGTTGGCCTGGACCACGCGGGAGCCGGCGTCGAGGATCACGACGGGCGTCGGGATCGACTGGAAGGCCGATTGCCAGAGGTCGCGCGTCTGCGAGAGCAGGCGGTAGAGCGAGGCGTTCTCGAGGATGAGGCCCGCCTGCTGCGCGAGGACCTGCATCGCCTCCTCCTCCGCGCGGAGGTGCTCGTGCGGGCGCTCCCACGCCACCAGCAGCGTCGCGCGGGTGCCGTCGACCCGGTCCGCGAGCGCGGTCAGCAGCAGCTCGTCCGCGTCGAGCGCGGCGAGCCAGGGATGCGGCGCCTCCGGGGACAGGCGGGCCACGCCCGGGACGTCGAACGCCTTCACCGCCGGCGAATCGGCTTCGGCCGCCCAGCGCTCGGCGACCTCGGCGGGGAAGTCCCGGGAGCGGGCGTGGTGGAGGTCGACTTCCTCGCGCCGCCGCCAGAAGACGACGGCCCGGGGGGCGTCGAGCAGCCCGCAGGCGGCCTCCGCGATGGCGCCGAGGACCGAGGCCGGATCCTGCTCGACGTTGCCGGCTCCGAGGGCCTGGAGGCGGCTCATGCCCTTGAGCTCGCGGGTCAGCTGCTCCTCGGCCTTTTCGCGGCGCCGGCGCTCCTTGGCGACGTTCTCGGTGACGTAGCCGACGTAGATGGCCACGACCAGCAGGACCGGGAGGCCCGTGATCAGGGTGTTGAGGCTCTCGTGGAACGACGCGCCCTGCTTGCCCTGGAGCGAGAACCACGCGTAGCAGGCCGCGATGGCCACGAAGCCGCCGATCGACACCGTCAGCCGCTGGCCGGCCGAGGCGAGCAGGACCACCAGGAACATCGCCAGGAACAGGTCCTGCCGGTAGCGCTCCATGTAGGCCGTCGCCACGACCAGCGTGGCGATGTCGAACAGCAGCAGGCAGGCCTGGACCCGCTGGGAGAAGAACGCCTGGCTGCGCTCGAAGGCCATGGCCAGGTTGGTGAGGAAATACGCGGCCAGGACGGCCGGGAGGACGGGGGTGATCGAGCCTTTGAGGAAGTCGGGCAGCGCCAGGGAGCTGATCATGATGAAGAAGACCAGCCGGACCGCGATGAGGACGCGCTTGTGCCGCAGCATGTCCCGGACGCGACGCTCCGCCATGGACCCAAACCCCCTTGGCTAATCCTACCACACGGCTTCCGAGAGGGGATTTCGGCGACGTTTCCTCCTCTGCCGCCTGAAAAACATTCCGCCGTTACCTTGACAGCCTATGGAAGCGTGAGACAAGATTCGGGTGAACATGGCTGACCTTCCCGCCGGGGTCGACCCCGACATCTTTGAAGACCTGTACACTTCGCTGGCCGGCGTCGGCCTCTCCCATGTCCTCAAGAGGCCCGCCGAGCTCTGGGAGATCGTCCAGCTCCTCCGCACCGACCGCGCCATGGTGCGGGGGGAGATCTACCGCTTCGACGGCCTTCGCGAGGCCTACCGCGCCGCCGGCATCGCCACCACGATCGTCAAGAAGCTCGACGGCATCAAGGAGCGGATCGGGCCGATGATCGGCTCGCTGCGGAAGTTCCTCGCCACGGTGCCCGGGGCGCCGTCGCCGGGCGAGCTGATGGAGTTCCTCATCGCGTTCATCACCCTCTCGCCCAAGGGGCGGGACGCCGTCGCCAAGTGGGTGGCCGACCCGGCCGGCAGCGTGGAGGACGCCCGGGGCAAGATCCGCGCCATCAACACGATCGTCGACAGCTATCGCCAGGCGCTGCGGGTCTTCAAGCCCGTGCCGCCGCCGCCCTCGAGCCCCCTGGACAAGGAGAACCGCCCCCAGCTCACCGAGCGCTTCAAGGCCGTGGAAAGCCCCCACGACGGGCCGCTGATCCCCTCGGGGCCGCCCGACTTCTCCAGCGGGCCTCCCACCACCGTGATCACCGTCCTGAAGCCGGCGCTGCCGAAGATGCCGGCGCCTCCGGAGCCCGCGCCCCCGCCGCCGCCCAAGGCCGAACCGGCGCCCGCGCCCGCGCCGGCCAAGGCCGAGACCCAGAGCGCGTCCGTGGTCACCCTCATCCTGCCGCGCGGCGTCAACCCCGAAATCCTGGCCGAGGTCCGCCGGGTCGAGCAGTGCCGGAAGATCTTCGAGGAGACCCACCAGGAGATCGAGGTCTGGGAAGTCTTCTGCATGGTCATGCTCGACGCGGAGGCGACCCGCGAGGCCATGGAGACCCTGCTCAAACTCAAGGACGCGGGCGACCGCCACGCCTTCGTGGACGGGGCGATGAAGCTCTTCGACCGCCTCCTCAAGGTGCGCGCCCAGCACGGGAAGTTCGTCCGCGACCTGCGGGCCTACCTCGCCACCCTGGCCGTCGGCACCTTCGGCAAGGAAACCACCGAGATGGCGCTGGGCTTCATCGTGGCCAGCCAGCGCGGCCGCGACCGCGCCCAGACCTGGCTCAACGAGCCCGCGCGCTACCGGCCCGAGGCCGCCGGCCGCCTCGAGGACGTCATCAGCCGCACGATGAACTATCAGACCGCGCTGCGGATGTCGACCGACGGCAATTAGCCCGGTAGAATCTCCCGCGTGCTCGTTTTCCGCGACGTCCGCCTGGTCCTCGGCCCGCCCGGGACGTCGAAGGCCGATCTTCACGTCGAGAAGGGCCGCGTGGCCGCCGTCCTCCCCGCGAACGCGCCGCTTCCCGAGGGCGCGCGCGTCGTCGAGGGCCGCGGCCTGACCGCGGTGCCGGGCTTCATCGATCTCCACGTGCACGGCGCGCGCGGCGCCGACTTCATGGACGCGACGGAGGACGCCTTCCGGATCAGCGGCGAGTACCACGCGGCGGGGGGCACGACGTCCTACCTCCCCAGCACCGCGACCGAGGCGCCGGAGGCCATCTTCGCCTGCGTCGACATGGCCGCGCGCTGCCGCGAGCAGGGGATCGGGGGCGTCGACATCCTCGGCGTCCACGTCGAGGGGCCCTACATGGCCCCGAAGAAGCACGGCTGCCACGACCCGGGCTACGTGCGCCTGCCGAGCCGCGAGGAGAACCGCGGCTACCTCGACCGCGCGCCGATCATCAAGCGGATCACGCTCGCGCCGGAGATGCCGGGCGTGCCGGACTTCATCGCCGAATGCGCCCGCGCCGGCATCATCCCCTCGGGCGGCCACAGCGAGGCCACGATCGACGAGACGCTCGCCGCCGTCGACCGGGGGATGTCGATGATCACCCATCTCTACTCCGCCATGTCCACCATCGTGAAGCGCGGGCCGTACCGCGTGCCCGGCATGCTGGAGGCGGCGCTGCTCGACGACCGACTGGCCACCGAGCTCATCGCCGACCTGAAGCACGTCTCGAAGGACCTGCTGCGCCTGGCGCTCAAGACCAAGGCCGAGCACGCCGTGTGCTTCGTCACCGACGCCATGCGCGGCGCCGGGATGCCCGACGGCACCTACACCTTCGGCTCCGCGCGCGGCACGAAGGCCGTCGTGGAGAACGGCGTCGCCCGCAACCTCGACAACACCGGCTTCGCCAGCTCCACCGTCCGGATGATCGACCTCGTCCGCAACGCCGTCGAGGCGGTCGGCCTGGACCTCGAGGCGGCCGTCCGCCGGGCGAGCTTCATTCCCGCCAAGATCGCCGGCGTCCTCGACCGCAAGGGCAGCCTCGAGATCGGAAAGGACGCGGACCTCGTCCTCCTGACGCCGGCCTTCGAAGTGAAGGCGACCTACGTCCGCGGAGAGGCGGTCTACCGTGCCTGAGCGCTTCCTGCTGACGCTCGACGT
>DASVNH010000046.1:0-2181 GCA_036383955.1 Planctomycetota bacterium | reverse complement strand
CCTCGCATGTCGGTTTTCCTGGCTCTCGCCCTGGCCGCCCAGGACGCCGATTACTTCCCCCTCCCGCCGGGCGCCAGCTGGTCGTACAAGATGTCCTCGGGCCAGTCCTTCGAGATGCGGATCGTCGGCAGCTCGAAGGTGGGCTCCCAGGCCTGCGTCGTGATCGAGAACGTGCTCGGCCCCCAGACGACCCGCGAGCACGTGGCCGTCACCCGTGAAGGCCTGACCGCCTTCAAGGTGGAAAACGCGTTCGGCGCTTTCGAGTACTCCACGCCGATCGTCCGCGCCAAGCTCCCCTTCAAGAAAGGCGACGCCTGGCAGATCCAGCTCAAGGAAGGCAACCAGCTCAACACCTACCACTACCGCGCCGAAGGCGAGGAGCCGGTGACCGTCCCCGCCGGCGTCTTCGACGCCTGGAAGGTCTCGACGACCCTCGGCCCGGCCGTCATGTCCAACTGGTTCGCGAAAGGCGTCGGCCTGGTGAAACAGGTCTACGAGGTCAACGGCCAGGCGATGACCGCGGAGCTCGTCTCGACCTCCCTCAAGCCGGCCGCGCCGGCCGCCCCCCGCGCCTGCGCGAAGTGCGGCGCCGTCGACAAGGCCGGCGGCAAGTTCTGCGCCGAATGCGCGGCGCCGTTCGGGACGTCGACGCCCCCCGCCGCGGGCCTGGTCCGCTATGAATCGAAGGACGGCAAGGTGCTGCTCTACCACCCGGCCGGCTGGAAGGTGAACGAGGGCGAGCAGTTCGGGCCCGGCACGTACACGGTGGCCGTCGAGGAGGCCGACGAGAGCGCGGGCCTGCTCTTCATGACCTTCGGCACCCAGGCGGCGGACTCCGTCGCGCTGGCGGGGCTCCTGCTCGGCAACCTGCTGAAGGCCTACCCCGACCTGGCGGTCGTCGGCATGAAATCCTCGGCGGACCGGGCGCGGACGACGGCGGACGTCCGCCTGACCATGGGGGGGAAAAAGGTCGTCGGGCGCTTCCACTTCTTCCACACGGCGCGGGCGGGGACGCTCTACGGCCTCTTCGCCCGCGAGGACAAGTGGGAGGCCGCGCGCCCCACCCTCGCCCAGATCACCGCGAACCTGGCGTACGCGCCGGAGGGGGTCGCGACCGTCCTCAAGCAGGGCCGGGAGCAGGCGGCGACGCCCCGCCCCGAGGGCCAGAACCTGAACCCGGCGTGGATGCTGAAGGACGCCGGGGAGCGCGAGAAGCGCGGCGATGCCGCCGACCTCCCGATGCAGCCGGTGACCGCGCAGGACAACTCCTATTCGATGCAGATTCCGCGGGGCTGGGTCTTCCAGGGCACGGCGCTGGCCGCCTCGGCGGGCAGCGACGCGCGCTACGTGCACGGCTACTCAAGCCAGGCCTACACGGTCTTCATCCCGGGCGGCTACGTGGTCCAGCAGCCGGGCATGCTGATGTCGCCGTACCTGCCTCCGCCCCAGGCGCTCGACTTCCTGCTCCGGACCGCGCAGCTGGGCGGCGAGCTCCGGATCCTTTCGGCCTCGTCGATGACGGAGATCGACCCGAACTGGATGAGCCAGGTGGCGGGCCCGGCGCGGGCGAAGGGGGCGCAGGTCGACAACCGGGTCTTCTTCGCCGAGTTCACGCACGCGAAGGCCAACGTGCCCTGCCGCGGAATCTTCTCGGTGACCTGCACCGCCTGGCCGCTCGGCACCGCGTGGACCTGCATGGTCGACGGCAGCTGGGCGCCGGCGAACGAGTACGAAAAGTGGATGCCGGTGTTCGCGCGCATGGCCAAGAGCAGCAAGCAGAACCAGGGCTGGGTGCAGGACAAGTTCAACGCCCAGGCCGCCGAGTCCGCCCGGCTGAACCGCAACCTGATGACCTCCGTGAACGAGCTCAGCCGGTCCTACGACCGCTACAACCAGAGCTGGTGGGATTCCCAGAAGTCGAAGGACTACTCCTCCTGGGCCTACAGCCAGACCACCCTCGGCCAGGGCAGCTGGGTCTCCGAGCGCGAGGGCGCCCAGGTCGTCCGCGCCGACGGCTGGGGCCTCGAGAACACCCGGACCGGCGAGCGCACGTCCGCCGTCAACCAGGCCACCTTCACCGGCCGCGACCCCTGGTCCGGCGAGCAGCTCAACGAAGTCGACACCCGCGCGGAGTACGAGAAGCACATCCGCTCACGTTGACGTTCTGATGCGGTCATTTCG
>DASVNH010000045.1:0-4706 GCA_036383955.1 Planctomycetota bacterium | reverse complement strand
GGCGGCGAGGGGGATGCGCTGGGAGCCGCGCTTGGGGGTCTGCTCGGGGGGCGGGGTTTTAGGCGTCTGGAACGCGGCGGCGCGGTCGGCCGGAACGCATTTCTTGCACCAGGCTTCCAGGCCGATCTTGAACGCGGCGCCTTTCTCGAAGTCGGAGCCGCGCAGCTGGTTCTGGCAGACGCCGCAATAGAGGATTTCCTGTCCCACGTGTGCCTTGAGTATACCCAGGGAAAATGGGAGCTATTTAAGATCCCGCAGAAAGGTTTCGCCGGCCGGGCCCGCGTCCTTGAAGTCGGCGCGGGCGCCCTCGACGTCCCCCTGGGCGGCCCGGGCGCGGCCGCGCCAGGCGAGAAGCTTGCGTTTCTCGCTGGTCTCGGGGGCGATCTCGCGGGCGCGGGTGAAGTCCTCGATCGCGCCGGCCCAGTCTCCTTTGGCGAAGCGGGCCTCGCCGCGGTAGAGCCAGGGCAGGTGGTAGTCCAGCGGCCGGAGCCGGATCGTCTCGGTCGCGTCGGCGATCGCGCCGTCGTAGTCCTTGAGCAGGCGGACGCGCGTGCCGGCCCGCCCGTTGTACGCGGGCGCCAGGTGGACGCCCATCGCGATCAGCCGCTCGAAGTCCGCCACGGCGCCGGCGGCGTCGCCGACCGACAGCCGGTGCGAGCCGCGGAAGATGTACGGCTCGGCGAACTCCGGCGCGCAGGCGATCGCGGCCTCGTAGTCGGCCACGCCGCCCCCGACCCAGGCCCGCGCGTAGAGCGCGAGCGGGAAGCGGGGCCGCTGGGCGAGGGCCCGGTCCTGCGCCGCCTTCCGGTCGGCCAGCCGTTCCAGGCTCAAGCCTTCCAGCCAGTGGAACTCCTCCACGCCGTCCCGCGTCCCGTAGCGGGCCACGCCTTCCGCGCAGAGGCGGCGCGTCTCCGCCTTGTCCCCGCGGGCCCAGGCGAGCATCGCGGCGGCGACGTCCCGCCGCAGCTCGTCGTCGAAGCCGCTGCCGGCGGCGCGGGCGGCCTCGATTTCGGCGGCGCCTTCCCGCACGAGCCGCTCGGCGCGGGCCTGGTCCTCGGGATCGGGCCGACTCCACATGTTCAGCGACGCGAGGTAGCCCCGCCAGAGCAGGACGCGGCCCAGGCGGTAGCGGGCGGGCCCCGAGCGCGGATCGAGACCGGCCGCCCGGCGGAAGGCGTCGCCCGCCCGGGCGTAGTCGCCCCGGGCCTCGTGGACTTCCCCGCGCCGGTAGTGCGCGAGAGCCATGTCGTTCGCGAGCGCGAGGGCCCGCTCGACGAGCGCGCCGGCGGCGTCGACGTCCTTCTCCAGCAGCGGCCGTGCCTGCTCGAGGAGATTCTCCGCGCGGCGCAGCGCCTCGCCGGTCCGCTCCGCGGCGGCGGTGGCGCCCGCCAGGAGGTACAGGTCGCGGGCTTCGCGGGTGCGCCCCTCGTGCTCGAGCCTCGCCGCCGCCTCGAGCCGCTCGCGCCCGCGGTTCCACGCGCCCGCGGTCAGCACGGCCGCGATCAGGCCCAGGACGGCCGCGGCGGCCACGCCCTTGTAGCGCCGCCACGCGCGCGAGACCCGCGAGACCGGGCGGGCCTCGACGGGCTCGCCCGCGAGGTAGCGCCGGAGATCCTCCGCGAAGGCCTGGGCCGTGGGATAGCGGCGCTTCGGGTCTTTCTCGAGGGCCTTGTTGGCGACGGCCTCCAGCGGCGCGGGGGCCGTCGCGTCGAAGCTCCGCGCGGGCGGCGGGTCGTCGCGCAGGATGTGCTCGTAGACCCGCGAGACGCTGTCGGCGGCGTGCGGCGGACGTCCGGCGATCGCGTGGTACAGGATCGCGCCGAGGGCGTAGACGTCGGTTTGGGGCGTGACGTCCTTCTCGCCGCGGACCTGCTCGGGGGCCATGTAGAGCGGGGTGCCGAGGACGGTGCCGGTGCGGGTGAGGCTGGGGCCGTCGTCGAGCAGGTGGGCGAGGCCGAAGTCGGCGACCTTGGCGACGTCCCCCGGGGTGACGAGGATGTTGGCGGGCTTGAGGTCGCGGTGGACGACGCCCTTCTCGTGGGCGTGCTGGACGCCGCGGGCGGCCTGGAGGATGAGCGCGAGGACGCTCCCGCGGTCGCGGCTCAGGCGGCGGTCGAGCGGCTCGCCCTCGACGAGCTCCATGACGAGGAAGAGCTTGTCGCCGTCGCGGCCGACGTCGTGGACGCGGACGACGTTGGGGTGGTCCATGCGGGCGAGGGACTGGGCCTCGCGGTGGAAGCGCTCGAGGGCGCGCTCGCGGTCGACGAGCCCCTCCTTGAGGAACTTGAGGGCGACGGGGCGGCCGAGCTCGCGGTCGGTGCCGCGGTGGACGATCGAGACGGCGCCTTCGCCGAGCTTCTCGAGGATCTCGTAGCGGGAGGCGCGGGCGGGGGCGTCGAGATCGGCGAGCAGCGCGCGGGCGAGCGGCCCGCCGATCCCCGCGCGCTCGACGAGGGCGCGCTCGACGGTCATGCCGTCGGGGGCGTCGCGGAGGGCGGCCTCGACGCGGGCGGCGTCGGCGAGCCCGCGCGCCTCGGCGAGGGAGGCGAGGCGGCGGCGCCGGGCGTCCGCGAGGTCCTCCCTCACCCGGTCGAAGAAGCGCGCGGGATCCATCCGGGGGATATTGAACCACAGGAACAGGGACAGGAACAGGGGGCCTGAACCTTCCGCCGCGCGGGCCGTTGTAAGAGGCGTGCTCTTCGTCTGCCTCCTTGCCCTGAGCCGGGTCGAAGGGCTCGCGCCGCAAGAGAAAGGGACCGACCTCGTCGCGCTCGCCCTGCGCTACCTCGCGCGGCACCAGAACGAGAACGGGGCGTGGGGCCGGCGGCCCGCCGCCTGCGCCTGCCCCGACGAGCCCGGCTCCGCGGCCGCGCCGCTGGACGCCCCCCGCCGCGCGCGCGTCGCCGCCCTGCTCTCCGCGCTCGACGAAGACGACGTCGAACGGCGCCTCGACGCCCAGCGAGAGCTCCTCCGCGAAGGCCCGGCGATCGAGCCGCTGCTCCGCGACCTCGAAGGGGGTCTCGAGCGCCGAGCCCGGACGGCCGAGGTCCTCCGCGTCCTGCGGAACGCCGCCACGTCCGACGATCTCGAGATCTCGAGCTGGGCTCTGCTCGCGTTCCTGGGGGCGGGCTTCTCCCACCTGTCCAAGGATCAGCACGACGGCCTGAGCTGGGGCGTCGTGGTCCGCGACGGGCTCCGCTGGGTGATCGAGCGGCGGGAGGACGCGGACGGAGCGTCGGCCGCCGCCGCGGTCGCCGCCCTCGCCGTGGGCGAGGCGTACGGGATGACGGCCAGCGCGCTGTACCAGGCCGCGGCCCAGCGGGCGGTGGACGTCGTCGTGGCGCATCCCGCGAAGGACGCGCGGGCGCTCGCCTGGCAGGTGATGGCGCTGAAGTCCGCCGAGCTCGGGAGCCTGAGCTTTCCGCGCTCCGCCTACGACAACCGCCTCGCCGAGATGAAGCGGAGGAGGTCGGAAGAGCCGGCCTCGCTGTTCCTGCAGGCGGCGCAGACCATGACGGTGATCTTCATCGAGAAGAGCAAGATGGACGTCGACCTGGGCGGCCTGCCCGGCGCCGATCCGTCTCGGATGGACGTCGAGACGGCCTATCTGACCTCGCTGGCGCTGTGGCAGTACGACGGCCCGGGCGGAAGCGTGTGGAAGGGCTATCGGGACGTCGAGAAACGTTGGATCGTTCCGTCGCAGATCCGGGAGCGGGGTCTCTGCGCGCGCGGCGCGTGGGCGGCGTCCGGCACCGCCGCCCGGCTCAAGTTCGCCTGCCACGGCGCGCTCATGAACGAAATCTATTACGCCTACGCGTCCGGGCCCTAGGGCCCGGTGAAGGACCAGGCGACGCGCGTCCCCTTGGAGGGCGGACCCGCGCTTTCGAGGACGAAGCCCGATCCCTCGGTCCGGTAATCGAAGGGGCGGCCCGTGAAGGGATCCGGGGGGCTGTCGACGCCCAGGGCCGCGGGATAGGCTCCGGTCAGGGCCCGATGCCTGCTCAGCGAGGACGCCAGCCGGAGCATGGAGAGGCGGGATTCGGCTTCGACGGCGGTCTCGGTGAGCCGGGGGAGCGCGGGAATGAGCCGCTTGGATTCGGCCGCGTACGCGGGCGCGAAGGTTCCGTGCTGGCGCGCGAGGGCGTCGATCTCCAGCCGGACTTCCGCGTGGGGCCGGGTCGACAGGCGCGCGAATTCGGACAAGGCCTCCACGTAGGCCCCGGCGGCCAGCCGGTCCGGCGGCGATCCGAGCGCCTTCTCGCCGATCACGAGCGCCTCGCCGAGCAGGGCGCGCTCGTAGCCCCGGCGCGGGCTCGAGGGATCGAGACGGTCGAGGGCCTCCGCCACCGACGGCGCCGCGAGATCCGCGCTCCGCAGGCAGTCGGCCGCGACCTTGTCCATGCCGCAGGCGACCAGCTGGGGAAAGAGCGAAGGATCGGAGCGGAGTGCCCGGGACATCGCCAGCTCGGCCGCCATGGACGCCCCATCCCCCTTCAGGCGCGCGTGCGTGACGAGCAGCTGGGCGGACATCTGCATGCGCAGCGCCGTGTTGGCGTCGACGGCGGTGCCGTCGACCTCGCTCGGGGGAAACCGGCAGTCCGGCTTCGCCGCGGCCTCGATGAGCAGACGCCGTCCTTCCTGGAAGGCGCCGTCGTTCTTCGCGAACCAGGCGGTCAGAAGCTCGCGCTCCGCCGCTTCCAGCGGCT
>DASVNH010000044.1:0-77989 GCA_036383955.1 Planctomycetota bacterium | reverse complement strand
GTGGCGCCGGCCGCCGCCCCCGCCGGGCGGATCGCGGGCTTCCAGCGGGGGGCCGACGACGTGATCTGCCTCGCCCAGCCCGCGTACTTCGGCTCCGTGTCCCGCTTTTTCATGGAGTGCCCGGAGGTCTCGGACGGGGAGGTCGTCGACGCCCTCCGCAGCGAGGTCGAAAGCCCGCTAGAGTAGGGAGCGGACGATCAGGAGGGGGACGGGGGATTTCCGGAGCACGCCTTCGGTCACGCTGCCGGTCACGAGGCGGCGGACGCCGCCGCGGCCGTGGGTGGCCATGACGATGAGGTCGACTTCGTGGAAGCGGGCGATGTCGAGGATCTCGTCCACCGGATCGCCTTCCTCGAGGAGGGCGGCCGTCATGACGCCCTCGCTCCGGGACAGCCGTTCGACTTCCCGGAGGCCGCGTTCCGCGCGGGCGCGGTCGCCGCCGGCCTCGAGGACGCCGAGGAGGAGGAGCCGGGCGGAGAACAGCCGGGCCATGTCGGCGGCGGCGGGGAGGGCGCGCAGGGAGGCGTCGCTGCCGTCGAGGGGGAGGAGGAGGGTCCGCAGGCCCTGGCGCTCCTCCGGGGGCGGGGCGCCGAGGCTCCGCACGGCGAACACGGGCACGCGGGTCTTGCGGAGCACCCGTTCGGTGACGCTGCCGAGCACGGCGCGGGCCAGGCAGGTCCGGCCGTGGGTGGCCATGGCGATGAGATTCGCCGCTTCGCGGTCCGCGAGCCGGACGATCGTCTCCGCCGGCGAGCCGAGCTCCGCGACGGAGCGGACGCGCGCGCCGTCCGCGCCGAGGGCGTCCTCCATCTTCAGGAGATAGCTCCGCGCGGCCCGCAGCGCCGCCTCGGGGTTCGCGTCGGCGACCAGGGGCGGCACGCACTGGACGAGGACGATCTCCGTCTCCGTGCGGCGGCGCAGCAGGCGGAGGACGGGGGGCAGGGCCGCCTCGGAGGTGGGGGATCCGTCCAGCGGCACCAGGATCCGTCCGAGCGGCATGACCGCCGAGCCGCGCTCCACGCGGGGCGTTACGGGTAACGGCTCCGGCGCGCGGCGGCTCGACCCCATATGGAGAAAGTCATGAAACTCACACCGATTCGGAGGCAACCCCAGGATCCGGGATCCGGCATGGCGTGGCCGCGTCTGCGGGACCGGATGGACCGGCTGTTCCAGACCGTCTTCGCCGATCCGTGGCGCGAGTTCGCGTACCCCGGGACGGAGCCCGGCTGGACGCCGGATGTGGACGTCAAGGAAACCGACCGGGCCATCGAGGTCCGAGCGGAGATTCCGGGCATGGATCCCGCCGAGATCCAGATCAACGCGCGGGGCGACCTCCTCACGATCTCGGGGGAGAAGCGCGAGGAGCGGAAGGAAGAGAAGGAAGACTATTACTTCTCGGAGATCCGCTATGGCGCGTTCCAGCGCGCGGTCCAGCTTCCCGAGAGCGCCGACACCGAGCGCATCAGCGCCGACTACGACCAGGGCGTGCTGCGGATCACCGTCCCCAAGAAGGAGGGTGCCGCGCCCCGGCGGATCGCGGTGAAGGGCAAGGAGGCCTGATCTAGGAGTTTTCCTGAATGCGCGGATCGGAGGCGGTTCAGGTATAGTGCGTCCTTGATGAAGACGAAAGCCGCCCCCGCCCGTCGGCGGATCTTCATCGTCGACGACCATCCCATCCTGCGGAAAGGGGTCGTCGACCTCCTCGGCGCGGACTACGAGATCTGCGGGGAAGCCGAGCGGGTGGAGGACGCGCTGCCGGCGATCGCGTCCAAGAAGCCCGACCTGGTGATCATCGACCTCTCGCTCAAGGGGGCGGGCGGGCTGGAGTTGCTCAAGGACCTGCAGATCCGCTTTCCCGCCCTGCCCTCGCTGGTGCTGTCGATGCACGACGAATCGCTCTTCGCCGAGCGGGTCCTCCGGGCGGGGGCGCGCGGCTACGTCATGAAGGCCGAGGCCGTGAACGAGCTGAAGGAAGCGGTCACGCGGGTGCTGGGCGGGAACGTCTACCTCAGCCCCGCCATGTCGGACCGCGTGCTGAAGTCCTATCACGGCGGCGAGAAGGACGTCGAATCGTCGCCCATGAAGCGGCTCAGCGACCGCGAATTCGAGGTCTTCGAGATGATCGGCCGCGGGATGGCGATGCGGGAGATCGCCAAGGCCCTGCATCTCAGCGTCAAGACGATCGAGACCCACCGGACGCACATCAAGGAAAAGCTCAACATCCCCACCGCCCTCGAGCTCATCCGCCACGCCACCCAGTGGGTGACCGGCCGTTAGCTCCCCTCAGGAGGGCGCGAACGCGGCCTTGACGATCCGCCACACGCGCTCGCGCAGGCCGGGCGCGCCCCCCTCCCGCGATCCCGCCACGTTGAGGATCGCGGTCCCCGTCCCGGCCAGCCAGGCGCGGAGGCGGTCGACGGCCTCCGCCTCGCCCAGGACGTCGAGGTCGACATGCAGCGCCGGCTTCCCGTGCTTCGCCGCGAGCGCGAGCGTCAGCGCGCTGCCGCGCTCCGCGGGGCCGAAGGTGAAGACGACGGTGCCGTCGGCGGCGAGGACGTTGCGCTCGGTGCGTTCGGGGTAGCGGGACGTCGGCGTTTCCTTCAGCCGGTACTTCGGGGGGATCCGGCCGTCCTCCGCGCGCCGTCCGCGCGGGCACCAGCCGCCGTGCGGGATTCCGAGCTCGATGGCCGCGTCCAGGCCGCCGCGGTCGGCCCCGGTCTGGCCGCCGGAGATGACGCGCGCGGGCCGGGCGGGCTTTTTCTTCGCCATGGGTTCCGGGATTTTACCCCCGCGCGGCGCTTCATCACAATCGGGCGGACGTGGCGTCAATCCAGTGTGCGACGCGTGGAGGCCGGATGAACCCCGATGAGTTGAAGCGCCTGCTGGAATCCTCGCGGCCGGAGTCGCCGCTGCCGCCCGGCACGCGCGACGCGACGGTCCGCTATCGCTTCGACCTTCGGGAGGGCGGTGGCTGGATCCTGAAGCTCGACCAGGGCCGGCTGGCCGTCGAGGCGGGCGAGGGCGGCGCCGACGGCGTCGTCGTGTGCGACCAAGCCGACGTCCCGAAGCTCCTCAGCGGCGAGATGAACCTCCTGACCGCGTGGGCGAGGGGGGACATCGAGGTCCGCGGCGAGTCCGGGGTCCTGAAGCTCCTGCACACGTACCTACGGCACGCGAAAGGCGCGGAACGGAAGAAGAGGGCCGCATGAGCGAGCAGAACGTCAACATCCTCGAGGGAAACACCTTCGTGGTTTCCGACCGGCGGGGCGACATCGAGGCGTCGCCGTCGGCGGCGGAAGGGCTGTTCCGCGACGACACGCGGTTTCTCTCGCGCTGGGTCCTGACGGTGGACGGGAAGCGGGCCGACGTCCTGTCGGTCGAGAACCTGCGCTCGGACGAGGTGCAGCACTTCCTCGTGCCGGGGGCGGGAACCGTCTACATCAACTCGGTCGTCTCGCTGATCCGCAAGCGGAAGGTGGCCGACGGCTTCCACGAGTGGCTCACGATCTTCAACCACTCCGACGAGGAGCGCGCGCTGACCGTCCGGATCGAGGCCGACAGCGACTTCGCGGACCTCTTCGAGGTCAAGGACGCCCTGAAGAAGAAGGGGACGTGCTATCGGGCCGTCGACGGCGGCCGCCTGGTGCTGGGCTACCGGCGCGAGCGCTTCAACCGGGAGACGGCCATCTCGAGCGACCCGCCCGCGGACTTCGACGACCGGGGGCTGGTCTTCCGGGCCGTCGTGCCGCCGCAGGGCAGCTGGACCTGCCGCCTCGCCGTCGAGGCGCTGCGCTCGACCCGCGGCGGCTCGCAGGGCCCGCGGCCGAGCCTGGATCGCTGGAGCCAGGAGGCTCCGCGGCTCGTGTCGTCGTGGCGCTCGCTGGAGCGCACCTACGAGCGCTGCCTGGAGGATCTGGCGGCGCTGCGCTTCTATCCGCTGCTGGTCAAAGGGGCCCTGCCGGCGGCCGGGCTGCCGTGGTTCATGACCGTGTTCGGCCGGGACAGCCTGATCACGAGCCTGCAGGCGCTGCCGTTCACGCCGGACCTGGCGCGGACGACGCTGCTGCAGCTGGCGGAGTGGCAGGGCTCGACGATCGACGACTTCCGCGACGAGGAGCCGGGCAAGATCCTGCACGAGCTGCGCATGGGGGAGATGGTCGCGTTCGAGGAGCGCCCGCATTCCCCGTATTTCGGATCGGCGGACAGCACGCCGCTGTTCCTGATCCTGCTCGACGAGTACGAGCGCTGGAGCGGCGACGAGGCCGTCGTGCGGCAGCTGGAGTTCGCCGCCCGCGCGGGCCTGGAGTGGATCGACAAGTACGGCGACCGCGACGGCGACGGCTACGTGGAGTACGAGCGCCGCAACGCGGAGACGGGCCTGGAGAACCAGTGCTGGAAGGACTCCTGGGATTCCATCAAGTTCGCCGACGGCCGCCTGGCCAAGCTGCCCCGCGCCTGCTGCGAGATCCAGGGCTACGTGTACGACGCGAAGATGCGCTGCGCCCGGCTGGCCCGGCGGTTCTGGAACGACCGGGCGCTCGCCGACCGCCTGGAAGCCGAGGCCGCCCGCCTGAAGAAAAAGTTCAACGAGGATTTCTGGATCGAGCGGGGCGGCTACTACGCCCTGGCGCTCGACGGCGACAAGAAGCAGGTGGATTCTCTGACCTCCAACATCGGCCATCTCCTTTGGAGCGGCATCGCCGACACGGACAAGGCGGCCTCCTGCGTCCGCCACCTGATGGGGAAGCGGCTCAATTCGGGCTGGGGCATCCGCACGATGGCGGAAGGGGACGCGGCGTACAACCCGATCGGCTACCACGTGGGCACGGTCTGGCCCCACGACAACTCGATGATCGCCCTCGGCCTGCGGCGCTACGGCTACCGCCGCGAGGCGGCCCGGGTCGCCCACGCGATGCTCGAGGCCGCCCATTTCTTCCAGGGTCGCCTGCCCGAGGCCTTCGCGGGGTATCCGCGGTCGCTGACGAACTTCCCGGTCGAGTATCCCACCGCGTGCAGCCCCCAGGCCTGGTCGACCGGCGCGCCCTTCCTGCTCCTTCGCACCCTGCTGGGCCTGGAGCCGGTCGAAGGCCGCCTGCTCGTCGATCCGGCGCTGCCCGAGTCGATCGAACGGATCGAGCTGACCGAGATCCCGGGCCGCTGGGGCCGCGCGGACGCGTTCGGCCTCGGCCGCCTCCGCCTCGAAGCCGCCTGATCCCCCCGTCGCTCCTCGGCGCCCGGCCAGGAGCGACGGTTCATTCCTTTCGTTCTGGGTGAGGAGCCGGCGCCTCGCGACGCCGGCTCTGTCCGGCCGATCAGCGGGATTCGGCGGGAGTCGACTGGGCGGTGACGGCCACCAGCGTCATGTGCCGGATCTTGCCGTCGTCGTCGAACTTCAGATGGGCGACGATGGGCAGGGTCTTGCGCTCGCCGTCGGACGTCGAGACGCTCACGTCGCCCATGAACACGACGTCGGCGCCGCGGACGATCCGCGTGGCGATCCGGGTTTCGGGCTTGAAGTCCTGGTAGAGCGCCTCCAGGGCGGCCTTCACCTCTTCCCGGCCCTTGTAGCCCACGCTGGCGGACACGATCGCGCCTTCGCGCACGCCGGTGATCTTCAGGGCGAGGGTCGCGTCGGAGGCCAGCGCGTCGTCCCACGTTTTCGAATCCCACTCCAGGAAGGCCTTCCGGGCCGTCGCCAGGTTCTTCTCCTCGCTTCCCTGCGTCAGGGCGAGGGCGCCCAGCAGCCATGTCAGCGTCGTCATACGTCGTTCCTCCATTCACAAGGGCGAGCGGCCGCGGCGCGCGATCGTTATGGACGCGGATTTCCTCGCGCCGTCGATCGGATGTCGGCGTCGGCCCGCGCTTCGCGCGTACTTCCCTGTGAGGGATCTTCCGGCGTCGACGCCCCCGTTGCTGTTCCGCGTGTTTCCCGGGCTGGCCCTCGCGCGTCAGGACTGGCGGCGCGACCTGATCGCGGGGGTGACCCTGGCGGGCTATCTGCTGCCGGCGGGCATCGGCGACGCGTCCCTGGCGGGCTTGAGCCCCGAAGCCGGCCTCTACGCCTGCCTGTTCTCGGGGCTGGTGTTCTGGCTGTTCTGCGGCTCGCGGCACACGACGGTCACCGTCACCTCCGCCATCTCGCTTCTGATCGGCACGTCGCTCGGCGGCCTGGACGGGGGCGATCCCGCGCGCCGCGGAGCGCTGGCCGCCTGCGTGGCGCTGATGGTCGGCGTCCTGGCGTTCGCCGCCTGGGCCGCGAAAGTGGGCGGGGTGGTCGCCTTCATCTCCGAAACCGTGATGGTGGGATTCAAGACCGGCGTGGCCTTCCACCTGGCCGCCAGCCAGCTGCCCAAGCTCTGCGGGATCGGCGGCTCCCACGGGGACTTCTGGGAGCGCTCCCTGCACTTCCTGCGGCACGCGGGAGAGAGCCACCCGCCCTCGCTCCTCCTGGGCCTCCTCACGCTGGCCCTCCTGCTGGGAGGACGGGCCTTCCTGCCGAAAATCCCCGTGTCGCTGGTCGTCGTCCTCGCCGGCATCGTGGCGGTCCGCCTGCTGGGCCTGGGGGAGCTCGGCGTGAAGACGCTGGGCGACGTCCCCCGCGGGATTCCGGCGCCGCGCCTGCCGGCCGTCGGGCTGTCCGATCTGAACGCGCTCCTGCCCCTGGCCTTCGCCTGCTTTCTCCTGGCGTCGGTGGAATCGGTCGCCATCGGCCGGATGTTCGGCCGCAAGCACAAGTACCGGCTCGACAGCAACCGGGAATTCCTCGCGCTGGCGGCGTCGAACCTGGCGTCCGGCCTGGGGCAGGGCTTCCCGGTCAGCGGCGGGATGTCGCAATCGCTGGTGAACGAGGGCGCCGGGGCGCGGTCTCCGCTGTCCGGCCTCGTGGCCGCGCTGACTCTGGGCGTGGCCGCCCTCTTCCTGACGGGATTCCTGCGGGACCTGCCCCAGCCCGTGCTCGCGGCGATCGTGCTCGTCGCGGTCTCCGGCCTCTTCAAGGCCGCCGAGTTCCGGCGCCTCTGGCTCTTCAGCCGCCAGGAGTTCGCCGTGGCGGCCGTCGCGCTCCTCGGCGTCCTGGGTTCCGGGCTCCTGCGGGGCGTCCTCATCGGCGCGGTGGTCTCGCTGGTCCTGCTGCTCCGGCGGGCGGCGCGCCCGCGCACCGCCGAGCTGGGCCGCGTGCCGGGGACGAACCACTTCGCGGACTTGTCGCGGCACCCGGAAAACGAGCGGATGCCGGACGTCGTCGTCTTCCGCCCGGAGGCGTCGCTCCTGTACTTCAACGTCGAGCATGTCCGAGAGAAGTTCCAGGAGCTGGTGGAGGCGCGGGGCGACGGCCTCCGCCTGGCGGTCTTCTTCATGGGATCCGTCCCGGCCCTCGACCTGGCGGGCGTGGAGTTCCTCGAGGAGCTCCAGCACGAGCTCGCCGAGCGCGGGATCGCGCTGCGGCTGGCGGAGACGCGGGGGCAGGTGCGCGACGTCCTGCTCCGCGCGGGGCTCGACCGCCGGGGCCTGCCGGTCGTCCCGCACCAGCCGGTCGTCGCCGTCATCGCGGAATGGCGCGGCGGGCCGCCGGCCGAATCGTCGCGTTGACTATCGATGAAGACCAAGACCTACGAGAAGGAGCTGCGCAAGCTGCAGGTGGAGCTCTGCGCGGCGCAGTACTGGGTCCGGAAGCGCGGCCTGCGGGTCATTCTCGTGTTCGAGGGCCGGGACGGGGCGGGGAAGGGCGGCACGATCCGGGCGCTGACGGACCGGGTCAGCCCCCGCGTCTTCCGGGTCGTCGCGCTCCCCGCGCCCTCCGATCGCGAGAAGTCGCAGGTTTACCTGCAGCGCTACATCCCGCATTTTCCCGCCGCCGGCGAGATCGTCATCTTCGACCGCAGCTGGTACAACCGGGCCGGGGTGGAGCGCGTCATGGGGTTCTGCACGGACGAACAGTACGAGCGTTTCCTCGAGAACTGCCCGATCTTCGAGCGGTTCATGGTCGAGGCGGGCATCCTGCTGGTCAAGATGTGGCTGGAGGTCGGCAACGAGGAGCAGGAGCGGCGCTTTCAGGCCCGCATCACGGATCCGGTGCGGCGCTGGAAGCTGAGCCCGATGGATCTGCCCTCGCGCGAGAAATGGTACGAGTACTCCAAGGCGCGGGACCGCATGCTGAAGGCGACCGATACGCGTTACGCGCCCTGGTGGATCCTGCGCTCGGACGACAAGAAGCGCGCGCGGCTGAACGCCATCCGCCACATCCTGGGCCTGATCCCGCACAAGAAGCTGCCCCCCGTCAAGATCAAGCTTCCCGCGCGCTCCAACAAGGGCGCGTACGACGACCAGGCCTCCCTGAAGGGGCGGCGCTTCGTGCCCGAGAAGTACTGACCGCAACGAACCCCGCTCCCTCGAATCAGCAGATCGTCCGATGGAGGAGTGAGCCGATGGAAGCCGACGCGCTGTCGGGGCGGATCGACGCGGAATTCGCCCGATCCAAGGCCAAGATGGACAACATGCGCCAGGATCTCATCGCGGAGTACAAGGGGCGCCAGGACCGGCTCGCGCTTTTCGTGAAAGCCTGCGAGTCGCTCCAGGACGTCTGGAAGCCGCGGCTGGAAGGGCTGAAGCGCGCCTTCGGCGAAAAAGTCCAGGTCACCCCCCGCGTCGAGACCGGCCGCCGCCAGGCGACCTTCTCTTTCGCGTCCAGCCTGGCGCACATCAGCCTGAACTTCACGGCCACCACGGACCAGGACGTCCGGAAGCTCGTCCTCGAATCCTCCATGGACGTCGTGCCCGTGCTCATGGCCCTGCCGGGAAGGTCCGTGCTGGAGCAGCCCTTCGACCGGATCGATCGCGAGGCGACCGGCGCCTGGGTCGAGGACCGGATCGTCGAGTTCGTCCGGGCCTACCTGGACCTCCACGAGAACGAGTACTACCTCAAGGCCCACATGGTCGAGGACCCGGTCGCCCACGTCCGCTTCCCGGAGTTCGCGGCCGCGACGACCCTGGAGCGCGGCGGCAAGACCCTGTACTTCATCGCGAACGAGACGCGCGAGCGGTTCGAGGCCGAGGAGCGCCGCAAGAGCGCGGGCTGATCAGCCTCCCAGCGCGACGGTGATCCCCACCAGGACCAGGCCGACGAGCGTCAGCCCGACGGCGACGCGCCACGGGCTCGCCTCCACCACCCGGCCCCACCACGCGCCCAGCAGGAACAGCTCGACGAGCCCCACCGCGTTGGCCGCGCGCACGGCGGCCCCCGGGCCGTCGATGAGAAGGAACGGCGCCAGGATCGGCGCCGTGCAGAGGACGACGAGCAGGGCGACCGCCGCGCCGCCCAGGAGGTCGGAGCGCTCGATCCGGGCCGGCCGCGCGTCCGAGCGGCGCAGGATGTCGAGAACCCAGCGGTACATCCGGTCGCGCTCCTCGGGGGTCGCCCGCTCCAGGATCGACCGCCCGCCGAGCTCGCGGGCGATGGGCGCGAGCGCCGCCTCCTCCGTCGGCGCGGCCCGCACCTCGCGCTCCAGGCGGGCCTTGCGGCCGCGCTCGAAGAGCTCCGCGAGCGCGTACATCACGCCGTCGACGAGGCCCCAGGCGAGGTTGCATCCCAGGATGCCGATGAAGAGCGAGCGGCTGTCGGCCTCCTCGTCCCCGAGCCGGACGGCGCCGGTGAAGCCGAGCGCCATGATGAGCCCGAACAGGATCTCGCCGAGCCGGTCCACCGGATCCAGGACGTGCCGTTTCACGACGCCTACTCAGAACACGAACCGCGTCCGCAGCCCCAGCACGACCGCGGTGTCGCGGTCCGGGAGCGCGGAATGGACGACCTGCGCGTCGAGCGTCACGCGGAACCCAGAGGTCACGGCCACGGCGTAGAAGAGCTCGCCGCCGACCTCGTCGTCCACGCGCAGGCTTTCCAGCAGGGCCTCGTCGCTCAAGTCCAGGTAGTAGGCGCCCAGGCCCCAGCGGTCGTCGGGGCGCGAGGGAAGCGTCCCGACGCCGCCGACTCCCAGGGCGGCGTTCCACTTCACCGGATTCGGATCGCCGTCGGAGAGCCCGAGCCGCGCGAAGACGCCCCAGCCTCCCGCGGCGTCGCCGCGGAGGAATTGATGCGCGTTGTAGTACGCGGCCCACGTGTCCTCCTCCGTGCGGGGGAGGGCTTGTCCCTGGAGGAGCTCGCCGAGCGTCCGGCGCGGGTCGGCGGCGATGTTCACGCGGCGGGCGTTGATGCCGTAGAGGAATCCGAAGGTCTGCGCGCCGGGGAGGCCGTCGAGGCCGTGCCCGACGGTCCACTCGGTCGCGAAGGTGGTGCCCCGCGCGCTCTTGAAGGGGTTCTCGCCGGCCGTCTCCGCCGAGCCGAACGCCGAAACCGAGCCGGACAGACGTTCGCCGGCGTCGATCTCGACGCCGCCGCCCAGCGACGCGTGGGGGACGGTGGCGTCCTCGACGAGCGAATAGAGCAGCGCGGCGTTCAGGAACGTCGCGTTGGACAGGGCGGCGCCGGCGATCTCGTTCTCGTCCCCCTCGGCCGCGTTGAGCAGGCCGGCGAAGAGGGCGAAGCCGCCGCCGACGTCCTGCGTCGCGGTCAGCTCGGTGACGGCGAGGGCCTCCTCGTCGAAGCGATCCGCGACGTTCGGAAAGAGCGCGTCGTTGTTCACGGCCGCGACGCCGCCCGCCCGCCGCAGCACGGAGCGGCCCGCGCGGGCGTCGACGCGCGCGCGCCAGGTGCCGCCGTCCCAGAGCCCGGCCTTGCCGGTGTCCAGCTCCGCGGCCAGGTCGCCGGACGCGACGTGGCCGTCGTCGTCCTCGTCCGAGAACGCCTCGAAGGCCGGCCCTTCCCAGCCGCCCCGCGTCACGCGCTGGTAGGTGTAGGCGAGCTCGAGGCCCAGGGTCCACGCGACTTCGGGCTCGACCTCCTGCAGCGACGCGATCAGCGCGAGGCACGGAAGCATCAGTGTCCTAAGCGACAAGCCGGTGGTCGGCCCGACTCATCAGGTCCAGGTCCAGGACGCGCGCCTAGAAGCGGAGGCCGAGCCCGAGCTCGAGAAAGTACTGAACCATCGTGCCCGGATTCACCTGGGGGACCTCGCCTTCCTCGGCCGAGCCGCGCAGGCGCAGCCCGGCGCCGAAGTCCAGCTTGCAGCTTCCGCCCAGCTCGAAGACGGCGCGCAGGCCGGATTCGGCGGCGATCTCCGTCGACGCGTCGAGAAAATCGAAGCTCGCTCCGGTGGCCGCCTCCTCCGCGTCCGTCGAGAAGATGTGCGAGAGGCCCACGCCGAGGCGCGGCTCCAGGAGGAAGCGCCGGTCGATCCGGGCGATTCCCTTGAAGCCGGCCAGCACGTTGAAGATCTTGAGGGAGTCGGCCTCGAACCGGACGCCTCCGACCGTCTCCTCCTGGCCCGTGAAGAATTCTCCGCCGACGCTGAAGTAGGGGCCGTAGCTCCAGCCCATCCCGGACGGCATCAGGTAGTCGACCTCGAGCCCGATCCCGTAGCCGGCGTCGAAGAAGTCCTCGTAGCCGGCCCCGCCGCCGAGATCGCCGTCGAGAACGCCGAAGCGCTGGACGAGGCTCAGCGACACGCGAGGTTCCTCGTCGTCCTGGAGCGCGAGGGGGAGCCGTTCGTCGCGCGGTTCCGCCGCCGCGAACATCAGAAGGAAGTCGGCGAGCGCAGTCACGATCCAGGGAATCGATGACCGGCTCCGCTCTTCGTTACGGAGCTCAGCGACGCCCGTAGCTTCGGCCGGACGGGGCCGCGTAGCTGTGACCCCTGTAGGACGGGCCCGCGCCTCGGTAGGAGTAGGACGGGCCGTAGTGGTAGTAGCGGGAGGGGCGGTACGCGTACGGAGCCGCGTAGGTCCGATAGACGGGCGCGCAGTACCGCGGGGATCCGTAGTTCGAATAGTACGGAGACCCGTAGTACGAGTAGTACGGATAGTACGTCGGGCGGTAGTAGCCGTAATAGGAGTACGGCGTCGAGTAACGGTATCCGTAATAGTACGGATCGCAATCCCGGTCGTACCCCGAGTAAGGGGTTCCCTGAGCGACGACCGGCGAGGCGCATCCGGCCACCAGGAGCGCGGCGAACAGGGAGCGTTTCACGGCGGAGCCTCCTTCCAGGGTTCTCTATTCTTCTGACGCCCCGGGCCGCCCCGCTCTTCCCGGCGAATAAGAACGTTCCGACGGTTCGCGACTCCGCCGGGTAGATGCTTCGACGTCTGGCGCTGATCGCGGTCGGTCTCGGCGGCTGCTCCGGGCTGGAGGTCGGCCACGACTACGATCGGAGCCAGGACTTCAGCGCGCTCAGGACCTGGGCGTGGGCCCCCTCGCTGGCCAGCGAGGCGGAGAACGGCGCCCGCCTCAGCCGGCTGGAGCGCGAGCGCATCCAGAAAGCGATCGCGGGCGAATTGACCGGACGGGGCTATCCGGAAGCGGACGTCGAAGCGGCGGATTTCCGGATCCGTTACGACGCCGAGATCGGCCCGCGGGTCGGCTGGGCCGCTCCCGACGGCCGCCCGTACCCGGTGGATCAGCGCGTGGTCGACCAGGGAACCTTGATCGTGGACGTCTTCACCCGGGAGAACGACCGCCTGGTCTGGCGCGGAGCGGCGCGGATGATCGTCGACTTCGGCCTGACCCCGGAGGAGAGGGACGCGCGCGTGCGCGACGCCGTCCGCGCGATCTTCGAGAAGTTCCCGCCCCCTTCCCTGTAGCCGTTCCGGATTCCTAGAATGCCGGGGACGTCGGGAAGGAGGGGGCTATGCCGGATGTCCTCGCGCTGATGGCCTCGCTCTCGAAGGGAGACCGGTCGGGGCTCGGGCGCCTGATGGGGGCGCTGTACGACGACCTCCGCGGGATGGCGTCGCGCTTCCTCAGCCGCGAGGGGGCCTGCCACACGTTCCAGCCCACGGATCTCGTGAACGAGTCCTTCCTCAAGCTGGTGGATCAGACGCGGGTCTCCTGGCAGGGACGGACCCACTTCCTGGCCGCGAGCGCGCAGGCGATGCGCCGCATCCTGATCGATCACGCCCGCGGCAAGCACCGCCAGAAGCGCGGCGGCCGCGGCCGGGTCCGCTTCGAGCTCCGGGACGACCACGCGGTGTCCGTCGAATGCCCGGAGGAGGTCGTCTTCGTCGACGACGTCCTCCAACGTCTGGAGAAGCTGGACCCGCTTCACGCCCGGATCCTGGAGCACCGCTTGTTCGGCGGCCTGGGCACGAACGAGATCGGGGCGGTGCTGGGCGTGAGCTCGCGCACCGTCGAGCGCCACTGGGCGATGGTCCGCGCGTGGTTCCTGAAGGAGATGGACGCTTCCGCGTAACGAAATCCGCGGCGAGGGCTCTGTCTGGGCGGGAAGTTCAGAATGTCCGGGGATCTCGCGTCCGTCCACTACCGCCTCCTGAGCGAGCACTTCCAGGCCTGCGTCGATCTTTCCGAACGCGAGCGCGACGCGTACCTGCTCGGTCCGCGGCTGGACGACCCCGCCCTGCGCGAGGACCTGCGGGCCCTCCTCGCGTATCACGCCCGGGCGCCGGAGGTCGCGGTCGACCTCCCGGCCGTCCGGCGAAGCGGGATCCGCGACGTCCTTCCGTTCCTCGGCCTCGGGGCGCTGGCGCCGCTCGCCCTGCTGGCGCCCGCGGGCCCCGCGCGCTGGGCCGTCGCCGGCCTCGTGTCGTTCCTGGCCGGAGCGCTCTTCGCCGGCCGCCATCGCGGCCCCGCGTTCGGTTTCTATGAGCTGAAGGGTCCGATCGGGCAGGGCGGGGTGGGCGACGTCTACCTGGCGCGCCACTCCGTCCTGCATCGACGGGCCGCCCTCAAGGTCCTTCGGGCGTCGAGGCCGGACGCGGCGGCCGTCGCGCGCTTCAAGCGGGAAGCGCGCCTGGCCGGCCGGCTGGGACATCCCAACGCCGTGCAGATCTTCGATTACGGGGAGACGCCCGACGGCCGCCTGTACTACGCGATGGAGTACGTCGACGGCCTGAACCTGGCCCAGCTGCTCAGCGTGGAGGGTCCCCTGCCGCTGGCGCGCTCCCTGTATCTGCTGCGGCAGATCAGCGGCGCGCTGGAGGAGGCGCACGGGCTGGGCCTGCTGCATCGCGACCTCAAGCCCTCGAACATCATGGTCGCCCGGCGGGGCGGGCTGGGGGACGTCGTGAAGATCCTCGATTTCGGCCTCGCCTCGTCGGGGTCGGGGCGCTCGACGCGCCTGGAGGGAACGCCGGCCTACATCGCCCCGGAGCGGATCCGGCAGCCGCGGCGGCCGGACGTCCGGTCGGACATCTATTCCTTCGGCGGCGTGGCGTTCCACATGCTCACCGGCCGGAGCGTCTTCGAGGGGCCGGGCCCGGCGGAGCTCCTGTATCAGGTCTTCCTGTCCGCGAGGCCGTCGCCGTCGAAGCTGCGGGGCGAGCCCCTGCCCGCGGCGCTCGAACGGCTGGTCCTGGACTGCCTGGCCGTCGATCCCGCCTCGCGGCCGTCGTCGATGCGCGAGATCACGGGCCACCTGCGGTCGATCGCGACGCCCGACCGCTGGAGCCAGGACGAGGCCCGGGCGTGGTGGTCGGCGAACGGGGACCGGATCGCGCGTTTGAAGGGCGTCAACTGAAGCGGAAGTAGATCCCCACCGTCACTTGAAGGAAGTCGAGGTCGTCCTCTTCCAGGTCGCCGTAGAAGTTCCAGCGCGCGTCTCCCGAGAGAAAGGCCTCGCGGCCCAGCTCGAGGTCGAGGCCGAGTCCCAGGTGGGCGCCGAATTCGGTGTCGGTCTCGTGCCCGAGGGGAGCGAGCACGCCGTCGAAGTCGGCGTCGATGAAGATCAGCCCGACTCCCGCCAGGGCGAACGGCCGGACCCGGCCCTGCAGAGGCGAGAGCAGCAGCGAGGCCTGGACGGGGATGACCCGGACGTCGGCGTCCTCGTCTTCGAAGTCCGTGCGGTAGTAGGCGCCGGAGAGCTCGACGGCGAACAAGGGGCCGAGCCCCCAGCGGAGGGCGATCGCGGCCGTCCACGTCGCGTCGTCGGCGTCCGGGGCCTCGACCACGCCGAGGCGGAAGCCGAAGGAGAAGTTCTTCTCGCCCGCGTCCTGCCCCAGCTCGCGGGGCAGGTCGTCGTCGGGGGCGGCCAGGAGCGCGAGCGCGGCGATCCACGTCATCTTGCGGGGAGGGGATCCCGGCGCGCGCCCGCCGTTACGGAGGTCCGTCCGACAAATTCGTCGCCGCGCGGGATTGATTCACTTTGGCATGATTTATGCTTTAATCTTCGGCGTGACCCGGACGCTGCTGATCGCGGACGACGAGCCGGCCATCCGCCGGCTGCTCGTGCAGGCCCTCGAGGGTCCCGGGCGGCGCTTCCTCCTCGCCGAGAACGGGAAGGCGGCGCTCGCCGCCTGGGCCCGCGGAGGCGTGGCCGTCCTCATCCTGGATCAGATCATGCCCGGACCCACGGGGCTCGAGGTCGTCCGGCATATCCGTCAAGCGGGCGACGCGGCGCCCGCGCTCCTCGTGTCGGGCGCGTTGAACGCGGACGTCGTCGCGGCCGCCGGCTCCCTCGGGGGCGTGGAGTGCGTCTCCAAGCCGTTCGCCCTGGCGCGGCTTCGGGCGATCGTCACGCGTGTCCTCGCCCGGGTTCCGGCGCGCCGGGATCTGCGCCTGGGGAGCCTCGCGGTTCAGTGGGGGCTGCTCACGCCCGAGCAGGTGAAGGCGGCGCTCGACGCCCAGTCGCGCGAGCCCTTGCCCATCGGCCGCATCTGCCTTTCCCGGGGGTATCTCAGCGCGGACCAGGTTGAAACGCTCCTCGAACGCCAAAAGGAGCTCATCCGCGGTTCCGGCTAAGCAGGGCGAGGAGAGTTATGGCATCCTCTCGCCCTGCTTACCCTGAGCGGAGCGCAGCGGAGTCGAAGGGTTATCGAGGGTAATCCTTCGACTCGCCTGCGGCTCGCTCAGGATAAGCGGCCCGCAAGGAGTGCCAGAACTTAACTCGGGCCGCTTAGTCCGCCAGCCGCTTTCGGATGGCGCTCTTCAGCTCGTCGTCGTTCCACGGCTTGCCGAAGATCCAGAGCTTCTGGTCTCCCACGCGGCTGACCACCAGCGGGTCGCCCGGATAAGCCGTCAGCAGGATCCAGGCCGTCGACGGGGACGCCTCCGCCACGGCGCGAAGGACGTCGACCCCCGTCATCTCCGGCATGCGCTGGTCCACGATGATCAGGTCCACGCGGCGCGACGCGACCCAGTGGATCGCTTCGCGCGGATCCTCGGTGGGGAGGAACTCGTAAGGTTCGTCCCGGAGGAGGCGCCGCAGGGTTTCCAGGACTTTCGGGTCGTCGTCCACGGCGACCACGAGCGGCCGCTCCGGTGTTCCGCGCTCAGACATGCTCGACCAAGCCTCCAGAGGAAGAGACGAGAGCCCCGGTCGATCAGACTAGTCTACCCTCCGGGAGGGCCGGAGCGAGGTCCGTCTTTCTCTGAAAGTCCGCGCCCCCCGGATCCCGCGGGTAGAATTCGGGCGTCGAATGAGCGCCGACGATACGTTCATGTGCCCCGGCTGCGCGACCACGCTCCAGATCCCCGCCCAGCTCTACGTGGAACGGGAAATCCAGGAGAGCGGCGCCCCGTTCATCAAGATCGGCAGCGACGACGCCCCCCGCGGAAGAACGATGCCCTGCCCGCGCTGCGGCTACGCCATCCCCCTCGAGCACATCCTGCGGCGCCCCAAGCCGGGCAGCTGGATCTCCGACATCCTCGGCTGCGCCGTGATGATGGGGATCCTCGGGGCCATCATCCTTTTCTTCAGCAAGAGCTGCTAGCGGTCACGCCGCAAAAAGAGGAGGAGTGGAGCGGGCGACCCGCCTTCGCTCGAATCCTTTGGGGGTCGATTCGAGCTACGGCGGGGTCTCGATTGCTCCACCCACCATTGGGAGTTGTGGGTGGAGCGGGCGACCGGGTTCGAACCGGCGACGTCCACCTTGGGAAGTTCGTCGAAGGGAAGCAAGCGGCGAAATCTAGCGGAAAACTGAAATGGGTGACGGGCGCTTACGGGCGCGCGTTTACGGGGTCAGCGGCCCACGCGAGGGACCACCGGCGTTGGTACCACCGGCCGCCTTCAGAGTGTGACAATGAGACCACCGGCGTTGACACTGCCACCCCGCTCTCATCAAAAGTCAAACCCAATTGGTGCTTTGCAAGCCGTACTCCAAAAGCGCCACCATTGGTGATAGCCCCCCCCGTTCTCAGCCCACCACTTGCGCAGGGCAGTGCATTTTCCCTGTCGATCGACAGGGGAATCCTGCTCGCGGACCTGAAGAGCAGAAATCTCTTGTCGAACACGATCTGCCGTGTCGCTTCCTCGCTCATGAAAGTGCGACCTGAGAATCGATGAAATCGCGATGGAAGTCACGGTCGTCAGGTACTTCGAGTCGGCCTGCGGGTCCAGTTCAGCTATAAGGGAAGGTAACGCCTTGTACCCTTCCGTCTGCAATCGCAGTACGAGTCTTTCCGAATCGTCGCCGAGCAGCTCATGGGAAGAGTCGATCAGAAAATGTCGACTCAAGGCGGAGAGAGCCCTATTGACCCTCCAGTGGGTTTGAAGTATACAGGCCCCCCACACCAAGATCGCAAGGGCGAGCACTGCGCATAAACCCCATGTGACTCGCTTCATATGCAATCCAACATACCAAGCCGGTCAGCTGCAACTTCGAATCTCCATGCGCTGCGCTCACGAGATGGTGAGCGCCAATCGGATCCCCTAGCCAACGAATGCCGATGAGTCCTTCGCCTGAATACGATCCAGTTCAGCGCTGGCAGCACTTCTAAGGTCAGAGTCCTGAGATTCCGCCAGCTTCCCCAGCATGAGGCCAAGATGCTGACCAGGGGCTGACCCGAAGTTGTAACCATCCGGCGTCTTTTGGAAGAAAGCGGATACCGCATAGACAGTCTCAAGCTGCACTGCCACCGGCATTGTCATAAGGAAGGGCACAATCGCGTAGCCTTCCCTCCGACTGATCAGCAGGTACGCCCCCAGTACGTATCGTAGGCCCGTGAAGCCCGCGTCCGTGGCATCCGGCCGGGCAACCTTGGGGGCAACCACGTCGTGCAGGATCCTCTCAATGACTTCCAAGGATTCGCGCCCCGATCTCACGAGCTTGAGGCCGGCTTCGTTCGTGACGAGGCAGGTGCCTTGGATGTTCTTTGTCCTGTCGAACAGCGCATCAAGGACCAATTGCTCAACTTCTTCCGACTTCATACTATCGCTCGCTCAACGAGAACCCGGGACGAACTTTTCAAACCCCGACTTTAGAATACGCTCTACCACGGCATCCTCGATCGCCTTATTCTGAGCGTTGGTTAACGTCTTCCCGAAAAGGCCTTGTTGCTTGAGCTGGTGGAAGTGCTGAAGCTCCTCCATCCAACACAGTTCCGTCCTCGTACTCCTTGAGCGTGTGCTCCGGGATGTTGGCGAAGTGGATGGTGTCGTCGGTGAGCGAGACCTTGTCCCACTCCAAGAACATCGCTTCAGCCAACCTGGCTCCGGTATTCAGGATGAACAGGATGATGGCGTGGATGGGAGTAATGCGCGGCCGATAGTTTCCGCGTCCCTTCTTTCCCCGGCCATGGTAGGGGACCTGCTGCTCCGCCGCCTCCAGCAGGCGCGAGATCGCACCTTTGCTCAGCGTTTCCGGCTTGCGATTGGTCGGAACCGGGATTCGATCGAAGTCAGCGACCGGATTCGCTTTGACCATCTTCGATTTCTTCGCCCGGCCGAAGAGGGTGGAAAGTGATCCCATCTCGCGATTGATCGTGACCGGCATGATCCCCGCTGTTTTTCGCGCGTTGGCATAGCTGGTCAGCGCGATCAGATTGAAGTCGGGCACGAAGAGGTCGCGGGAATCCTTGAGCTTCCGCTTGAGGAAGCGCGTCACGCGGTTCAGGTTGTCGTAGTTGAGTCGTCGGGTTGTGTCCCTGTTCCGCACTTCGGCGTGCTGTTTGTAGTTATCGAGGAGATCCTTGTAGGTCCTATCTCTGTAGATCACCAGGCCTTCCGCGTTCGAAAGCATGGTGTCCGCTCGCTGGCGGGCGATGGCCTTCGCGGCATCCTTGTCGGAGGTGTTCAACGACTCCCGGTGGCGGACTGTGCGGCAGGAGATCCGGAGCTGCCAGAACGGAGATCCAGGTCGCAAATAGATCGAGACGCCCTTGTCGATGAAGATGGGCGAGCTGCTGCGGGCCAAGGCGCACCTCCAGCGCCCGCGAGCGAATCAGCGGAAACCGCTGCAAAAACGCTGCACTCGCGGGCCAACCCCGGTGCGGAGGTGCTTGGCCCTTCTACAACCCTATACGCCCCAGACACATCGAGTGGAGCGGGCGACCGGGTTCGAACCGGCGACGTCCACCTTGGGAAGGTGGCATTCTACCACTGAATTACGCCCGCTTGGACGACGTGCTCTCCCAGTAGTACAATGCCCCCCCGTGGCGTTCAAGCAAAACCTCCCGGCCGTCGCCATCCTCGCCTCCGCCGGCGCGGTCGTCGGCCTCATCGTCCTCACCCGGCCGCCCGACGAGGACCTCCTCCGCCAGGCCGCCGCCGCCCACGTGAAGACGATGGACAAGGCCCGCGACTTCCAGGTGTTCGGGGAGACCGTCGACGTCCTCCACGCCGACGGCTCCGTCGCCCACCTCGCCTTCGCCAAGCGCGACGGCGCCTGGGCCTTCGACCGCGAGCTCTCCGGCGACTTCGCCCAGCGCATGCGCGATCCCGCCATGTCCCGCGACATCCTCGAGCGCCTCGGACGTCGCCTCGCCCAGCGCTTCAACGCCGACATCAAGGTGAGCGAAGGCCTCCAGTACGGCTTCCGCGTCCACCGCGACCCCGCGAAGGGCGTCGCGGGGGAAGTCGCCGTCTCCTTCGCCTATCCGAAGACGCCCGACGGCAAACAAATGCGCGGCCGCTACGTGGAGACGTTCCTCTGGAAAGACGGCCGCTGGGACAGCCAGGGCGTCGGCGCCCTCTTCGATTCCACCGGGACCCGATGAAGGAGCTGCTCGCCCTCTATCACCGCGACCGCGGCGGCAACATCGGGGAGACCTGCGAGGGCGTCCGCGAGCTCTCCGACATGTTCAACGGGGTGACGCCCCGACGTCCCGGGTATCTGGCTTCCACCAAGCTCCGCCGCGCCTACGTCCACTACTACCTGCCGGTGAACGCCGAGAAGGTCGCGCGCGTGCTCGCCGAGCGCGACCGCTACGCGCCGCCCGGCCGGCCGCTCCGCGTGCTCGACTTCGGCTGCGGCCCGGGCACGGCGGCCGTCGCCTGGCTCCTCGGCAAGCGGCCCACGGCGTCGCTCACGCTGGTGGACGTCGTCGACGAAGCCCTCGACGACGCGCGCTGGTTCTGCGGGCAGCTGGGCGCGACGCCCGCGTGGGGGCACGAAATTCCGGAGGGGGAGACCTACGACCTCATCCTGGCGGCGAACGTCTACGCGGAGACGGATCCCGGCCTCGAGCGCCACCTGGCGCCCGACGGCCACCTGGTGGTGATCGAGCCGGCGCTCAAGCAGACGACGCGGGCGCTGATGGCGTGGCGAGACCAGCGGGTGAGGGAAGGGTGGAAGATCGCGGCGCCCTGCCTGGGCCAGACGACCTGCCCGATGCTGTCCCGGAGCGACATCTGGTGCCACATGGACGTCCCCTGGCCGCGGCCGGCGGGCGTGGCGGAGGTCGACCGCCGCCTGGGCCTCGACAAGGAATCGCTGAAGTACGCGTACATGGTGCTCACGAAGACGGGGCCGACGCTGGCGGGAAGCTGGCGCCTCGTCTCCAATCTGCACAAGGAGAAGGGGAAGGCCTGGGGCTGGTGCTGCGGGAAGGAGGGGCCCCTCTGCAAGGTGGAAGTGCTGACCCGGCACCGGGGGGAAGCCACCCAGGACTTCTTCCGGGCCGACCGGGGCGACGTCCTGGACATGGAAGCCGGAAGCGAGTCCTTCCGCTCTCAGGGACCCATTCGGAGGACCAGGAACCAGGACCAGGGATGACCATCCCCCCTGCACCCCCCGAGGGGGGACGGAGGGGGGGCGCCCCGTCCCTGGTCCTGGTCCTGGTCCCTGGTCCTGTTCTGGACCTCTTCCCGGTGCCTAGGTATAATGGTGCGTTCCAATTCGGAACCTTGAACCACCCTAAAACCGCGGGGGACGTCGGATGAAGGTCAAGTGCTCGCGCAGCCAGCTGGCTGACGCGTTTTCCATCGCGCAGTCGGTCGTGCCGCCGCGGACGACGATCCCCGCCATCACCTGCGTGAAGCTCACGGCGCAGAAGGACAAGTCGGGCGGCTCTCTCGAGCTCGCCTGCACGGACATGGAGTTCGGTCTGAAGTACACGCTGCCGGCCGCCGAGGTGAAGGAAGAGGGCACGCTGGTGCTGCCGGCCACCCGCATGGCCGGCATCCTGCGGGAGTCGAGCGGCGACGTCGTGGGCATCGACTCCGACGGCAACCTGGCGCACATCAAGCTGCCCGACGCCAACTTCAAGGTGGTCGGGCTGGACCCGGCCGACTTCCCGACGGTGCCGACGTTCGAGGACAAGGGCGCCGTCAAGATCGCCACCGAAGACCTGGGCACCATGATCCGCAAGACCCAGTTCGCCGTCTCGACGGAGGTCGTCCGCTACTCGCTGACGGGCCAGCTCCTCGAGGTGAAGAACAAGGAGATCCGGATGGTGGCGAGCGACGGCAAGCGCCTCGCCTACATCAAGAACAAGCCGTCCGGCAAGGCGGACGTGAAGGACGTCCGGGTCATCGTCCCCACGAAGACCATGAACCTCCTCGAGAAGGTGATGGGGGACGGCGAGGAGCAGGTCGCCCTCAACGTCGAGGAGACGCAGGTGAAGTTCAAGACGGCGAAGGCCGTCATCTTCAGCCGCCTGATCGAGGACCGCTTCCCGGACTACGAGGCGGTGGTGCCCGCCAATCTCGACAAGAAGGCGGTGATCCAGCGCGAGGCGCTGCTGTCGGCGGTGCGGAAGTCGTCGCTCATGACGACCGACAAGACCCGGGCGGTGAAGTTCAGCCTGGGGAAGGGCCGCCTGGTGCTGTTCACGCGCTCCCAGGACGTGGGCGAGGCGAAGGTCGAGATCCCCGCCGACTACAAGGGCGAGGACATCGACGTCGTGTTCAACCCCGACTACGTGGCCGACTATCTCAAGGTGCTGACCGACGACGCGGTGGAGCTCCAGCTGAAGGACAAGAACTCGGCCGGCGTGTTCCGGGCCGGGAAGGACTACGTGTACGTCCTGATGCCGCTGCAGATTTCCCTCTGATGGAAACCGGGCTGGCGCGGGACGGCGTTCGAGGCTCCAGGTTCCAGAGTCGAGACGCGACGGGGAGAGGGGTCATGGAGCATAAAGCGAAGGCGCCGGAGGCGGTCGCGGGGCTGATGGCCTCGATCGTGAAGGCGGCGGCGCCGAAGCGGAAGGAGACGACGGCGCTGGACGTCGCCTGGGCCAAGGCGGCGGGCTGGCAGACGGCCCGGCGGTCGCGGCCCACGGGGCTGAAGAACGGCGAGCTGACCGTGGCGTTCGAGACGGCGGCCCTGCGGCAGGAAGTGGAGTGCTGGCGTAAAGAGGAGATTCTCGCGAAATTGGGCGAGGCGTACCCGGAGGGCCGGATCGCGAAGCTCAAGTGCGTGATCCAACGTCGATGACCGAGCAAGCAGCGTACGGAGCCGAGTCGATCAAGGTCCTGGAAGGCCTGGAGGCCGTCCGCCAGCGCCCCGGCATGTTCATCGGGGACACCGGGGTCCGCGGCCTGCACCACCTCGTGTACGAGGTCGTCGACAACTCGATCGACGAGGCCATGGCGGGCCACGCCAAGATCATCCAGGTCCGCCTGCACGCCGACGGCTCCTGCAGCGTGCAGGACGACGGCCGCGGCATCCCGGTCAAGACCCACGAGGAGGGCCGCAGCGCGCTCGAGGTCGTGCTCTGCACCCTGCACGCGGGCGGCAAGTTCGACAACAAGTCCTACAGCGTCTCGGCCGGCCTGCACGGCGTCGGCGTCTCGGCGGTCAACGCCCTCTCCGAGTGGCTCGAGGCGACGATCCACCGCGACGGCCACGAGTGGTTCCTGCGGACCGAGCGCGGCGTCCCCGTCAAGCCGACCGAGCAGCGGGCGGCGTCGACGAAGCTGGGCACCCGGATCCATTTCAAGCCCGACCCGACGATCTTCCGGGACACGCAGGTCCTCGCCTTCGAGACGCTGGCCAAGCGCCTGCGCGAGCTCGCCTTCCTCAACAAGGGCACCCACATCCAGCTGGCCGACGAGCGCTCCGGCAAGAGCGACGACTTCAAGTTCGACGGCGGCCTCCGGGAGTTCGTCCAGTACCTCAACAAGGGCAAGGGTCTGGCCCACCCCGAGGTCATCTGGTTCGAGAAGCAGTCCGACCGCGTCCTCGTCGAGTGCGCCCTGCAGTGGAACGACCGCTACGAGCCGACCGAGTTCAGCTTCGCCAACTCGATCAACACGCACGACGGCGGCACCCACCTCTCGGGCTTCCGCAACGCGCTGACCCGCACCCTCAACAAGTTCGCCGGCGAGGCGAAGCTGCTCAAGGAGAAGGACACGCCGCCCTCGGGCGAGGACATCCGCGCCGGCCTCACCGTCGTCGTCAGCGTCCGCCTCCCCAACCCCCAGTTCGAATCCCAGACGAAGGTCAAGCTGACCAACACCGACATCGAGGGCATCGTCTCGACCGTCGTCAACGCCGAGCTCAGCGACTACCTCGAGCGGCACCGGGACGTCGGCAAGGCCGTCTTCCTCAAGGCCCTCTCCGAGTCCCAGGCCCGCGAAGCCGCCCGCCGCGCCCGCGAGACCGTCCGCAAGGGGGCCCTGACCTCCGGCGACCTCCCCGGCAAGCTCGCCGACTGCTCGACCCGCAACCGCGAGGAGTCCGAGCTGTACATCGTCGAAGGTGATTCGGCCGGCGGCTCCGCCAAGCAGGGCCGCGACCGGAAGTACCAGGCCATCCTGCCCCTCAAGGGCAAGATCCTCAACGTCGAGAAGGCCCGCATCGACAAGATGCTCAAGCACGAGGAGATCCGGACCGTCATCTCCGCCATCGGCACGGGCATCGGCGAGGAGGACTTCAACCTCGAGAAGCTCCGCTACGGCAAGATCATCATCATGACGGACGCGGACGTCGACGGCTCCCACATCCGCACCCTCCTCCTCACGTTCTTCTTCCGCCACATGCGCAAGCTCGTGGAGGGCGGCTTCGTCCACATCGCCCAGCCGCCCCTCTACAAGGTCCGCAAAAAGAAGGACGAGCAGTACGTCCACAACGAGAAGGACATGATGCGGCTCTTCGTCGACCTCGGCATCGACGGGACGTCGCTCGACGGCCCCTCGAAGAAAGTCGCCGGCGCCGACCTCCGCAAGCTCATCGAGGCCGTCCTGCGCGTCGAGGAGGCCACGCCGTTCGTCCAGCGCAAGGGCCTGTCCCTGGAAAAGTACCTCCAGCAGATCGACGCCACGGCCGGCCGCCTGCCCGTCTACCGCGCCCACCGCGGCGGCCGCGACTTCTGGTTCTACTCCCAGGAGTCCCTCGACCAGTGGATCGAGAGCGAGGAGAAGGCCGCCGGCAAGGAGCTCCCCGTCCACTCCGACGACTTCGAAGGGCCCCCGCCCGGCACCGACGGCATCGTCCTCAACGAGTTCCACGGCGTCTCGGAGATCGAGGGCGGGCTGCGCGACATCCTTCAGCTCGGCTTCGTGGCCTCCGACCTGTTCCGGACGGAGGACGTCGAGGGCAAGGCCCGCTACCGCCTCGTGAACGGCGAGCTCGCCCTCCCCGTGCGGACCCTTCGCGAGGTGCTCAAGGAGATCCGGGTCATCGGGCGCAAGGGGCTCGACGACGTCCAGCGCTTCAAGGGCCTCGGCGAAATGGACGCCGAGCAGCTCTGGGAGACGACCATGGATCCGAAGACCCGGACGCTGCTCAAGGTGAAGATCGAGGACGCGGTCGAGGCCGAGCGGATGTTCACCATCCTCATGGGCGAGGAAGTGGAGCCCCGCCGCGAGTTCATCGAGAAGCACGCGCTCGAGGTCAAGTTCCTCGATATCTAGACCCGGAACCCGACGACCGGAACCCGGAACCCGGAGCGGAAAATTCTCCATTCCCATCCCCGAAACTCGGGGTAGAATTCCGCGAACGGATCATCGGGAACGGGTTATCGGCTGGGGGCGAGAGGCACCGTGGGGCAGACATCGAAGAACGCGTGTCCGGCGTGCGGCATCAAGTTCCGGACGGGCGGCCTGCTGCCGCAGAACGAAGTGAAGCGGCTTCAAAGCGTGGGGATCGTGAATCTGGGCGAGCCGCCCGCGAAGATCGACTGCCCCAAGTGCAACGTGGCGCTCAAGGTCGTCGGGGTCCAGATGGGGACGTTCTTCACGCGCGAATAGCATGGGAACCTTCCGGCGGCAGGGCACCTTCCAGAACCGCGACGCCTTCCTCGCCGGCGTGCGCCAGAAGCTCGAGAAGCTCATGGGCGGCGCCGCCCAGGGCATGACCAACACCTGGGAGACCGTGGACGGGGCGGACGTCGGCCGCCTCGCCGGTTTCGGCGCGAAAATCGAGCTCACCATCCGCGCGGCCGACTGGAGCTGCGTGGCCGACATCCCCGCCTGGCTCCCCATCCCCCAGGCGATGATCGAGGCGAAATTCGACGAGAAGTTCGCCGAACTGGCCCGGCTCTAAGCTTGATCCGATTCCCCTGAGACTCTAGAATCCCCCCGTGGCTGCGAAGAAACGCGACGTCTCGCTCCGGCAGGTCGCCGACGAAGTCGGCCTGAAGATCGACCTCGTCCGCAACATCCTGCGCGAGGCGACCACCGCCCCCAAAGAGACCCAGGACCGCGTCTTCAAGGCCGCGCGCAAGCTCGGCTACGACCTGCGCAAGCTCAAGATCGGCAAGCGGATGCAGACCCGCAAGGAGACCCTCGAGGAGGTCCTCGGCCGCATCTCCGACCACGCCGCCTGGACCCGCGCGGAAATCCTCGAGTACCTGCGCGAGTCCCTCGCCCTCATGGAGCGCGTCCACAAGCGCGTCTTCAAGGACGAGTTCGGCGACTAGCGAAGGACTAAGGGCCAAGGACCAAAGACAAGGCCCTCAGGGATTGATGGCCTTGATTCTGATCTCGCCGTCGAAGCCGTCGAACCAGACATCGCCGCCGCCGATCATGACACCCTGGTAATTCACGAAGAGCGTCTCCACCCGCTGCTCGAGGATGGCGTTCAGGACGCGCGGCGTGAAGACACGATCCCGGTCCGCCAGCAACTCCGCCGGGTTCGCGTAAGTCCTCACGGGGATCCCGGACTTGTAGGTGGTGAAGGGATAACGGACGAGCGCGGCCAAAGCCTTCAGGTCTCCCGCGTCCACCGAATCTTTGAGCTCGTTCAGGAAGCGGCGGACGTCGCGGGGCCGATCGATGCCGGCCAGGCTGAAGTCCTTTTCGTCGCCGCACGCGGAAAGAACCAGAAGGACCAGCGCGAATCGACCCATGTGACCCCCCTCTCAGGATTCATCGTCAAGAATCCCCCCGGGGGGTAGGGGGGCACCCTTGGTCCTTGGCCCTTGGTCTTTGGCCCTTCGCTAGTGCGGGTGGTCGTGGCCCGTCGCGGGCTGGTGATGGCCTTCGCGCTCGCAGGCCAGCCGCGAGCCTTCCTCGACCTCGAACTGCAGCGTGGCGTGGTTGATCTCCCAGCGCTCGTCGAGGACCGTCCGGACGGCGCGGCCGACCTCCTCCGCCCGCGACACCGGCATGTCGTCGCGCAGCCGCACGTGGGCCGTCAGCGCGTACATCCGCGACGTGATCGTCCAGACGTGCAGGTCGTGGACCTCCAGGACGCCGTCGACGCCCTTCATCGCCCCCCGGATCTCCTCGAGATCCACGTGGGGCGGCGCGGCCTCCAGCAGCACGGCGCCCGAGGCGCGCACGAGCGAGACGCACCAGACGAAGATGAGGACGGAGATGCCCGCCGCGATCGCCGGGTCCGCCCAGGTCCAGCCCAGCGCCCACGCCGTCCCGGCCGCCAGGAGCACGCCCACCGACGAGGCCGAATCGGCCACCATGTGCAGGAAGGCGCCCCGCATGTTGAGGTCGTGGCGCGAATGCCGGTGCAGCAGCCCCGCGCAGATCAAGTTCACCACCAGGCCGATCGCGCCCACGATCAGCGTCCACTTCGCCTCGATCGGCTGTGGATGTCGCAGGCGATGGATCGACTCCCACAGGACGTAGCCCGCGATGGGCAGCAGCGCCAGGCCGTTGATCAGGCCCGCCAGGACCTCGACGCGCCAGTAGCGGTAGGTCTTGTCGGGCGGGGCCGGGCGGCAGGCGATCAGGATCGCCGCGTAGGAAAGGGCCGTCGAGAGGAGATGCGCCAGCATGTGCCAGGCGTCGCCCTGGAGCGACAGCGAGCGCGTCCAGAAGCCCGCCACCAGCTCTCCCGCCATCGTCACGGCGGTGAGGATCATCACCCACAAGAGCCGGCCGCGCTCGCCGCAACGGACGGCGTCGATCGACACCGAGCTTTCCGCGAGCTTCGGATGGTGGTGACTCTCGGACATCGAAATCAGTTTACCAGACTCGGGGTGAGCGAGCGACCCATGGATGAGCGAGTCGAACCCCTCGGGCCGAGCGAGCGACCCATGGATGAGCGAGTCGAGCCGGGCGGGCCGAGTTGTTAAACGTTTTAACATGCTTTAACGTCCGGAAACGCAACGCGACCCTCGGCCTCCCTCGGAGCGGGGCGTGGCATGGCGCTTGCGTTTACCCCTCGCGTGAAAGCTTTGGTGGTGGCCGAGTCCGCGGCCGCGCGATCCGTCCTGCGCGACGCCCTCCGCAAAGCCGCGTTCCAGGTCCTGGAGGCGGAAGGCCCCGACGACGCGATGGAGCTGCTCGCGGACCTCGGGCCGTTCGAGCTGGGGCTGATCGACGGGGAGGCGGGCGGCGGCCTCGCGCTCGCCCGGCGCGTCCGGGCGGAGCCGGACTTCGCCTCCGTGCGCCTCATGATGGTGATCCCCGAGCTCCAGGTGGAGCGCATGCTCGAGGCCCTGAAGGCCGGCGTCGACGGCTATCTCATCAAGCCGTTCTCGCTTCCCACGTTGCTCGCCAAGCTCGCCGATCTCGGGTTGCGGCGGCAGGGGAAGAAAGGCAAGAGGACGCGATGAAGGGAGTCGATTTGACGGGCGCGATCCGCTCGATCTGGGAGTCGCGGCTGGGTTTCGACGTCCGCCGCGCGGCGGAGATTCCCGACGTCCAGGGCCGGACGCTGATGGTGGTCGTGCGCATGGAAGGCATGCCGCGCTCGGCCGTGATCTTCGAATGTCCCGCCCCGCTGGCGCGCCGGATGGCGGGGCGCCTGCGGGGACGGCCGTCCCACGCGATCGAGATCGAGGACGTCGAGGAAGCCCTCGGCGAGATCGCGGCGCTCACGGGGGCGTCGCTGATGCCGGGCCTTCGGGCGGAGCGGCCGGTCGCGGCGATCGTGGACGACGGGGAGGACCGGCCGCGGCGTCCGAAGCGGGAGCTGCGGCGGGAGGCGTTCGCCTGCGAAGGGCAGGTGTTCGTCGTGACGCTGGCGAGCTGACTCGGCTGACTCGACATCCCGGGCGGCGGCGTACATAATACGCACCCTCTATTAAGGAAGCCCGCATGCTCTTGCTGCTCGCCGCCCTCGCCGCTCAGGACGTCAAGGTGCTCGTCGTCGACGGCCAGAACAACCACAACTGGGCCGCGATGACGCCGTTCATGAAGGCGCGCTTCGAGGAGACGGGCAAGTTCAAGGTGGACGTCTCGACGACCCCGTCCGCCCCGCCCGGCAAGAAGAAGGACGAGACGCCCGAGCAGGCCGCGGAGCGCGAGAAGAAGGCGGCGGCGCTGAAGCCGGCCTGGGACGCGTGGCGCCCGAAGTTCTCGGACTACAAGGTGGTGGTCTCGAACTACAACGGCCAGCCCTGGCCCGAGGCGGTGCAAAAGGACTTCGAGGCCTTCGTGGCGGCCGGCGGCGGCGTCCTGGTCATCCACGCGGCGAACAACGCGTTTCCGCAGTGGGGCGAGTACAACAAGATGATCGGCCTGGGCTGGCGCGACAACAAGTTCGGCGACCGCGTGTACTACGACGACGCGGGGGAGCTCAAGCGCGAGGCCAAGGGCGAGGGGAAGGGCGCCGGCCATGGCGAGCAGCACGAGTTCCTCGTGACGATGCGCGAGGAGCATCCAATCACGAAGGGGCTGCCCAAGACCTGGATGCACGCGAAGGACGAGCTCTACCACGGGCAGCGCGGCCCCGCGGCGGACATGAAAATCCTCGCGTCGGCCTTCGACGACAAGAAGACAAAGGGCACGGGCGTGCACGAGCCGATGCTCTGGGTCATCCCGTACGGCAAGGGCCAGGTGGTGACGAACGTCATGGGCCACGAGAACGGCCAGTCGGTCCAGTGCGTGGCCTTCACCGCGATCAACAACCGGGCGATCGAATGGCTCGCCACCGGCCAGGTCACGCTGCCGCTGCCCGCGAACATGCCGACGGCCGACAAGTCCAGCGTCCTCCCCAAGTAGGTCCAGGCACGGGGCTGGGAGATCCCAGGGGATCCCCCCGTCGAACGTCCTGGACCTGGACCTGTCGCCTGGACCTGGGTATCCTGGGGCTCGGCGGTACCCCCCACTTTTTTCCGCGGGGGGATTCCGCCGGGGGGTCGTTGTATCCCTTATGGTGATGCGGAACCTCGCGCCCTCGCCGTCGTATACGCGGATGGAAGAACGAGACGAGCTCTCAGCGCTGCCCGACAACGAGCTGATGGCGCGGCTGAAGACCGCGACGCAGGGGGAGCTCATGCGGGGCTTCGAGATCATCGTCGGCCGGCACAAGAACGCGATCGTTTCGTTCCTCTTCCGCTTCACGGGAGACTTTCGAACGGCCGAGGACCTGGCCCAGGAGTCTTTTCTGCGGGTGTTCAAGAAAATCCAGGACTACAACAGCACCGCCAAATTCTCCACCTGGCTCTACACCATCGCCTCCAACCTGGCCAAGGACGAGTTCAAGCGCCGCTCCCGCCACCCCGCCCGCTCCCTCGACTGGAAGAGCGGCGGCGACACCACCCGCGACATGCCCCAGGCCAAGGCGGCGGACACGACGTCCTCCGTCCCCGGCGCCCGCCTCGAGAAAGACGAGGTCCGCCTCAGCGTGAACAAGGCGCTCGACCTCCTGGACGCCCACGACCGCGAGATCCTGGTGCTGAAGGACGTCCAGGGCCTGAGCTACGACGAAATCTCCGAGATTCTGACGCTGCCCATGGGAACGGTGAAGAGCCGCATCTCGCGGGCGCGCACGGCGTTCAAGGAAGTGTGGAAGAAAATGGGAGCCTGACCTGATGAAATCCTACGCCGGCTGGTTCTGCTTCGTCCTCCTGCTGGGCGCCTGCGCCGGCTTCGCCGCCGGGAAGTTCGACGTCCAGGCGCAGTCCGTCGACAACAAATCCACCCGCTACCTGGCCGGGGTGGTCAGCTACGGCCAGGCGCAGGACGCGTTCTTCCTCTTCGACTCCCAGACCAACCGCCTCAGCGCCTACACCTTCGGCGGCAACAAGAAGCTGGAGCTGATGGCCGTGCGGGAGCTGAGCTGGGACATGAAGATGGTCTCTTGGGGCAAGCAGGAGCCCACCGTGGTCGAGGTGAAGGACGCCTTCGAGAAGGCCGAAAAGGAGCGCGTGGAGAAGGAGAAGTCGGACAAGAAATGAGCTGCGAGACCACCACCGCCCGGTTCTCCGACTACTTCGACGGCGGCCTCACGGCGGCCGAGCGGCGCTCGCTCGAGGACCATCTCCGCGCCTGCTCCCCCTGCACGGGCGAATGGAAGTACTTCACCGAATCCATCAAGGCCCTCCATCAGACCAAGACGATGGAGACCTCCGAGCTCTTCATGACCCAGATCCGCACCTCCGCCCTCAAGCACCTCGACAAGAAGGAAAACCTCCTTCGCGATACCAGCGAGTCCGCCACCGTCGTCACCCCGCTCGCCGACCGCCCCTCCGCCGAAACCCGCCGCTTCGAGGCGCCCCCCCGCGCGCCCCTCCCCGCGGCCTGGATCGCCGCGGGCGTCGCCGTCGCCTTCGGCCTCGGCTTCCTCTTCGCTCCCCGCGGGAAGCCGGGCCTCTCGGAGGAGGACGTCCGGCGCCTCCTCGCCGAAGATCGCGCCCGCCGCCCCGCCGTGCACGCCTCCGAGCCCCTCGTGGTGCCGCCCGACGTCCCCAAGATCCTCGCCGAGAGGGGATTGGTGGAGGTCGACGGCCAATGGATGCCCGCGCGGATGCGGGACGACTTCAAGAAGGGGCTCGTCTGCGTGGGCGGCCGGATGATGCCCCGCAAGGACGCGGCGGAGATCCTGGGCAAGGAGTTCCCGTCCGAGCCGCTCGCCAAGGAGCCGTCGCCCGAGCCGACGACGGCCGCGCCGACGGCGGAGGACATCCTCGACCGGGCCGGCTTCACGAAGGTGAACGACGTCCCGGTCCTGAAAGTCTGGGTCGAGAAGTGGGGCGAGGGCCTGGTCCAGACGGGCCCCAACGAGTGGCGCAAGATCGCGGACTTCCGCGAGGACTTCATCCGCGACCACGGCCTGGTCGAGTACCGCGGGAAGCTGATGACCCGCGAGCAGGCCGAGGCCCTGCAGGCGCAGATGCTCGTCCGCGCCCCCGAGACGGCCACGGCGACGAACGACTTCACGAAGGCGATCGACGGCCTCCAGATCGGACCGCCGATGAACGCGCGCGGGATCACGGTGTACCCCCTGATCCCGGGGCACGGCGCGCCGGAGCCCGACTACGCGACGCTGCACGACGCCATCGGCTCGGGCAAGCTCGAGATCACCGACTCGGCCGGCCTCTTCGCCGTCCAGGTCAAGAACCCCCTGGAACGCGATCTCGTGCTCTTCCAGGGCGAGGTGCTGTCGGGCGGGCGCTCGACGCGCGTGGTGGCCGAGACGACGGTCGTCCTCGCGGGCCAGACGGGCAAGGTGCCCGTCCTCTGCGTCGAGCCGGGCGCCTGGCGCGCCGGCGACCGCTTCGCCAAGGAATCGGGGCATTACATCGCGCCGCCCGACGTCCGCCGCTCCCTCGTCTCGGAACAGGGGCAGGGCGCCGTCTGGTCGCTGCTCTCGAAGCGCCTGGCCGGGCGTCCCGGCCTGGCCGACCTCTTCCGCAAGCACGCGGAGGCGATCTCCGAGGTCCGCGGCTACTTCGGCCAGCTCGCCGAGCGCGAGGCCCAGGCCGTGGGGCTGGCCGTCGCGGTGGGCGACTCGATCGAGTTCGTGGAGATCTTCCGCGACCGCGAGCTCTTCCAGGCCGCCTTCGACCGCGTGGTGGCCGGCGCGGCGCTCGACGCCCTCGAGCGCGAGGGCGGGCCGCGGGCCGCGACCCCGTACCCGAATTCGGTGCGCGGCGTGAAGCAGTTCCTCGAGACCGCCTTCTTCCGGACCTACGAGACGCGCGAGGGCGGCTACGGCGTGCGCGACAACGACGGCTGGATCGGCGAGGTGCGGACGGCCGGCGCCGCGCCCCTGCACGCGCTCGTGTTCGCCACCGCCGCGCCCGAGTGGGACCGCCGCGCGCCCTACACCGTGCCCCAGACCAAGCTCAAGCGCGCCGTGGACGACACCGAGGCCCGCCTGAAGACCCTCGGCCCCGCCCGCAAGATCAGCGCCCTGCGGGACCTGGCCACGATCAACGCCCCGGAAGTCACCACCGCCCTCACCCGCCATCTCGCCGAGCCCGACGGCGCCGTGCGCCGGGCCGTGATCCAGGAGCTGGGCCTCGGCGGCGATTTCCGCGCCACCGACCCCCTCCTCCAGCTGCTCGCCCGCAGCCGGACCGATCCGCCCCAGTACCTCGAGCTCGTCAAGGCCCTCGCCCGCCTCGGCGACGAGCGGGCCGTCGACCCCCTCCTGCGCCAGCTCGAAGCGGCCGAGGTGGACTTCGCGAAGGCCCTCATCCAGGCGATGCCCGAGCTCCTGCTCCAGGCGCGGAGCCGCGACGTCCTGGACCGCGCCGTCTCGCGTTTCGTGCTGCTCTTCGAGTCGGTCGAGAGCGCGGTGAAGGGCGAGGGCGCCGACCCGCTGGGGAACAAGCTGCGTCCCTCCGACGCCCAGGCGCTCCTCGAGCCGCTCCGGACGTCGCTCCGCCTCATCTCCGGCCTCGAGTTCTCCTCGGCCGCCAACGCCCGCAAGTGGTGGAGCGACCGCGAGGCGCGCGAGCGTTACCTCAAGGAGCGCACCGGCAAATAGGAATCGGGGATTCCAGTAACACGCCTTCCGGCCGGGGTTCCTCCTTTACGTCCGAACGCGCTGAGTTGAGGAGCACCATGGACCGGAAGAAGATCGAAGCGGGACTGATCGAGCGCAAGCGGCGGCTCACGGAGACGATGGGGAAGCTGAGCGGGGAGGCCGTCCAGCACGGGCCCCGGGAGCTCGGCGAGATCAGCTCCCTTCCGCAGCACCTGGCCGACCTCGGGACCGAGACCTTCGAGCAGGACCGGGATCTGGAGCTGGCCGAGCGCGCCAGCGTGGAGATCTCGGAGATCGACGAGGCTCTCGACCGTCTCAAAGCCGGCACCTACGGCACCTGCGAATCCTGTGACGGGACGATCCCCGAGGAGCGCCTGAACGCCCTTCCGCACGCCTCGCTCTGCACGGGCTGCAAGGCCGCGCAGGAAGCGGCCTAGGCAGTAGCCAGTAGCCAGTAGACGGTAGACGGTAGAGCGGAGCGTTACCGCGTCAATTCCTTCCAGGCGGCGTCCCTCGCGATTTGGGCGTCGGCCCTGAAATCCTCGTGCTCCCGGATCTCCAGCCAGCTCCGCCATTCATCAAGGCCCGCCCAATCCCGGAAGAGCAGGCTCTCGAGGGAGACGATGTGTTCCGCCACCAGCCGCGCGGACAGGGCGCGGTCTTCCGGGGGGATGTCGTTGCCCAGGTCCGTCAGCAGCTCCACGAAGATTCGGGTGCCCGCGGGGTGGCTTCGCGCGGCCAGGGTCGCGGAAGCGAGCAGGCGCGAGCGGATTTCGCCGGCCGCCGCCCGGGCCTCGAGGACCCGGCGGGCGTCGGCGTCCTCGACCGGATCAAGGACCGGAAACACGCGCCACAACTCCTTCATCGTCACGTCACGGGAGGCGAGCGCGAGAAAGGCCTCGCGCTCCGACGTGCTCTCCGGCACTTGGGTGAGCTCGAGAAAACTCAGGCGCACCTCCGGCCTAGGATCGTCCGCCCTCCGGGCAAGCGATCCGCCCCGCAGCGCCTCCAACGCGAACTCGGGCGGCAGTTCGGCCGCTGACACGGGCAACGGCAGATGCCAGGCGAGCTGCTTGAAGTCCCAAATCCTCCAGCTGTAGTGGCGGATGTGCGCCGCGAGCAGCGTCGCGTCACCGCGCTCGCCGACATCCTCCGCGTCCAGGCTCGCGAGCAGGCGGCGGACGAGCGCCTCGGGATCTCGCCGGCCGTACCAGGAGACTTGAGCCCAGAGGTCTTTGACGTCCTCCTTCGCCCAGGCCTCCGCGGGAAGTCCACGGTAGTTCGAAAGGAGATTCAGGACGCGCTTATAGCGCCGGCCCGGCTCGCTTGAGGTCCAGATCCACCAGGCGCCGACGCCGCCGAGGCCCAGGAGGATGAGCAGAGGTATCGCGCGCTTCATGGTCCCGTCGTCCCCCCCCGGGGGGGCAGGGGGGGACCGTTCTGGCTACTGTCTACTGTCTACTGGCTACCGGGGCTTCATCGTCTTCACGAACGCCTTCCACTCCTTCTCGAGCTCCGCGGTGCCGGTCCCGAAGGCTTCCTCGTAGGCCTTGCGGGGCGGGGCGCCGGAGAGGAGGAGGTCGAGGTACTTCTGGATCCGCGGCTTGTGCTTGCCGCCGGCGGCCTCGTAGAAGAAGTGGACCATCGACCAGGCCTGGGCGTACTTGAGGCCGATGTTGCCGGAGTAGAACTCGCGGGGCGACTCGTTCATGATCTTCTCGAAGGCGTAGACCGAGTCCACCTCCACGGCGATCTTGATGTGGGGCAGGCGGTCGAGCATCTTCGCCTTCTCGGTCACCTTCTCGTCCTTCACGGTGATGGCCCCGAGGTACTCCGCGATGCCCTCGTTGATCCAGTAGGGCAGGTGGGTGGGCGTCAGCTGCTGGATGAAGTGGTGCACCGCCTCGTGGTAGAGCGTGTGCGTCGTGTCCTCCAGGTCCAGCGTCTCGAACAGCACCAGCTCGTTCAGGTTCGGCCGGAACACGCCCAGCGTGTTCTCGCCCCGCGTCTCCGACAGCAGCTCGAAGTACGTGTAGTAGTTCTCCGCCGTGTTGAAGATCGCCACCCGCGGCTTGCGGCCGAAGCCCCGCGGGAAGGACTTGCCCATCGACGCCTGGTAGTGCCGGAACGCGGCCTCCAGGTTCTGGCCGTAGCGCTTCGCCGCCTCCGGGCTGATGTCCGTCGTGACCTTGTAGTGCTCGGTCTCGAAGTCGAAGCGGCAGCCCAGGTCCTTCGGCCCGCGCGCCTGGTACTTCAGGATCCGCATCCAGGTGGCGCCCGCCGCGTCCGTCGGGTCCAGCCGCTTGGCCAGCTCCAGGTCCTCCATGAATTCGGCCCCGGCCAGCGGGTTCTTCGCGTACGTCGCCATCGCCCGGTTCACGTAGGCTTCCGCCGCGTCCGGCATCAGCTCGATCGCCTTGTTGGCCGCCTTCAACGCCTCGTCCAGCTCGTGCCGGTCCTTGTGGAGGTCGGACAGCAGCGCGTGCGCCTCGTGGAACTCGGGGAAGAGCTCGACGGCCTTCCGCGCGTCCGCCAGCGCCCCCTCGTAGTCCTGCCGCTCCGCCCGGAATCCCGCCCGGTAGTAGAGCAGCGCCGGCAGGCCGTCGGCCTTGCCGACCATCGCGTCCATCGCCTCCCCCCAGCTCTTCACGGTGAAGTCGGCGCTCTCGCCGTACTCGTGGCGGCGGAGGGCCCGCTTGAGGGATTCGAGCTTGGCGACGTCCGGCAGCCCGAAGGCGATGTGCTCGGCGCTGAGGGGCGGGACGGCCTCGCGGCCCAGGGCCTGCTCGGCGATCCGCTCCTCGCGGCGCTTGCGGATCTCCTCGAGCTCGGGGTTGAGCGCGTTGCGCAGCAGCGTCTCGACGTCGCTCGCCCGCTTGTTGAGGTCGGCCGGATCCATCGTGCCCTGCAGGATGAAGGGGGCGTCGACCTTCAGCTTGCCCTTCTCGACGCCGAAGCCGAAGTGGCCCTGGAGGTTCGGGACGTCGACCGACGCGGCCGGATCCGAGGCGCTGAGGGCCTCCTGCTTGTCGATCGTCACCTTGAAGGTCCGGCCCTTGCAGACGAGGCGGACCTCCTGGGGCTTGTTGAGGGCGAGCTTCACCTTCTCGGACTTGGCGATCTCCTTCTTGCCCCCCTTGTTGTCCTCGCGCGTGAGCGCCGCGCCCTTGGGGCCCAGCTCGAGGACGTAGACCCCCTTCTGCCCCGCGAAGAGGTGGAAGATCACCGGGACGTCCGACGTGACCCGCAGCTCCGCGCTGAACTCGTCGAGGAAGGCGATGGAGCGTTCGTCCTCGACGGCCCCGCGCGCGTAGACGACGGTCTTGCCCTTGGACTCGAGGACGGCGGAGGTCTTCTCGTGGACGAGGCCGCCGGTGAACTCGTCGAGCTGGGCCTTGTCGGCAAAGTCGTAGGAGATGCGGATGCCCGAGGGGCCGAGGCGGCGCGCGGAGCCCCGGAAGGCGCCGTGCTCCGACAGCAGGCGCTCGAGGGTGTTGATGAAGGTCAGGACTTCCGACTCGTAGCCGTCGCCGATGGCGCCCGCCGCGTCGAAGGCCTCCTTGGCCTCCTTCCACATCCGGCGCGCGATGAAGAAGCGGCCCCGGTCGTACTGGTCCTTGCCCTTCTTCACGTCGAAGATCGCGTCGGCCGCCGCCCGCAGCGAGGCGGGCTCGAGGGCGTCCCAGAGGATCCGCCGTCCGCCCGCCAGCTCGGCGTCGTGGGCCCCGACCTCCGTCACGACCGCGCCTTTGAGAGTCTCCCCGGCGCGGAGCTTGAGCTCGAGGGGCCGCGCGGCCAGGCGCGCGCGCAGGGCGTCGGCCGCCGCCTTCTGCTCGGCCTTCTCCTTGGCGATCTCGGCCTTCGCCTCCTCCACGCGCGCCAGCGCTTCCGTCCGCTTCTGCGCGAGGCGCTTCCGCAGCGCCTCCTTGGGGTCGTCGACCTTGGGCGGCGCGGGCTTCGGCTTGGGCGGCGGCGGGGGAGCGGGCTTCGCTTCCGGCTGGGGCTCCGGTTTCGGCTCCGGCTTCGGTTCCGGTTTCGGCTCCGGTTTTTTCGCCTCGGGCGCGGCCGCGGCGACGGGCTCGGGGTCGCCCTTCTTCGCGACCAGCGCGAGCGTGACGACCAGCCCCAGGACGCCCGCGCCGACGAGGGCGAGGACGAGGATCGGCGGCTTCCGCTTCTTATTGGGCGGCGGCGCCGGCGCCGGTTTCGCCGGCCGCGCGGCGGAGGGGCGGCTCGCCGATTTCGACGACGACAGCGGCTTGCGGGGCGGAACGCTCATGCTCGCCTACCTCGGAAGAGGGATGTCGCGGATCTCGAATTTCAGCTCGTCCTCGAACCGGTCGAGGACGCAGGGGATGCGGATTTCCTTGAGCGCCTCCGCCGCGGGCAGGGTGTAGCGGAGCGTCCACGTCATCGTCTGCCCGTCGCCGCGGCCCGACATCCCCCGCGACCGCAGCCGCTTGCCCGACTCGGTGAGGACCTGCACGTCCTCGTGGGTGAACGCGCCGTCGTCGGGGTCGCCGCCGCCCCGGGGCGGCGCGAAGCGCCCCGCGACCTCGAGCGTCACCGTGAGCGTGCCGTCGGCCGCGCGCACGTCCTTCAACGTCGCCTTCAGGCCGCCCAGCTCGAGGGTCTTGCCGCCCTCCAGCGGCTTGTCGAAGACCAGCGCGCGCGTCTCGCCCGGAAAGGCGAAGGCGGCGGTCCCGCGCAGCGTCGCGATCTTCTTCGCGTCGGCCGGCGGCACCGGGATCGAGAGCGTGTGGGGGTAGCCCGCGGAGCGGGTCCCGAAATGCCCCATGCGCGCCGGGCGCCGGCCGAAGGCCAGGCGGTCGTCGGGCTTGTCCGGCATCAGCGAGCGGCCCTGGTCGTCGAGAACCTCCTCCACGACGAAGCGGGAGAGGGCGAGGGGAGAGACGCCGGGGAGCCATTGGAGGTCGAGCTGCAGGTGCGCGCTGGAGCGGTTCTGGCGGAAGTCGAGCTGGCGCGTGACGGTGACCTGGGTGACGCGGACGCGGTAGTGGCGGACGAACGCGGCGGGATAGTCGGGCGCGGCGACGCCCTGCACGAGCACGCGGTCGCCCTTGGCGCCTTCCGGTCCGAGCGCCGCGGCGAAATCCTCGTCGACGTCCTCGGAACGGCCGCGCATGGGCTCGAAGGAGAAGTCGCCGGCGCGCCGGCAGGCCTCGTCGAACGCGCGGAACGGCGGCGCGTCCTTGAGCGAGAGCGTGACCGGCGTTTCCGGCGCCGCCCCGCCGAACTCGATCGCCACGCCCGCCTGGCGGGCGATGTCCTCGAGGACGTCCTTGGCCGGCCGGTCCTTGGCCTCGAGCGTCACCAGGCGGAGCGGGGGGAGAACGCCCGCGCGGATGCGCTCGCGCTCGATGCGCCGGCAGGCCTCCTCGACCCGGCCGCGCGCCTCGCCCTCGAGGCCGCCGGCCCGCGCGCGGAGCGCCGGCAGCGCGTCGGGACCCAGCGCGGAGAGGTCGCGGACCGCCGACTCGCGGGCGTCGATGTCGTCCGCCGACAGCCGCTGGAGGATCTTCTCGATCTTCTGGTCCAGGCCGTCCTGGAGGCCCAGGGCCAGAACAAGCGCCAGGGCGCGGAGCATCTGAAGCATTGTATCCGGAACCCGGCGGCCGGAACCCGGAACCCGCCGCCCGGTCCTCCCCTATTCGTTACCCGGATCCCTACGATGGGACGCCGGTATCCGGTACGTGATACGGCCTAATCCCGGATCAGTTGGGGCAGGATCTCCGCGGCCGGGCCCCGCAGCGCGTGCGCGCAGCCGGCGCTCAGGGGCGTCGGCTCGGGATTGACCTCCACCATCGGCACCCCGCGCGCGAGCGCCCGGTCGCCGAACGACGCCGCGGGCTGGACCACGCCCGACGTCCCCACCACCAGCATCAGGTCGCAGGCCTCGATCGCCTTCGAGACGGCCTTCACGACGTCCAGGGGGAGCGGCTCGCCGAACCACACGACGTCCGGCCGCAGCAGCCCCTCGCAGGCGCAGCGCGGCGGCAGCCGCGAGAGCGGCGTCTCCCGGTTCTCGCGCGTCTCGCGGCAGGAGAGGCAGCGCGTGCGCCAGAGGTTGCCGTGGACCTCGAGCAGGCGGCGCGACCCGGCGAGCGCATGGAGGCCGTCGACGTTCTGCGTCACCAGCGCGAACTCGGGCACGCGCTTCTCGAGGGTGACGAGCGCGTAGTGGCCGAGGTTGGGCTTCGCCGCGCCGATCAGCCCCCGCCGCCAGTCGTACCACTCCCAGACGAGGCGCGGATCGCGCTCGAAGGCCTCGGGCGTGGCCAGCTCCTCGGGCTTGAAGTTTTTCCAGAGGCCGCCGGGCCCGCGGAAGGTCGGCACGCCCGACTCCGCCGAGATGCCCGCGCCGGTCATCACGACGACGGAGCGCGCCTCCCGGACGAGCGCCCGGACGCGGTCCAGCTCCGTCATAGGCGGCGGTCGAGGATCAGGGCGTCGGAGAAGCCCTCGAGCCGGAGGGCGCGGAGGGCGTCGGGCGGCAGCGCCGCTTCCGGGACGAGGCCCACGACCTCGCTCGAATGGACGTCGACGCCCGCCTCCGCGGCGGCCTTCTCGACGGCCCGGAAGACGTCGAGCAGCCCGGTCCGCGTGTAGTCGCAGACGTTGATGGAGACCTGGGCGCGGCCGCGGTCGGCCAGGAAAAGGCCGAGGGCCTTGATGCCGGGCAGGCCGCCGTCGCGCTCGCGGATCCGCTTGGCGATCTTCTTGGCCAGGGCGAGGTCCTCGGACTTCAGGTCGACGTTGTAGGCGATGAGCGGCATGCGCGCGCCCACGGCGACGCAGCCGGCGGTGGGGTGGATCCGGCCCGGGCCGAAGTCGGGAGCGCGGTCGGGATCCTTCCCGATCAGGTCGCGCAGGCCCTCGAACTGGGGCTTCCGGATCTCGGCGAGATTCTTCCGGTCCGGCCGGGTCGCCGCGCTCTCGTAGAGAAACACCGGGACGCCGAGCTCGTCGCCGATCCGACGTCCCACCGCGCGCGCGAGCGCGACGGCGTCCGCGATCGACCCGTCCTTCAGGGGGATGAAGGGAAGGACGTCGATCGCCCCCATCCGCGGATGCTCCCCCGCGTGGCGGGTGAGGTCGATGAGCTCGACGGCCTTCTTCGCGGCGGCGAACGTCGCCGCGGCGAGGGCGCCGGCGTCTCCCACGAGCGTGAGCACGGAGCGGTTGTGGTTGGGGTCGAGCGAGAGGTCCAGCACCCGCGCGCCCCCGGCGGCGGCGGCCGCGGAGATCGCGTCGCAGACGTCGCGGCGGCGTCCCTCGCTGAAGTTGGGGACCGATTCCAGGATCATGAGGGGATTGTAGCTTTTCGTCTCCTATAATCAGGGGCCTGTGAGGAAGCTCCTGGCGTACGTCTCGATGCTGGCCATCGCCGCGGCGATCGTCGGCGCGGACCTCTGGATCCTCGTCCGGGGCGGGGCGCTCGGCGCCTACGCGCGGCGGGAGCTCGACCGCCTCACGGGCGGCGCGTGCTCGGCCCGGGACATCCGCGTGTCGCTCGACGGCCGGATCCTGCTCGAGGGCGTCGAGGTCGCCGCCGGCAAGGTGCGCGCCTTCCAGGCCGGCCGCGTCGAGGTGGAGCTCACGGGGGGCCGGCCGTCGCGCGCGGTGTTGCGCGACGTCCGCCTGCGCCTGAGCGACGCGCTCTTCGAGGAGCTGGGGAAGGGCGAACCTTCGAAGACGACGATCAAGGACGTGTTCCCGACGCCCGACCTCCCGCGGATCGAGATCGACGGCGGCACGGTGGAGCTGGACCTGGGGGCGGTGCTCGCGCCCGGGCGGCCGCTGGGCGTGACGCTCGGGCGGATCACGGCGGCGGCGACGGACGGTTATCGCGCGCACTTCGAGGCGGCGTTCGAGAGCCCTCTGCTGGGGGCGTGGACGGCCGCCGGCGAAGCCGACCTGGAGACCGGCGCGTACAGGCTGCGGATGTCGACGGAAGGCTGGCAGATCCGCCCCGCCCTGCGCGAGGCGCTGGCGGCGGGGCCGCGCGACATCTTCGACAAGTACAAGCCGGCGGGGAAGGCGGACCTCCACGTGGAGATCTCGAAGGCGCCGGGGAAGGGCGTCGACTTCACCGCGCGTTTCCGGCCGCGGGGGATGTCGATCTACTACCGGAACTTCCCGTACCCGATCGAGCGGGTGGAGGGCGAGCTCGACTTCTTCGCGGACGGCTTCCGGATCAAGCACATGGAGGCGCGGAGCGGGGGGACGGGGATCCGCTTCGACGGCTGGGCGGACGGCTACGACGCGGCGGCCGCGTACGCGTTCCGCGTCGAGATCGACGACATGCCGCTCGACGCCCTGCTGCGCTCGGCGCTGGGGGCCGACGCCCAGCGGGTCTGGGACCTGTTCGGGCCCTCGGGGCGGGCGACGGCGCGGGGGCGGGTGCTGCGGAAGCGGGGCGCGGACGAAAAGGAGTCGATCCCGCTCGACATCACGCTGGCCGACGCGGCAATGACGTACAAGAACTTCCCGTATCCCGTGAAGGGGCTGAACGGGGAGCTCTTCTTCGACGGCGACGACGCGGTGGTGAAGCGCCTGCGCGCGAAACAGGGCGCGACGACGCTGGAGATCAGCGGCAGCGTGCGGGACATCACGGCGGACCCGGAGGTGGACCTGCGGATCGACGCGGAGACGCTGCCGCTGGACGCCCGGCTGCGCGACGCCCTGCCGCCGAAGCCGCGGGAGACCTACGACAGCTTCCGGCCGGCGGGGCCGGTCGACCTGCGCTGGTGGGTGCGCAAGGCGAAGGGCAAGGAGGTCGAGACGGGCGGCCGCGCGCGGGCGCTCGGCAACGCGGTGACGTGGAAGGAGATCCCGCTGCCGGCGATCGGGCTGACGGGGGAGATCGAGCTGGACGGGGCGGGCAAAGTGACGCTCCGGCACCTGCTGGCGAAGGTCGTCGGGGCGGAGATCGAGATCCACGGGACGGTGACCGACGAGATGACCTCGCTGCATGTCGACGCCGCGGGCCTGCCGCTCGACGCGGACGTCAAGGCGGCGCTGCCGGCGTCCTTGAAGAAGGTCGTCGAGGCCCTCAAGCTGGTGGGGACGGTCTCGTTCAATTCGGCGCTGAAGATCAAGGCGGGCGGCGAGACCCAGGCGGACGTGGTCCTGCGCCTGACGAAGGCGGCGATCGAGACGGACCCGCGCTTCGAGGACCTCGAGGGCACGGTGAGCCTGGCGAGCTTCACCGGCGAGACGTCGCTGATGCAGGGGAGCGTGTCGTTCTCCCGCGCGGCCATCCTGGGCAAGCGGCTGACGGACGTCACCGCCAGCTTCAACCTGAACGGCCCGCGGCTGAACTTCGTCAACATCAAGGCGGCGGCCTACGGCGGCCAGATCACCGGCGAGTCGTTCGGCCTGGACATCGACACCGGAGTCTTCTTCGGGCGCCTGTTCACCATCGACCGCCTCAACCTGGCGGAGTTCGCCAAGGACACGGGCGGCTTCAAGCAGAAGGCCCTCGCCGGCCGGGCTTCGCTGGAGCTGCGCGACCTCCAGGGCACGGCGGGCGACGGGGCGTCGATGTCCGGCACCGGCCGCCTGCGGGTCCTCGACGCGGCGATGTGGGACGTCCCGATCTTCCTTAGCGTCTTCCAGCTCAATCCCCAGGACCTCTTCAAGGGCAAGAACGTCTTCGAGGCCGGCGCGATCGACTTCGAGATCAAGGGGAAGAAGTTCGCCATCTCGAAGCTCGCCTTCACGAGCGAGACGTCGAGCATCGTGGGGCACGGCCGGGTGAACTTCGACGGCGACCTGCACCTCTACCTTCGGCCGCACTCGGGCCGCCTGCTCGGCCTCGACTTCTTCATCTTCAACTGGACCGCGGAGTTCCTCGGCCTGTTCACGGGCGCCCTCATGGGCGTCGAGGTCACCGGCACCTTCGAGAAGCCGGAGACGACGATCAAGCCGTTCCAAGGCTTCCGGTGAGCTCACCGGGTAACGCGGGGCGTCGCGGGCCGTCCTATCCGCGATGAGCTGGTTCTCGCGGAAGTCGGACGACGTGAGCGCGGAGTTCCGGACGCTGCGCCTCTGCCTGCGCTTCCTCGTCCAGAATCCGGCGGTCGTCCTGCCCCTGGCGGGCGCCTGGATCCTGAGTGTGGGGATCCTGTTTCATTTCATCCCCCGGATCCCCTGGCGGCGGCTGGATCCTTCGGCTGCGCTCTTCTACGTCTGGGCGCTGGCCGCGGCGGTGAACTACGTCACGCTCTTCGCCTGTTCGATGCTCCTGGAGTTCCTCCAGCACATCGAGACCGGGCGCCCCACGCGCATGTTCCGCGCGTTCTTCGACACGCTGGTCCGGAACAGCTGGGCCCTGCTGCCCCTGGCGGCCGTCTGGGCCGTGGTGGAGGTCGTCCTCTGGATCGTGGAATCGCTGCTGGCCTCGAAGGATCGAAGCTCCGATCGGGTGCTGCGGACGTTCTTCGACATCCTGCACAAAGGGATCCGCCTGGGCGTGTTCCTGTCTCTGCCGGCGATCGCCTGGGAGGGCGCGGGCCCCTGGAAGGCCGTGAGACGCAGCGTGGACATCCTGAAGGGAGAATGGGTCTCCTTCCTGGGAGCGATGTCTCTCTCCGCCCTTTTCGTCGCGATCGTCGCCCTTCCGATGACGATCGGCTGGCTCGCGGCGCCGGAATGGATGAAGGCCCATCTCAGCTGGGTCATCGGGGCGGCGGCCGTCCTCTGGACGCTGAAGATCTATCTGGAGCAGATGATGATGGCCGAGCTCTATCTCTGGGCGCGCTGCGCCGCCTGGGACGAGTTCCGGCGGCTCGGGGATCCTCTGCGCCGCGCGGCTCCGGAAACCGAGATCGTTCCATCCCTCTTCAACGGGATTCCCGACTTGAAGGAGCGGATGGGCATTGCCCCCTGACGGGCTACTCCGTCAGCGCGGCGCCGATGCCGCGCGGATCGCTCACGGGGAGGCCGCGGGGGCCGTCGATCTCGACCGCCTGGACGTCGCCGATGCGGCCGCGCACCCGCACGGAATAGCCGAGGGCGCGCAGGGCGTCGGCCGCCGCCGGCGCCGCCTCGAACCAGACGGGATCCTCCTCGCGGTGGGCCGGCGGCCACTGGTGGTGGAAGCGCGGGGCGCGGACGGCGTCTTCGAGCGACATCCCGAAATCCGCCCGGTTGACGATCACCTGAAAGACGGTGGTGAAGATCGTGGTGCCGCCGGGCGTGCCCAGGACGAGCCAGAGCGCGCCGTCGCGGAACACGAAGGCCGGGGCCATCGAGGAGAGCGGCCGCTTGCCCGCCGCGACCGCGTTGGCCGCCCCGCCCGTGGCGCCGAACATGTTCATCGCGCCCGGCTTGGCCGAGAAGTCGTCCATCTCGTTGTTGAGAAGGAAGCCCGCGCCGCGCACCACCAGGCCGCAGCCGTAGTTGCCGTTCAGCGTCGTCGTGTTCGCCACCGCGCCGCCCCAGCGGTCGACGACCGAGAAGTGCGTCGTCTCCTCGGGCCCGGGCGCGATCCCCGCCGGATCGCTGCGGCGCTCGGTGAGGTCCGACATCCTCCGCTTCAGGTAGGCGGGCGAGACCAGGCGCTCGACCGGGACCTTCGTGAAATCGGGATCGCCCAGGTATTCGGCGCGGTCGGCGAAGACGCGCTTCTCGATTTCGCAGACGGCGTGGAGGTGGGCGGCGGAGTGGAAGCCGAGGGCGCGGACGTCTCTGGGCTCGATCATGCCGAGGAGCTGGAGCAGCGCGACGCCGCCCGACGAGGGCGGGGGCATCGAGACGACGCGGAGGCCGCGGTAGGATCCTTCGAGGGGGACGCGCTCCTTCGCCTCGTACGACGCGAGGTCGTCGAGCGTGAGGAGGCCGTTCGAACGCTTCATCTCCTCGACGATCAGCCGGGCGGTCTCGCCGCGGTAGAAGCCGTCGGGGCCCCCGTCGGCGACGCGGCGCAGAGTGGCGGCCAGCTCCTTCTGGACGAAGCGCTCGCCGGCCGCGCCCTTGAAGTAGTCGCGCGCGTTGTGGCGGCTCTCGGCGTCGAAGCTGCGGGCGCTCCAGGAGTCGAGGATCCAGCCGTGCTCCGCGAGGCGGACGGCCGGCTCGACGAGGTCCTTCCAGGGGAGCGAGCCGAAGCGGCGGTGGGCGAGCCACATTCCCGCGACGGTGCCGGGCACGCCGGCGGCGAGCGCGGTGTCGAGGCTGAGGCGGGGCACGACGTTGCCCGCGCGGTCGAGGAACATGTCGCGCGTCGCGGCGGCGGGCGCGCGCTCGCGGTAGTCGATCGCGGCGCTCCGGTCGCGGTGATGGACGAGCATGAAGCCGCCGCCGCCCAGGTTGCCGGCGTTGGGGAACGTGACGGCGAGGGCGAACTGGACGGCGATCGCGGCGTCCACCGCGTTCCCGCCGCGGCGGAGGATGTCGATGCCCACCTTCGCCGCGTGGGGCTCGGGGGCGGCGACGGCCCCGCGGTCGAGGCGGGGGAGGGGAGCCGGGGCGCAGCCCGCGAGCCCTTCGACTCCGCTCAGGGCAAGGACAAGGAGCGCCGCGACCGTTCGTTTCACGAGTGAATAATATGGGTGCAGGCCCGTCCTGCCAAGGCCGATATAAGTCATGGGGAAGAGAGAGGGTAACCTTATGGGCGAGAACAAGCATGTCTGCGGCCACTGCGGAGGCAACAGCCTCTGGCGCGGCCTGGTCAACGGGGTCAAGCGGATCTTCGGCCTGAAGCGCAAGGAAGACCGCCTGGCGTACGTCGCGGTCGACCAGATCCAGGCGAATCCGTTCCAGCCGCGCGAGTACGTGCTGGACGAGCCGCTGGCGGACCTGAAGAAGTCGATCGAGCAGTACGGCATCATCGTGCCGCTGATCGTGAACAAGGAAGGCGGGCGCTACTCGCTCGTCGCCGGCCAGCGCCGGCTCCAGGCCGCGCGCGAGCTGGGCTTCAAGTTCGTCCCCGCCATCGTGCGCAGCCTCAAGCCGCGGCAGGTCATGGAAATCAGCTACATGGAGAACCTGCACCGCGAGGAGCTGTCGAAGATCGACATCGTCCAGATGTTCGACCGCATCCACCGGAAGTACCCGAAGATCCAGGAAGGCGAGCTGGCCGACGCCATGGGGCTGCAGGTCGACAACCTGCGCCGCGCCCGCGGGCTGCTCGACCTCCCGGTGCCGATCCTCGAGGCCCTGCGCGCGAACATGATCAGCGAGGAGCACGCGCAGATCCTCTCCACCGGGACGACCGACCCCGACGCCCAGCTCGAGACGATCGAGCTCATCTACAACGAGAAGCTCGGGCTCGAGGAGACCAAGGAGCTCGTGGACCGGATGTCGGGCAAGGAAGCGGCCTACGTCACGGCCGAATCCTCGACCCACTTCCACTCGCCGTCCTGCCCCTTCGCGCAGCTGATCCCCGACGACCGCCGCGAGAAGTTCTACTCGCGCAAGGACGTGGCGAAGCGGGGGAAGATGCCGTGCATGCAGTGCCTGTAGGCGAGAGCCAAGCGCCAAGGACCTAGTGCCAAGGCATCCCCCTCCCCCCCGGGGGGCGGGGGGGACTTTCTAGGATCTTGGATCTTGGCGCTTGGCTCTATTTGGAGCCGACGCAGTAGAGGTTCTTCTGGCCCAGCAGGTAGAGGCGGCCCTTCGAGACGGCGGGGCTCGCGTGGTTGGCGTCGCCCAGGTCGCCGCCCCCCAGCACCTCCAGCGTCGGATCGGCCTTGACCACGACGCTCTTGCCCGCGCTCGCGAAATAGAGGCGCCCGTTCCCGTCCAGCAGCGGCGTGGCCCAGATCGAGCCCAGCTTTTCCAGCCGCTGTTTCGCCGCCTCCGTCCCGTCCGCCAGCTTGAAGACCTTCACCACGCCGGAGCTCTGCAGGCGGAAGACGTGGCCGCCCGCGATCACCGGCGAGGCGATGCATTCGCTGAGCGGCCCCGCCGTCCAGGCCGGCGCGAGCTCGCCGTCGCCCGGCTCGACGGCCACCCCGTCGCCGCCTCGGCCTGAATCGAAGTAGACCCGGCCGTCCGCGTAAGCCGCCGACGAGGCGTCGCCGGAGCCCTTGCACCACCACAGCCGCTTCCCGTCGGCCGGGTCGAAGCTCTGGAGGGCCTCGGCCGTCTTGCCGCCCCCCGACGCCACGACCAGCATCTGCGTCTTTCCCTTCACGTCGACGATGAGGGGCGTCGAGTGTCCGAAGCCGGTCTTCGGCAGCTTCGTTTCCCAGGCGGTCTCGCCGTCCGCGGTCTTGAGCGCGAGCAGGCGGGAGTCGGAGGGCTTCGCCATCGCGCAGAGCAGGATGACCGTGTCCTTGTGGAGGACCGGGCTGCTCCCGAGCGTGACGTCGAAGGTGTAGGGGGTGATCTCCTTGCGCCAGGCGATCTTGCCGTCGAGGTCGAGGGCGGCCAGGACCGAGGACGCGAAGGCGACGTAGATCCGCTTGCCGTCGGAGCAGGGGGTCGACGCCGCGTAGCCGCCGCCCGGGCCGCTGCGGAAGTCCTCGCGGCGCCAGGGGCCGGGGGGAATCACGGCGTCCCACAGCTTCTTCCCGTCCGCGGCGCCGTAGGCCGTCACGTGATGCTCGGGAATGACCTTGGGATCCGGCTTGCCGCCCTCCCACTTCACGCCGCACACGATCACGCGGTCGCCGACGACGATGGGGCTGGCATGGCCGAGGGCCGGGAGCGGGGCGGTCCAGAGCAGGTTCTCCGTCGGCCCCCACTTGAGCGGGAGCGTCTTGTCGTCCGTGACGTTCTGCCCGCCGGGCCCGCGGAACTGGGACCAATCCTGAAGCGCGAGGATCAGCAATAGGCTCATGCCCTAGCGTACGCGCGGGGCCGTCGGGTTCGTGCGCAAAAAGCTGGACTAGCCATTTCGGTCCCTCTCCGGGTTCGCTATAATCCGCGCATCATGGACACCCTCAGCGGGCTGACGGTCGCGGAGCTCGAGGAAAAGCTCGGCGCCCACGGCCTGGAAAAATGGCGCGCGAAGCCGATGCTGTCGTGGCTGCACCGGCGCGACATCAAGAGCTTCGACGAGATGACGGATCTCTCGAAGGAGGCCCGGGCGAGCATGCCCGGGCTGTTCCGGCTCACCGAAACGGAGATCAAAGGCAAGCACGAGAGCCCCGACGGGACGACCAAGTTCCTCGTCGGCCTGACCGACGGGGACGTCATCGAGGCCGTGCTCATCCCGGAGGGGGGACGTCGCACCGTCTGCGTCTCCACCCAGGTGGGCTGCCCGATCAAGTGCGTCTTCTGCGCGAGCGGCCTCCAGGGCCTCAAGCGCAACCTGAGCGCGGCGGAGATCGTCGAGCAGATCATCCACGTCAAGCGCTCCCTGATGGAGGGCGAGCGGATCTCCAACGTGGTCATCATGGGCATCGGCGAGCCGCTGCTCAACCCGAAGAACCTCATGAAGGCCCTCCGCATCCTCAAGGCCTCGTGGGGCCAGGGGATCGGGTTCAACCGGATCACGCTCTCGACCGTCGGCGTGCTCGGCCAGCTCGAGGAGCTGGTCAAGCACCGGGTGACGCCCAACCTCGCGCTCTCGCTCCACGCGCCCAACGACGAGATCCGCGCCGAGATCGTGCCGACGATGAAGAACGTGAAGGTCACCGACATCATCAAGGCCGGCGTCGAGTACCACCGGGTCACCGGCAAAGAGGTGACGTTCGAGTACGTGCTCCTCGACGGCGTCAACGACGACAAGAAGCACGCCCTCGAGCTCGGCAAGAAGCTCCGCGGCGTCCAGGTGAAGGTCAACGTCATCCCCTTCAACCGCGTCGAGGAAGTCCCCTACGGCACGCCGTCCCGCGAGCGCGTGGACCGCTTCGTGCAGGCCCTCGGCAACTGCGGGGTGCCGGTGATGGTCCGCAAGCGCAAGGGGGACGAGGTCGCCGGCGCCTGCGGCCAGCTCCGCGCCCGCTTCGTCGCCGGGGGCGCCGGGGCCGTCGGAGCCGCCGGGGAAAAAGGCGAATGCTCCAGCACCACCTGATCTACGCGGCCTTCGCCGTCGCCGCCTACCTCGTCGGCGCCATCCCCTTCGGCTATCTCTTCGTCAAGCTCCGCACCGGGAAGGACGTCCGGACCCTCGGCTCCGGCAACATCGGCGCCACCAACGTCGCGCGCGTGCTCGGGACCGCGTGGTTCGTGCCGGTGTTCGTCCTCGACTTCCTCAAGGGCTTCGCCCCGGTCTTCTGGGCCGCCCCCTGGGTCGCGGCCCGCTGGCCCTGCGCGATCTGCGACCACCTGCCCGCGGCCCTCGCGGTGCTCTTCGGCCTGTTCGCGATGCTCGGCCACATGTTCCCCGTCTACCTCAAGTTCCGCGGCGGGAAGGGCGTGGCGACGGTCGCGGGCGTGCTCTTCGCGATGAACTGGATGGCCATCCTCGTCGGCCTCGGGGCCTGGATCCTCGTCTTCCTGCCCAGCCGCTACGTCTCGCTCGCGTCGATCGCGTCGGCGATCGCCGTTCCGGTCGCGCACCACTTCACGGCGGCGCGGGTGGGGATGCGCTCCTGGATCGTCACTCTCTTTTTCGTCATGGCCTGCCTGCTCGTGATCGTCCGGCACCGGGGCAACATCCGGAGGCTGCTGGCGGGCACCGAAATCCGGGCAGGGAGGAAGGCCGCGTGAAAAACGTCATCATCCTCGGCGACGGCGCGTGGGGCACCGCCCTGGCGCTCGTCCTCCAGCGCGGCGGCCACCGCGTCGGGCTCTGGACCAAGTTCCCCGAGAACGCCGCCGAGATGCGCGCGAAGGGCGAAAACGCCAAGTTCCTCCCCGGGGTGCCGTTGAAGGGCGTCGACATCCTCAGCGGCGCCCCGCCCGCGGCGGACGTCTACATCGCCGCCGTGCCCACCCAGTTCATCCGCGGCGCGTTCACCGAGATCGGGACGTTCCTCGCGAAGAAGGCGCTCTTCATCTGCGTGGCCAAGGGGCTGGAGCAGTCGACGGGGCGACGTCCCACGGAGATCCTCCGCGAGGTGCTCGGCAAGGCGCGGCTCGTGGTGCTCTCGGGGCCGAGCCACGCGCCGGAGGTCGCCGTCGGCCTGCCCGCGTCGGTCGTCGTCGCGGGCGACCCCAAGAACGCGAAGACGGCGCAGGAGCTCTTCGCCGGCACGACGGTCCGGGTGTACACGAGCCGGGACGTGAAGGGGGTGGAGCTCGGCGGCGCGCTGAAGAACGTGATCGCGCTGGCGGGGGGCATCTGCGACGGCCTGGGCCTGGGCCACAACGCGAAGGCGGCGCTGCTGACGCGCGGGATCGTGGAGATGGCGCGGCTGGGCGCGGCGCTCGGCGCGAAGACGGAGACGTTTTTCGGGCTGTCGGGGATCGGCGACCTGATCACGACGACGACGTTCCCGCACGGGCGGAATCTTTCCGTCGGCCGCGCGATCGGCGAGGGCAAGCCGCTGGAGGAGATCCTGGGGGGGATGCGCTCGGTCGCGGAGGGGGTCTGGTCGGCGAAGGCGGTGCTGGACGTGGCGAAGAAGAAGGGCGTGGACATGCCGATCACGCAGCAGGTCTACGCGATCCTTTTCGAGAAGAAGTCCGCGAAGGAAGCGCTGCGCGACCTGATGCGTCGCGACATGAAGTCGGAGCGTTAGAACCCCGGAACCGGCACAGGGAGCGTTAGATGAGCATGCTGCTGACGACGGTCCTGCTCTGCGCGCAGACGGACGTCCTCGAGCGCTGGGGCTCGCTGCTCTACGAAGTGGAGACGGCGCGGCTGGCCGAAGAGGACGTCGCGGCCGAGGTGAAGGCGGGCGCCGACGAGAAGGCGCTCCGGGGCTTCCGCGCGAAGGACGTCGAGCCGCGCCGGCGGCGGATCCAGGAGCTGGCCAAGGCGCTGGAGGTCGAGGCGACGCCGGCCGTCGTCCGGGAGCGCTTCGCGGCGGCGAAGAAGAAGCACGCGGAGTCGCTCGAGAAGGATCCCGCGGCGCGGATCCGCTGGACCGAGCGGCAGATCCACGAGCTCTACGCGCCGCTCGTGACGCTCAACGCGCGCGGCTTCGCCGCGGTGAAGGGCTACCAGAAGCTGGCCGAGGCCGGCGACGGCGAGCGCGCGCTGTGGAAGGTCTGGGCCGCGCGCGAATTCCTCCCCCGCAACGAGGCGACCCGGAACGTGATCGAGGCGAAGCTCTTCCTCGTCGAGGGCGAGGGGCTGTCGGAGCCCTTCCTCGACTTCCTTCTGCACCAGCACTCCTGGGCGCGGCGCCACGCGCGCTGGGAGGCGGAGAAGGGCGACTACGACTGGGGCTCGCGCACCAACTGGCCGGTCGCCTTCAGCATGGAGTGCGAGAAGACCTACCAGGCGCTGCTCGACCGCCGCGCCCGCCTCGTCGCCGGCGAGAAGTAGCTCAGGCCGGGCGCTCCGGAAGGCCTTTCGCGAGCGACTCGGGCAGCGGGCGCGCGGCGGACGGGCCGGGGAAGTCCATCGGCGACACCTTCTGATGCCCCGGATGGATCACGCCGGCGGAGATGATGATGCGCATCGCCTCCTCGACGGTGAGGGGGAGGGGGATGACGTCCTCCCGCGGGATATAGGCGACGTGGCCGGTGACGCAGGTCGGGGCGGTGGGGATGAAGACGGAGACGAGGTGCTTCTTGAGCGCCTCGTTGAGCGCCTTCATGCCGTCGCTGGTGACGAAGGCGATGGAGTACATGCCCGCGTGGGGGTAGGGGACGGCGACGGGGAGCTTGAACTCCATCTTCTTCTCGTCTTCGGAGAGGAAGAACTCGGTGAACTGGCGGGCATAGGGGTAGATGGTGCCCACCACGGGGAGCTTCTTGAGCCCGCGCTCGAAGAACTGCCAGAGTTTCTTGCCGAAGAAGGTGGCGAGGAAGAAGCCCGCGACGAGCGTGACGACGATGCCGACGGCGAAGCCGAGGAACGGCGCGCCCCAGCGGAAGAACCAGGTGTGCTCCTCGTCGGCGGGCGTCCAGCCGGCGAACTTCGCCATCGCCCACTTGAGGGCCTCCCCGAGGGGGACGCCGATGTTGCCGTAGAGGAAGCCGAAGACGAACCAGACGACGAAGGCCGTCAGGGCCAGGGGCAGGACCGCGAAGAGCCCCCGGAAGAAGAATCTCTTCATGCCTCCAGAAGCATACTACAGAGCGGCCTGAACCGCCTTCACCACCGCGTCTTCGCTGGGGAAGTCGCCGCCCGCCTTGTCGAGGACCTGGCGGCTGTCGACCCAGACGGTGTACTCGCCCGAGTTGCCGACGACGAGGTTGACGGGGAGCTTGAGGCTCTGCTTGATCGCGGCCGCCGCACGGGCGGCCCGGGGCTGGTAGCCTCACTTCGTGCAGTAGCGGATGGTGACCTGGGCCATAAGTCTCCTATCGCTTCATGAACGCCCGGAGAAAATATACAATTCCGCGCAATTGAAAGGAGCCTTCGCGATGCTCACGCTTCTCCTGTCCCTCGCGCTTCAGGATCTCCCCGGCGCCAAACCCGCCCCGAAGGATGAGAAGTGGGTGAAGCGCCACGAAGGCTTCCTCGCGGACGTAAAGGCCAAGCCCGACTGCGGCCTGCTCTTCCTGGGCGACTCGATCACCGACGGCTGGCGCGGCAAGAAGGCGATCTTCGAGGCGGCCTTCGGCGCGCACAAGCCGGTCAACCTCGGCATCAGCGGCGACCGCACCCAGCACGTCCTCTGGCGCATCCAGAACGGCGAGCTCGAGGGCATCAAGCCCAAGGCCGCCGTGATCATGATCGGGACCAACAACATCGGCCAGAGCAATCCTGAGACGGCCGCCAGCGCGATCGCCGGCAACCAGGCCATCGTCGCCCATCTCCGGAAGACCTTCCCGGAGCTCAAGATCCTGTTGCTGGGCGTCTTCCCCCGCTCCGAGAAGCCCGATCACGCCCACCGCGCGACGATCAAGGAGATCAACGACGCCCTCGCGAAGATCGAAGGCGTGAAGTTCCTCGACATCGGCCCCAAGTTCCTCGCCGCCGACGGCACCCTGCCGAAGGAGTTGATGCCCGACTTCCTCCATCTCTCGGAGAAGGGCTATCAGATCTGGGCGGACGCGATCAAGGCGGACGTCGACGCGTTGATGAAGTAGCGTCGACGAGAATCAAGAATCACGAATCAAGAATCACGAGGATCCCCCCCCCGGGGGGGCGGGGGGCGCCCTTGATTCTTGATTCTCACTACCCCTTCACGCACCCAATGGGCCGCAGCCGCGCGACCTTGTCGGTGACGCCGGCGCGCTCCATGACGTCGACGACCAGCGACGCGTCCTTGTAGGCCTCCGGCATCTCCTCGGCGACCGAGTCGCGGCCGTGGCCCATGACGATCACGCCGTGGCCTTCCTCGAGCTCCTTGTAGAGGTTCCGGCCGGCCGTGCGGCGCTTCATCTCCGTGCGGCTGTGCGCGCGGCCCGCGCCGTGGCAGGTCGAGCCGAACGTCTCCCGCATCGACCCTTCCTTGCCGACGAGGAGAAAGCTCGCCCGCCCCATGTCGCCCGGGATGAACGTCGGCTGGCCGAGCGCCCGATACGCCGCCGGCAGCAGCGGGTGGCCGGGGCCGAACGCGCGGGTCGCCCCCTTGCGGTGGACGCAGACCCGACGTCCCCCGTGCTCCTCGAACTTGGCGATGTTGTGGCAGACGTCGTAGATCAGGCGCGCGTTGAGCGAGGGGATCGACGTCCCCAGGATGTTCGCGAAGACCTCGCGCGTGATGGCCGTCATGACCTGCCGGTTGACCCACGCGAAGTTCGCCGCGCAGGCCATCGCGTCCAGGTAGCGCTTCGCCTCCGGGGACGTCAGGGGCGCGCAGCAGAGCTGGCGGTCGGGCAACTCGATCCCGTAGTCGCGGCTCGCCTTCTGCATCGCCTTGAGGTTGTCCTCGCAGACCTGGTAGCCGAAGCCGCGCGAGCCCGAGTGGATCGAGAAGCAGACCGTGCCGTCCTTGAGGCCGAAGTGGTCGGCGACGTCCTTCCGGTAGATCTCGTCGACGACCTGGATCTCCAGGAAGTGGTTGCCGCTCCCCAGCGTGCCGACCTGCGGCAGGCCGCGCGCGTACGCGCGGTCGCTCACGGCGTCGGGATCCGCGCCGGGATACTTGCCGCCGTCCTCGATGTGCTCGAGGTCGTCGGCCGTGCCGTAGCCGCGGTCGACGGCCCACTTCGCGCCCTCGACGACCAGCGCGCGGCCCTCCTCGCGGGAGGGCGTCGGGATCGCGCCGTCGCTGCCGACGCCGGCCGGGATCGCCTTGAACACGCCGCGGACGAGGTCGCGGATGACGGGCATCACGTCCGCGCGGGAGAGATCGGTGCGGATCAGCCGCACGCCGCAGTTGATGTCGTAGCCGACGCCGCCGGGCGAGATCACGCCCTCCTCGGCGTCGAAGGCCGCGACGCCCCCGATCGGGAAGCCGTAGCCCCAGTGGAAGTCGGGCATCGCCAGCGCGTAATCGACGATGCCCGGAAGATGGGCGACGTTGCGGACCTGCTCGACGGCCTCGTCGGCCTTCACCAGGTCGAGCAGCTCGCGGCTGGCGTAGATCCGTCCCGGCACGCGCATGCGGCCGGTCTTCGGGACTTCGTAGAGGTAGGGCGAGATCCGCTTCAGGTCGCTCATGGTCTCTCTATTGAACCGCGAGGGGGGGCGGCGGTTCAGGGATTCGACGGCCCCTCGTGGCGATTGACGCGGCGCCAGACGCCCTTGTCGGCGCGGCGCTCCGGGTCGTCGTCGTCCCCGAAGTCGACGCCGAAGAAGCCGGTCAGGAAGTCGAGCGTCTCGCCGAACGATACGCCCGCTTCCAGGCCGACGACCCCGGCCAGGAAGCCGACCTCGAGGTCGAGGAAGTGGGAGGGGACCTTCTCCAGGCCGCCGGGGTTGATGCCGCCGGGGAAGATCAGGAAGCACTCGTGGCGGCCGTCGTCGCCGAGATCCAGCGAGTGGACGTGCTCGGCCTCCGGCGCCAGGAACGAGCGGACGATCGTCACGGGGAACTGGTGCTCGACGCTGTCCGAGGACCTGGCCCGGCCGTAGATCCAGCCGGCGTTCCACTGGCGCGCGCTGCCGGCGCCGACGTGGGCGAGCTCGCCCGCGTTCGCGTGGGCCTCCAGCCCGTAGCCGACGCGGCCTTCGAGGCGGAGGATGTCGCCCAGGTCGCGGACCCGCGCGCCGGCGTACGAGCAGCCGGTCGCGAGCGCGAGGAGCAGCGGCGTCAGACGTCGAAGATGACCCGGGCTCGCCATCCGTCGTTCTCCCGCGTCACCTCGAGTTGATGCCAGGTGACCGCTTTGAGTTCCGTCCTGAGGGGATGTCGCGCCGCGTCGTAGGGCTCCCAGGCGCCCTCGACCGTCCCGCTCCCCGCCGCGAATCCGACGTACATCTTACGCTCCATGGAGAAGCGGTACAGGAGCTCGGCCAGGAAGTCGCGGAGCGCCTCGGCGTCCTCGCCCTCCGGGATCGCGAGGGTCTCCGACGTCCCCCGCGGCGCGGCGGGTGCCTCCGCCAGGATGTCGAACATCGCCCGCGCCGCCTCGGCGAAGAGGCCTTCCCGCGAATCCGCGCGGACGTCGACGCCGATGTCGCCCGTATGGTCGATCAGGGTCCACGACATTGCGTGCAGAATACGACATCCGCCGGGATTCCGCTGTGTTCGATTTCCACTTGACCTCATGTTCACATTCGCGTATATCGGCTCCGCTATGGGGGATCGCATGCAGAAGAACATCATCGGCGAAGCGGCCGGCAAGGTCTGGAAGATCCTGGGCGCCAAGGAAAAGATCGCGCTGACCACCCTTCCGAAGGTCCTCGACGTGGACGGAGCCCTGGTCAACCAGGCCATCGGCTGGCTCGCCCGCGAGGAAAAGATCGAGTTCGAGAAGGAAGGCCGCGCCGTCTACGTGAAGCTCTCCGCCCACGAGGCCGAGGCCTTCAAGCGGCACGCCGGCAACGGCCACAAGTAAGCCGGAACCGGAACCGGCGCGCGCTCGCTAGAATCTCCACATGCGCACGATCGTCCTCGACGGGGAGAGTCTCGGCTGGTCCGAGTTGAGGGCCCTGGCGCGCGACGACGGCGCCTGCCGGATCCGCGTCGCGCCCGCCGCGCTCCGCCAGGTCGCCCGCTCCCGCGGGACGGTCGAGCGGGCCGTCGCGGAAGGCCGCACGATCTACGGCATCAACACCGGATTCGGCAAGCTCTCCGACACCCGGATCGACTCCGCCCAGCTCGACGCCCTCCAGCGCAACCTGCTGCTCTCCCACGCCGCCGGCATGGGGCCGGGCTTTCTCCGGGAGGTCGGGCTCCTGATCGCCCTGCGGACGAACTCGCTGCTTCTGGGCTACTCCGGCGTCACGCCCGGCCTCGTGGGCTATCTCGCGAAGCTCCATAACCGCGGCGTCCGGCCCCTGATCTACGAGCAGGGCTCGGTCGGCGCCTCGGGCGATCTCGCGCCGCTCGCCCAGCTCGGCTGCGCGATGCTCGGGGAAGGGCAGGCCTGGATCGGCTCGAAGCTCCACACGGCCCGGGCCGCCCTCGCGAAAGCCCGCCTCGCGCCCTATCGCTTCCGCTTCAAGGAGGCCCTCTCGCTCATCAACGGCACCCAGTTCACCATGGCCCTCCTCGCCCGCGTCCTCGCCGACGCGGAAGACCTCCTGAAGCTGGCGGACGTCGCCGCCGCCATGAGCCTCGAAGCCCTCAAAGGCAGCGCCCGGCCCTACGACGCCCGCTTCCACCGGCACCGGCCCCATCCGGGGCAGCTCGCGACGGCCGCCAACGTGCGGCGGCTGCTGGCGTCGAGCGGCATCCTCCATTCGCATCGCGACTGCCGCAAGGTGCAGGACGCCTACTCGCTGCGCTGCGTGCCGCAGGTGCACGGCGCCGCCCGCGACGCCTGGACGTTCGCGCGCGACGTCCTGGTCCGCGAGGCGAATTCGGTGACGGACAACCCGCTCGTGTTCGAGAACGGCGACATCCTGTCGGGCGGCAACTTCCACGGCCAGGCGCTCGCGCAGGCGGCGGACTTCCTCACCGCCTCGCTGGTGTCGCTCGCGAACATCAGCGAGCGGCGGATCGACCGGATGACGAACCCGGACATGAGCGAGCTGCCGGCCTTCCTGGTCGCGGAGAGCGGCCTCAATTCGGGCTACATGATGGTGCAGGTCGCCGCCGCCGCCGTGGCCGCCGAGTGCCGCGCGGACGCCGGGCCCGCGAGCGTGCACTCGATCCCCACGGGGGCCTCCAAGGAGGACCACGTCCCCATGGCGCCCATCGCGGCGCGCAAGTGCCGCCGGGTGCTCGACAACGTCGGGAAGGTCGTGGGCCTGGAGCTGCTCTGCGCCGCGCAGGGGCTCGACTTCCTCAAGCCGCTCCGTCCGGGCCGGGGCGTGGCGGCGGCCCACGCCCGGCTGCGGCGCGACATCCCCCATCTCGACGCGGACCGCTTCCTGCGGCCGGATCTCGAGAAGCTCACGTCCGGCGCGCTGCCCGAGGCGGTGCTCGCCGCCGCTGAAAAGGCCGTCGGCCCCCTGGCCTGAGAATCCCCGTCATAAAGCCGTCCGGTCGGGCTTAAGGCTTGGACTCTAATCACCCACTTCCCAGGGGGGCGGCGGCCGAGAGGCTCCGCCCCCCGGGGTCCGTCAGGACCCCGGCTTGAAGCGCACGCGGCAGGACAGGCACTCCACCAGTCCGTCCTTGCCGGGGGCGCTGAGGGAAGACTTGCCGCAGATCCGGCAGGTGCCGGGGCCCCGCGCGGCCTTGGGCAGGGGCTGCCGCACGCTGGTGTCGACTTCCGCCTCGACGATGGCGGCCGTCTTCGACTCCCGGGGCCGCAGCGGCACCTTGCAGCGGGGGCAGTTGGCCTTGCCGGGCGTCCGGGACGTGCTGCGCACGGTGAAGGTCGAGAAGCAGGTCGGACAGCCCATGATCCACTTGGACTGCAGGCCCAGGATCCATTCGACCTCGGCGGCGTTCAGGACGCCCATGGTCCGGAGGACTTCGCCGATGCCCTTGCCGTCGCGCCTCTTGGACTGCTCCTGGAGGGCGGCCTTGACCTGGGCCACCGTCGCGAGCCCCTCGCGGACCGCGCTGCGGCCGAAGAGCAGATCGTCCTTCGTCAGGCCGGGCGCGCGCCGCTTGCGGTGCATCACGAGCCGCTGGCGCTCCAGCACGCGCGAGTGCTGGTCCTCCGTCAGGTGGCCTTCCCGCACGAGATGGCGGCCCAGCGACATCCCGTCGGCTTCCTGCGCCTGGAGGGCCAGGCAGGCCTCCACCTGCGCGGCGACGCAGAAGCCGAGCTCGATGGCGATCCGGCCGAAGAGCAGGTCCTGGTCGTCGCCCGGCATGTCAGTCCTTCGCCTTAAAGATGACGGCCTCGAGGAAGACCAGCTCGGCCTTGGGGTCCTCCTGCTGGATGTAGATGCTCTGGACCAGCTCGCCGACCCCGACGAGCTTGTTGTCGTAATTCACGAACGCCCGGAGCGGCACCTTCACGCGCGCCGGCCGGCCGAGCTCGGGCGTTTCGATCGTCAAATTGTAGGGGAACGTCTTTTCGCCCCGGAGGATCCGGAACCGCAGCAGGATCGGCTTGGGGCTCGTCGTCGTGTAGGTCAGCCAGAATTCGCCTCGCTCGGGAATCTCGAGCGGCGGCTTCAGCACCTCGAAGCCGCCCATCACCGATCCGGCGCCGTACGGGGGCGCGACGTGGCCTCCGTTCTTCGTCGGGCCCATGGTGTGGAAGACGCGGGTCCCGTCGTTCGGATAGCGCAGCAGCACCGTCGCGCCGGCCGGGATCTCCTCCTTCGGAACGATCCTCGCCAGCGCCGCCTCCAGGTCCGCCGCGAGGTCCGGACGTCCCCACAGCGCGAGCTTCGCGCGCAGCTCCGCGACGGCCGTCGTGTCGCTCTTCGCCCGCGCGGCGGTCGCCTTCGCTCTCAGGTCCGGGTAAAGCCGGTCGGCCGTCGACTTCACCTCCTGCACGCGGGACGCGACCGCCTTCGCCCACTCGGGCGAGTCGTGCCGCTTGCGGGCCTCTTCCAGGACGTCGAGCGCCGCCCCGAAGCGCTCCGCCTGGAGCCGCTCGCGGATCTTGCCCTCGAGCTCTTTGAGCTCCCGCGCCTCCGCGTCGTTGCGCGCGGCGACGGCCCGGTCGAGCTCCCGCTTCGCCTCCGGATGTCCGCCGGTGGCCGCGACGGCCTGCTCCCAGCGGCGGGCGACGTCCTCCGGGGATTTCGCGTGGAGGCGGGCGTAGTCGCGCGCCTCCGCGAGGATCTTGACGGCGGGATCCTCGGGCGGGGGCGGAGGAGGGGGCGGCGCGGGCCGGAGGAGGACGAGGCCGAGCACGGCGGCGAAGACGGCGGCGCCGGCGAGGATCCAGGGCAGCGGCGAGCGTTTCGGCGCGGCCGGGGCCGCCACCGGGATGCGGACCGAGGAGGGCGCGCGCTTGGCGGGGCGGGGCGTCTTGGGCGCGTCATGCCGGGGCGGGACGCAGCCGGTGCAGAATTGGCGGTTGTCGAAAGTGTGGGCCCGGCCGCGCGTGAAGTCGTCCGCGGTCAGGAGCTTGCCGCACTTATTGCAATAGAGTATTTCGCGTCCCACGGTCGCCCGCCCTATACCTGCAGGAGTATACCCCTTGGGGGGGCGATCCCGGGGCCGCTCGGATTACTTCCGGGGCCGCGGACGCGAAGGCCTGGTACGCGCCGCTCACCTGAGGACGTTCGGGCGCGCGCGCAGGAACAGCGCCAGGTCCTCGGCGTCCTCGCCCCGGCCGCGCGACTGGAGGCCCACCAGGGTCCAGCGGTCCTTCGCGCAGAGGACGTCGGACTCCCACCTCAGCGCCTGGCCGCGGGCGATCTGCAGGGGCCCGGACGCCGGCCCGGAGGTCTCGACCTCGCGGACGTCGTGGCGAGCGAGCGACGCCCGCAGGCTCACCGCGATCCGGTCGGAGTCGTCGATGAAGTGCGGGCGGACGTCGAGGACGAAGCCCGCGCTGGCGGTCCCGATGATCGGATCGTAGGCCCACGCGCAGGTGGCGACCTGCGGCTCGTAGTCGACGAGCAGGTTCTCGACCTGGAGCCGCGCGGCGTGCACGCGCTGCTGCGGGAAGCTGGAGATCTCGGAGATCTCGACCAGCCGCACGTTCTGGCCCTTGTAGGCCTCTTCCATCAGCTTGTCGAAGGCCGCGCGCTCCACGAAGTAGCCGCCCGGGAGCAGCGCCGGGATCTCCTTCTCCCAGTCCGCCCGGCCGGTCTTCCGGAACGAGATCAGGACCGCCTCGGTCGAGATCATCTGGGCGCGCACGTGCAGCAGCTGGCCCAGGAGGCGGTCGATCTCCTTCAGGACCTCCGGCTTCTGCCGCGCCAGGAGCGTGCCTTCCGGCCCGGCCGTCAGGCTGTTGCGCTTGTTGCCCCAGGTGTCCGGGGCCACGCGCGTGCGGAGGAGGTCGAGGACGCTGTCCGCCTCCATCCGCGCCTTGGGCTCGTCGAGCGTGAACGTGGCGCCCGCGAGCGGGCCGCCGCCGCCGAAGCCCGCCGTCGGGATCCCCAGCTTCGGGCCCGCCCAGTCCTGGACCCGGCGGGTCAGCGGCGAGATGTCGTAGAGCTTCATCACCCGCTGCTCCTCGAAGGCGGGCTCGGGCACGGGCCGGTCGTCGATCGCGACCACCGACGGCGTGAGCAGGAACAGCACTTGGCGCCCCCCGCGGAACGTCGAGGCCGCGATCACCGTCTCGCGTCCCTTCGCGGTCAGCGTGGTGCGGAGGCGGTCGATGGCCACCTTGGGCAGCTCGATCTTGACGTCCGCGGAGGCGACGCTGCCGCCGGCGCGCGGCTCGGTCGACGTCCCGGACTTGTCCTCGACCTGGACGCTGCCGACGCCGGCGACGCGGACTTCCCGGGCCAGCTTGAGCTTGCGCTCGGCGACGCCCTCCGGCTCGACGCGGCCCGCGCGGATCTCGAGCGTGACGGCGCCGAGGAAGGGCTCGAGGTAGGGCGTGACGTCCACCGCGACGCCCGAGGTGAACTCGTCGATGATGGGATCGAGGGCCACGGAGGCGGTGGCGATCTGGATGTCGTGGTCCCGCACGTACTGGTGGCGGGCGGCGTCGGTGAGATTGACGCGCTGGCCCGGGTGGGCGGTGACGCGGAGGCTCTTGAGGAGCTCGGCGGTCTTGCCTTCGCGGGCGGCGTCGAGCAGGACTTTGAGGTGCTCGGGCGGCAGGACCATGGGGCGGTCGAGGTTGCCGGCGGCGCGGGTCGTCGCGAGCAGTTTCGGATCGACGGAGAGGAGGAGGGCGTCGACCGCGATCATCTTGCCGAAGAAGCTGCGCCAGTAGGCGAGGTACTGCTTGATGCGGTCGTGGACGGACTTCTTGTTGGTGACGGTGATGATGCCGTCGTTGTACGTGACGTGGGCCTGGACGTGCTCCCAGGTGTCCTCGGCGATGTTGTTCTTGATGAGGTTGACCAGATCCTCGCCGGTGAGGATCGCCTTGGCCATCTCCGAGGCGGCGACGGCGACGCCGATCGCGTCCTGGCCGAGGCCGAGGTCGACGCCGGGGCGGTCGTCGACGACCCGCGTGAGGAACTCCACGTTGTACAGGTGCGTTTCCCAGGGATCGTCCTGGACGAGGGACAGGGTCAGGATCAGGGCGAGCATGCGGGCCTCCTCAGTTCTCCATCCTTGGATGCCGGAGGCGGGGAGGAGGTAAACGGACAAAGCTTCCCGGGATGTTTGTCCTCGGAGGAGGACAAACATCCCGGGACGCTTTATCCTATGCGCATGAAGCCCGTCCGCGCGCCGCGGGGAACCCGCCTGAGCTGCGGGAGCTGGCAGACCGAGGCGCCGTTCCGCATGATCCAGAACAATCTGGATCCGGAGGTCGCCGAGGACTGGGAAAACCTGGTCGTCTACGGCGGCACGGGCAAGGCCGCGCGGAGCTGGGACGCGTTCCGGGCGATCCTCAAGACGCTGAAGGCGCTGCGCGACGACGAAACGCTCCTGGTCCAGAGCGGCAAACCCGTCGGCGTCTTCCGCACCCACGACATGGCTCCGCGCGTCCTCATCGCCAATTCGCTGCTCGTCCCCGCGTGGGCCACCTGGGAGCAGTTCCGCCGGCTCGAGGCCCAGGGCCTCACGATGTACGGGCAGATGACCGCCGGCTCCTGGATCTACATCGGCACCCAGGGCATCCTCCAGGGCACCTACGAGACCTTCATGGCGGCCGCGCGGACCCACTGGAAGGCCGCCGACCTCTCCGGCCGCTTCCTCCTCTCCGGCGGCCTCGGCGGCATGGGCGGCGCCCAGCCCCTCGCCGCCACGCTCGGCGGCGGGGCCTTTCTGGGCGTCGAGGTCGACGAGCGCCGGATCGACCGCCGCGTCGCCCAGGGCTACTGCGACCGGAAGTCGACGGACCTCTCGGAGGCGCTCGACCTCGTCCAGGGCGCCCGGGAGAAAGGCGAGGCGATCTCGGTCGGGCTGCTGGGGAATTGCGCCGACGTCCTTCCGAAGCTCGTCGCGCGCGGGGTGGTGCCCGACCTGGTGACGGACCAGACCAGCGCGCACGACGCGCTGAACGGCTACGTGCCCCACGCGCTGGGCTTCGCGGAGGCCGTCGAGATCCGCAAGGTGAAGCCCGAGCTCTACGTGAAGCTCGCGATGGAGTCGATGGCGGCGCACGCGCGGGCGATGCTCGACTTCCAGAAAAAGGGCGCGGTGGTCTTCGACTACGGCAACAACCTGCGCGGCCAGGCGAAGGCGGCGGGGGTCGAGAACGCGTTCGACTACCCGGGCTTCGTGCCGGCCTACATCCGGCCGATGTTCTGCGAGGGGCGGGGCCCGTTCCGCTGGGCGGCGCTCTCGGGCGATCCCGCCGACATCCACGCGACGGACGAGGCGGTGCTGAAGCTGTTCCCGAAGGATCCGGTGCTCGCGCGCTGGATTCCCCTCGCGAAGAAGCGCGTCCCGTTCCAGGGCCTGCCCGCGCGGATCTGCTGGCTGGGCTACGGCGAGCGCGCGGAGTTCGGCCTCGAGCTGAACCGGATGGTGAAGCGCGGCAAGCTGAAGGCGCCGGTGGTGATCGGCCGCGACCATCTCGACTGCGGCTCGGTCGCGTCGCCCAACCGGGAGACGGAGGCGATGCGCGACGGCTCCGACGCGGTGGCCGACTGGCCGGTGCTCAACGCGCTGCTCAACACCTCCTGCGGCGCCACCTGGGTGAGCGTGCACCACGGCGGCGGCGTCGGCATCGGCAACTCCATCCACGCGGGCCTGGTGGTCTGCGCCGACGGCTCACCCCTGGCCGCGAAGAAGCTCGACCTCGTCCTCACCGCCGACCCCGGCACCGGCGTCATGCGCCACGCCGACGCCGGCTATCCCGACGCGACGAGCTTTGCGAAACGCAAAGGAATCAAAATCCCCAAATGACCAAGGACCAAAGGCCAATGACCAAGTGATCCCCCCGTTCCCCCCCGGGGGGGCAGGGGGGGACCCTTTTGGTCATTGGTCATTGGTCTTTGGTCCTTCTATCCGGTAAACGTGGGTGTCCGTCCGGATGAACAGGGCCTTGCCGACCGCCGCGGGGCTCGCGATCAGCGGGCCGTCGAGCTTGTTCTCGGCGAGGCGCTCGGCCGTGTCCGTCGCCTTGAACACGGACGTCTTGCCCTCGCGGCCGAAGAAATAGACCCGCCCGGAGGCGAGGATCGGCGACGCGAGGTGGCCTTCGCCCAGGCGCTCCTGCCAGAGCGGGGAGCCCGTCGCGGCGTCGGCGGACGTCGCGATCCCCTCGTCCGACACGTAGTAGAGCCGGCCGCCGGACAGGAGCGGCGAGGACATCACGGGGATGCCCTTCTGCGAGCGCCAGAGCAGGTGCGTCGACGTCACGTCGCCCGCGCCGTCGGCCTTCACCGCGAGCAGGTTCGGCCGCATGCAGCCCGTGCTGAAGTACACGGTGCCGCCGGCCGCGACGGGCACGGAGCCGATCGAGAAGCCGGGGCCGTGCTTGAGCCTCCAGACTTCCTTGCCGGTGGACGGCTCGTAGGCGGCGATCCAGTGGGGTCCCGTGGCCACGATCCGGCCGTCCGCCAGGATGGGCGTCGAGAACGACTTCTTCGCGTTTCCGCCCGAGGCTTCGATCGGCGGCCGCGGCGTCTTCCAGAGGGGATCGCCGGTCGCCGCGTCCAGCGCCAGCACTCCCTGCTCCTGACGGCCGTCGCGCACCAGGATCAGCTTCTTTTCGTGGAGCAGCAGCGAGCTGCCCGGGCCGACCTGGTGGTCCATGGGGATGACTTTTTCCCACAGGACCTTGCCGGTCTCCGCGTCCAGGCACCAGGTGCCCACGCCGCCGAAGTCGCAGTAGACGCGGCCGGGCTCGACGGCCGGCGTCGGCGTGGCCCAGCTGTTGAACCAGTGGACGGGGTCGGGGGCGTCGACCTCCCGCAGCGTGACGTCCCAGAGGATCTTGCCGGTGGCGGCGTCGAGGCAGGCCGCGCCGACCGCCGCGTGCTCGGCCGTCTGCATGTCGTCGGGGCCGATGCGCTTGCGGACGACGCCGCGCTCGATCGCCCGGGTCACGAAGATCTTGCCGCCCAGGAGCACCGGCGACGACCGGCCGCGCCCGGGCACGGCGGTCTTCCACGCGACGTTCTTCGTCTCGCTCCACTCGACGGGCGGGTGGGCGTCGGCGTGGCCCTGGTTCGGTCCGCGGAAGCCCGGCCAGTCCTGCCCTTCGACTCCGCTCAGGGCAAGGAGGAGGAGAATCATCCTCTTAAATACGCTTCTCGGGGTCCATCGCGGAGCGTAAAGACGTCGTATAATACCGAGAGAGACATGGGCCTGCCCCGCGAAGATCTGCTGCTGCTGACGCGCGCCCTGAAGCGAGGGACCCTCGACCTCAAGGGCATCCGCAAGGCTCTCGACCGACGGGCGTCGAAGCCGATCTCCCTCCTCGAGGCCCTCCACGCGCCGGACGCGCCGTCCCTCCTCCGCGAAACCTGGACGCCCGATCCGGCCGCCGACCGGGCGCTGCTCGACTCCCTCCGGGACCTCCTCCTCGAGACCGGCGAGCTCAAGGCCTTCGAGTGGGACAAGTTCCTCGCCTCGCTGTCCGGGAAAGGGCATCGCGTCGAGTACCCGCCCCTCGCCGTCCCGATGGAGTTCGAGGGCTACACGCTCCAGTGGGAGGTGGCGCGGCGCGAGCGCGGCGTCGTCTACCGGGCGAAGGACCGCGACGGGCGGGACGTCGCGATCAAGGTCTTCCGGAAGGACATCGACGCCCCGGGCCTTCCCCGCGTCGAGGGCCTCGCGTACGCCGCGGCCCCCTTCGAGGAAGGGGAGACGCTCGAGATGAAGGGCAAGCACGGCCTCAAGTGGGCCGTGCGGGCCGTCGCGAAAGCGGCGGACGCGCTGCGCGCGACGAAGCACGGGGCGCTCACGCCCTGGCGGATCGTGGTCCGCTCGAACGAGACGGTCGCGGTGCTCGGCGGCGAGCACGCGAAGGCCGTCGCGCCCTCCGCGCGCGCCGCGCAGTACGGGCCGGGCGACGACGTCCGCGCGCTCGGCGCGATCCTCCACGAGGCGATCACCGGCGTCCCGCCTTCGGGCGTGTCGTCGCCGGCCGACCGGGACAAGGACGTCGATCCCGCGCTCGACCGCGTGGTCACGGCGGCGCTCGCGGGCGCCTACGCGTCGACGGGGGCGCTGGCCGACGACCTGTGGCGCCAGCTGAACGGGCAGCCGGTGACGGCGAAGCCGACGGCGCGGGCGGCGATCGCCAAGGCCGGCGGAAGCCGCGCGTGGATCTGGGCGGCGGCGGCCGGCGTGGCGGTGGCGGCCGTCGCGACCTGGCTGGCGACGTCCTCCCCGAGCCCGAAGCCCGGTGCGCCGGAAGAAAAAGTCGCGACGCCCGCGGCGCCGGTGAAGGCCGCGGAGCCGCCGAAGAAGGCGGTCGACGCGCCCAGGCCGCCGGCGCCGGCGGTCGCGCTCGACCGCCCGATGACGCCGGACGAGGATCGGGCGCTGGAGAACGCCTGCATCGTGGCGTCCGGATCGACCGGATCGAAGGACGTCGAGCGCGTCATCGCGGCGGCGAACGAGGCGGTGCACCGCGGGACGAAGAAGGACTGGCCGTACTCGTACCTGGTGCGCGGCTACACGAAGCTGGACCAGCTCGACAAGGCGCTGGAATACGCGACGCGGGCGACGAAGGGCTGGCCGGACAATCCCGACTTCCTCCGGCTGCGCGCGGAGACGTTCGCGTTCCGGGGCCAGGCTCAGAGCGCGCTGGCCGACTTCCAGCGCCTGCACGGCGACCGCAAGGACGAGCTGGTCCGTGAGTTGAATGAGCTGGACTCGACCAGCCCGAAGGACGGCCAGACGCGCCTGCTGCTCGGGGTCTACCACTACCTGCGCCGGCACTTCGACACGGCGGCTCGCGAGTTCACGCAGGCGATCGAGCTGGGCCAGAAGCGGGCGGTGGCCTGGCGCGCCTTCGCGTACGCGGGCCTCGAGTACAAGCCCGAGGCGATCCGCGACGCGAAGGCCTACCTCGCGGAGTTCCCGTCGGACTTCGCCACCGACGAAGTCAAAGCGCTGCTCAAGACCCTCGAGTAGCCGCGCGCGACGACCTCACCACCGAGACACCGAGGACACCGAGATATCTTTTGATCGGTGCGGAGAGCGGCGGCTATTTCTTCTCCCAGGACAGGATCGTGAGCTTCATCGTGGCGCCTTCGCCCATCTTGACGTCCGCCTTGACGACGCCGCCGGGGACGTCCTCGTGGGCCCAGACCTTGGCGAAGGTCTTGCCGCCTTCTTCTTCCTTCTCGGTCTCGAGGTAGCGGCACTTCATCTTCTTGCCGGCGACCTCGATCTCCTCGACGCTTTCCTTGAGGATCTTCTCGGGCTTCTCTTCCTTGGCCTTGACGTCCTCCCGCTCGACGGGGACGTCGATGATCTGCTCGCCGACGGTCATCTTGCCCTTGCGCTCGACGACGGCCTTGTCGGCGCCGACTTCGATGAGCGTGCGGATCATCTCGCCGGTGATGAGCTGGCCGCCCTGGTTCATCTCGAGCTTGTACTTGGCGGTGGAGCCCGGCTTCATGGACTTCCAGTAGGGGAACTCGGGGTTGTCGCCGGCCTGGAGCGCGGCGGCGAGGAGCAGCAGGGCGTTCATGGGCGGTCCTTTCTTTTTTGAAGAGGGATGCCGGAAGCGTAGCACCGGGGAAGGGCGGAGGGAAGCTTATTGAGGCGCGGGCTCTTCCGGGGGCGCGGGCGGGAGCGGCTGGGGCTCCTTCGCCTCGGCGCGCTCGCTCAGCGGGATGGGGACGTCGTTGAAGTCGTCGACGACCGAGTAGCCGTAGGCGCCTTCGGCTTTCGCCGCTTCCGGGCGCGGGGCGGCGGCCTGGGCGACGAGGGGGACGTCGGGGATGGTCGGGGCCTCCTCGGGGCGCTCGTTCTCGGGAACGAGCTCGACGCGGATGTCGTTGAGGTCGACGTCCTGCTCGAGGCGGACGCGCTGGCTCTTGGCGAGCTGGAGGAGGGCGAGGAAGGTGCCCATGCGCGCGGTGCGGTCGGGGGTGTCGCCGAGCAGCTCGAAGTAGCCGCTGACCTGCTTGATCTCGAGGGTGCGCAGGATCTTCTCGATGAAGACCTCGAGGGGGATGTCCTTGTAGAGGATCGAGAGCTGGGCCTCGAGGCGGATGCCCTTGATGGCCTTCGAGTAGAGGAGGACGAGGTCCCAGAGCTCGAGGTTGCGGAGGGGCTCGACTTCCGTCTCGCCCTCGAGCTTGATGTGGGGCCGGCCGTACTTGAGGGCCCGCTCCATCATCATCAGGTCGAGGCCCCGGGCCCGGTCCTTGTAGCGCTTGTAGTCGAGGAGCTTCTTGATGAGCTCCAGGGACGCGTCGGCCTCGTCTTCTTCCTCGTCCGCTCCGGGCTCGCCGTCGGCCGGCTTGACCTCCGGCGGGGCGATGGCGCGAGACTTGATGAGGAGGAGCTGGCTGGCGAGGGCGAGGAAGTTGCCCGACAGGTCGATGTCGAGCTTTTCCATCTGGGTCAGGAAGGTGATGTACTGCTCGCAGGCCTTGGCGAGGGTGATGCGGGTGATGTCGACTTCGGTTTCTTTGACGAGGTGGAGGAGGAGGTCGAGCGGGCCGTAGTAGTTGTCGAGCTGAACCTTGTACTCAACGACGTCCGCCATGTCCCCTCTCGTCCCCTGTGACTTCCGACTCCGAAGTATACAACTATTATCGGGTTTTGAAGACCGCTTGGCGCACTTCTTTCATCGTTTGTTCAGCGATCGAACGGGCGCGGGCGTTGCCGGCTTCCAGGAGGTCGTCGAGCTTCTTGGGGTCGGCGAGGAGCTCCCGGCGGCGCTCCTGGATGGGGCGGAGCCAGTCGACCATCTTCTTGGCGAGCTCGCCCTTGCACTCGACGCAGCCGATCTGGGCGGAGCGGCACTGGGCCTGGATCTCGGGGACCCGCTCCTTGACGTTCAGCATGCCGTGGAAGCTGAAGACGTTGCAGATGTCGGGGTTGCCGGGATCGCTGCGCTTCTTGCGGTTGGGGTCGGTGAACATGGCGCGGACCTTCTTCTCGACGGACGCGAGGTCCTCGGAGAGGTCGATCGTGTTGCCGTAGCTCTTGGACATGCGGCGGCCGTCGAGGCCCATCAGCCGGGGCGTGGGGGTGAGCTTGGCCTGCGGCTCGGGGAAGACCTCGACGCCGACGTTGCCGTTGAAGCGCCGGACGATCTCGCGGGTGAGCTCGAGGTGGGGCAGCTGGTCCTCGCCGACGGGGACGACGTTGCCTTTGTAGAGGAGGATGTCGGCCGCCTGCAGCACCGGATAGCCGAGGAAGGCGTAGTTGTCGACGCCCTTGTCCGCGAGGTTCTGCTGCGCTTCTTTGTAGGTCGGCACGCGCTCCAGCCACCCGAGGGGGGTGTAGCAGGAGAGGAGGAGGAAGAGCTCGGAGTGCTGGGGGACGGCGGACTGGACGAAGATGGTGGAGCGGGCCGGATCGAGGCCGGCGGCGATCCAGTCGGCGGCGACCTCCCGGGTGTGCTGGGGGATGGCGGCGGGGTTCTTCCACTCGCTGGTGAGGGCGTGCCAGTCGGCGACCATGAAGAAGCAGTCGAACTCGTCCTGCAGCGCGACCCAGTTCTGCAGCACGCCGAAGTAGTGCCCGAGGTGCAGCTTGCCGGTCGGCCGCATGCCGGAGAGGATGCGTTTTTTCATAGGCTGAAGTAGCTTTCCACGAGGCCGCCAAGGTAACGAGGCTCGAAGAGCTTGGCAAGAAGGACGAAGAGGGCGCCCAAGGAGGGCATGATGACGGAAGGCCCGAGGAGGCGGAACGCGAGGAGCACCAGGATCAAGCTGAAGAATTCCATCGTCGCGAAAAAGCGATCGGCCTTGGGGCCGAGGATGTAGTGGAGGACCCGGGAGCCGTCGAGCGGCGGAACGGGGATCATGTTCAGCGCGGCGAGGATCACGTTGGTGACCATGAAAGACATCAGGATGTAGGCGTTGTAGGAGTCTGGCTCCACCCAGCTCGGGGCGCCCCGATGGGCGGCCCAGAGCAGGAGGAGCCCGCCGAAGGCGAGCGCGAGGTTCGACGCGGGGCCGGCGACGGCGACGATCATGTTCCCGGCCCGCGGGTTCCGGAAATTGAGGGGATTCACGGGCGCGGGCTTCGGGCCGCCGATGATGAACGTCTGGGCCGCGATGCACAGCAGCGGCAGCAGGATCGTCCAGAAGAGGTCGATGTGCGGGATCGGATTCAAGGTCAGACGCCCCATGGACTTCCCGGTGGGATCGCCCAGCTTCCAGGCGGTCCAGACGTGAGCGCACTCGTGGAAGACGAGCGAAAAGACGAGGACCGCGAGGCCCAGCGCCAGGCGGACGGGATCGTCCGGCAGCATTGGACCGGAGTCTAGCGGCTCGGGTATTCTCGCCACAAGTGAAACCCGGGAAAGCGCTCGACCTCCTCTGGCCCCGCCTGTGCGCCGAATGCGAGGGCGCGCTCGGCGACGTCCCCGGCGCCTTCTGCGCGCGCTGCGACGCCGCCCTCGAATGGATCGCGCCGCCCGCCTGCCCGCGCTGCGGGGCGTGGACCGTCGACGGCCGCTGCGGCGAGTGCGAAGGGAAGTCGTTCGCCTTCTCCGGCGCGACCGCCCTCGGCCGCTACGGAGGGCGCCTGCGCGACTCCATCCTCCGCCTCAAATTCCGCGGCGCCCGCCACCTGGCGGACGACTTCGGACGTCGCCTCGCCGCCCGCCTCCCGCGGCGCTTCGACCTCGTCGTCGCCGTTCCCCAGTCCCTGTGGAAGCTGTTCTCGCGCGGCTACAACGCGTCCGAGCTCCTGGCCGAGCGCGTCGCCGCCCGCGCCGGCCTGCCGTACCGGAGGGGCGTCCTGCGAAAGATCCGGCGCACGCGGCCGCAGGCCGAGCTGTCCCTGGAGGCCCGCCGCGACAACCCCAAAGGCGCCTACCGCGCGAAGGGCGTCGCGGGCGCGGTGCTGCTCGTCGACGACGTCCTCACGACCGGCGCCACCGCGAACGCCTGCGTGGAGGCGCTGCGGGCGGCGGGCGCGTCGGACGTCCACGTCGCCGTCGTGGGGAGATAAGGCGATCCCGAAGGAGATCCGGCGATGAGACGGATCCCGTGAAGGGTCTCCGTCTCCGGGAGATCAGGCGATTCCGCGGATCCAGGACCCCTGAAGGAGACCCGGCGATGAGACGGATCCCGTGATGGTCTCCGTCTCCGGGAGATCAGGCGATTCCGCGGATCCAGGACCCCTGAAGGAGATCCGGCGATGAGACGGATCCCGTGATGGTCTCCGTCTCCGGGAGATCAGGCGATACCGCGGATCCAGGACCCCTGAAGGAGACCCGGCGATGAGACGGATCCCGTGATCCGGATCTCTTTCAGCTCTGGGGAGAACCGGCGATTCGAGAGGTTCAGGACCCACGCGGGGGGAATCGGCGATCGCGCGGATCCGGGGTCGCCGTCTCTACGGCCGCATCTCCGCATCGGTCGTGTCGCCCGATCTGCTTTTTCGCGTCGTTGATCCGTCCGGTCAGCGGATCTCCCTCAGCTTCGGGAAGCCCCCTGCCGATAAGCCCTACGGGGGGCCGGCCGGTTCCGGGTCCGGTTCCGGGTCCGGTCGTTCAGCTGGGGGGGAATCATGGCGCGTTTCATCCTGCCGCTTCTGACGCTGCTCGGGGCCGCTCCGCTCGCCGCGGGGGACGAACGCCCGGCCCCGGTCCGCGCGATCTGGGTGACGCGCTTCGAGTGGAGCACGGCGGCGGAAATCCGCGCCCTCCTGGGCAACTGCGCGGCGCTGGGCTTCAACACGGTGCTGTTCCAGGTCCGGGGGCAGGCCGACGCCTACTACAAGTCCCCGATCGAGCCCTGGGCGGAGCGCCTGGGCGGCCGCGATCCGGGCTTCGATCCGCTGGACGTCGCCTGCCGCGAGTCGAAGCGGCTGGGCCTGAGCCTGCACGCGTGGGTGAACGCGATGCCGGTCTGGCGGGGCAAGACCGCGCCGGCGGACCGGAACCACCTGTACTACAAAAAGCCCGAATGGATCGTGGTCGACCGCCAGGGCCGCGCCCAGGCGCTGAACGACCACTACACCTGCCTGAACCCCTGCCTGCCCGAGGTGCGCGCGTACCTCGCCTCCGTGATGGAGGACCTCGTGGCGCGGTATCCGGTCGACGGCCTGCATCTCGACTACATCCGCTTCATCGAAGGAGACTGGTCCTACGACAAGAAGACCGTGGCGGAGTTTTACGCCCAGAAGCGCGCGTGGCCGTCGAAGGATCCCTCCGGCTGGGACGCGTTCCGGCGCGACGCGGTGACCGAGACGGTGCGGACGATCCGCGGGAAGGTGAAGGCGGCGCGGCCGGACCTGGTGTTCTCCGCGGCGGTGTATCCGACGTCCGCCGCGCGGGCGCGGGTGCTGCAGGACGCGGAAGGCTGGGCGAGGCGCGGGCTGGTCGACTGGGTCTTCCCGATGACGTACGACGACGACGACGCGGAGTACCGGGAGGCCGTCGAGGAAGGCTACGCCGTCTTCCGCGCGCCCTGCTTTCCCGGCGTGGGGGCCTACAAGCACGGCACGGCCGAGCAGACGGTCCGGCAGCTGCGGATGGGCCGCGGGGGCTTCGCGGTGTTCAGCTACTCCAGCCTCTTCGTTTCGCCCGACGAGACGCGCCGCGAGAGCGAGCGGCTCTGCCGGGCCCGCCGGGAGGCGCTGCGGCGCGAGCTGGGGAAATAAAAAAAGCCCCGGCGGACGGGTCCGCCGGGGCGTTGGTCGCGCGAAGGACTAGTAGCGGTCCGGATTCCGCTCGTCGAGGTTGAACACGAAGCGGTCGACGTCGCGGTGAAGGTTGACCAGGTCCTTGTAGGCGCCGAGGATGTGCCACTCGAAGTGTTTCCAGCCGCGGTAGATGAAGTCGCCGCCCCCGGCCGCGCATCCCGAGAACGTGAACGTGAGCGCGACGAACGCGAGGGCCACCCCCAGCTTCTTCAGCATGGCGCCTTCTCCCTTTTCTAGCGAACGAGTACTAGACGGACTATCCTAGGATAACCCCGCGGGCGGTCAAGAAAAAAGCTCGATTCTCCGCGGCCCGGGTCCGGGCGGGGGTTCCGGGCTTGAACGGGGAGGGGCGCCCGATATAATGCGGGGAACCTCCGCCGCGCGCGCCCGGCCTTCCGCGGAACCGCGGCCGCCGCGGGGTCCCCGGAACCGCGGAAGGACGCGTCTCCCGCCGCCGCGCGCGGGGGGCCGGGGACGCGGGCGGGCGGCCTGTCCTGGAGAACGTGGAGTTCCGGCGACCGTTCCCGACGACGCGTGTGGAGGCTTTCCCTATTTCCACGATGAAGGTGGCCGTGGTGGGCGCGGGCCGGGTGGGCCGGGCGCTGGGCGTCCTGGCGCGCCGCGCGGGGTACGCGATCGGCCCGGTGGTCTGCCGCACGCTCGCGCGGGCCCGGGAGGCGGCGGCGTTCATCGGGGCGGGCGAGCCGGGGACGGAGCCGGTCGGCGCGGAGCTGACGCTGCTCTGCGTGCCCGACGGGGAGATCGCGGGCGTGGCGGCGCGGCTGACGGCGCCCGAGGGCGCGGTGGTGGCGCACACGTGCGCCGCGTACGGCGCGGACCTGCTGCGGCCCCGGCGGCCGGCGGGGGCGCTGCATCCCCTGAGGAGCTTCGCGGATCCCGCGCGGGCGGCGGAGCGCTTCGCGGGGACGTACTGCGCGGTGGACGGGGACCCGGAGGCGGTGGCGGCGCTCGAGGCGTTCGCGCGGGCGGTGGGGGGGCGGCCGTTCGCGGTGCGGACGGACCGGAAGGCGCTGTACCACGCGGGGGCGGTGTTCGCGTCGAACTACGTGGTGGCGGCGCTGGCGGCCGCGCGGGGGCTGCTGGAGGCGGCGGGCGTGCCCCGGGAGCTGGCGACGGACGCGCTGGCCGGGCTGGCGGAGGGGGCGGTCTTGAACGTGAAGGCGGCGGGCCCGGAGGGCGCGCTCACCGGGCCGATCGAGCGCGGCGACGCGGCGACGGTGCGGCGCCACGCGGAGGCCCTGGCGGCGGACGCGCCGGCGCTCGCGGGCGCCTACGCGGCGCTGGGCCGGCTGGCGCTGGACCTGGCGCTCGCCAAGGGGTCGATCGGTCCCGAGGCGGCCGCGCGGACGGCGGCGGCCCTGGAGGTGGCGCGGCGATGAACGTGGTCCTCGTGGGATTCCGGGGCTCGGGCAAGTCGACGATCGGCAAGGCGCTGTCGGAGCGCCTCGGCCGCGAGTTCATCGACTGCGACGACTTCATCGAGAAGCGCACGTCGATGACGATCCGCGAGATCTTCGAGCGGCACGGGGAGAGCCATTTCCGCACGCTCGAGAGCGAGGCCATCACGGAGCTCTCCAAGCTGGACGGCAAGGTCGTGGCCACCGGCGGCGGCGCCGTGCTGAAGTACCAGAACATGCAGGTCTTCAAGCGCGCGGGCGGCCTCGTGTTCTTCCTCAAGGTCAGCCCCGAGACGGCGTACGAGCGCATCCAGGGGGATCCCGGGACGCGGACCCGCCGGCCCGCCCTGACCGACAAGGACCCGGCCACCGAGATCCGGGAGCAGATCACGCTGCGCGCGCCCTATTACCTCCAGGCGGCGGACATCGTCGTGCCCGTCGACGGGAGGGCCGTGGCCGACATCGTCGACGAGGTCGTCCGCCACCTGGCGGGCCCCGATCACGAGCAGAGGGACCCGGTTCCGATCGCCTGACGGCCGGAACCGGAACCGGAACCGGAACGGGACCCGGAACCGGAGATTGTTGGGCGTCACGCCGGATCCGCCCGCGGATCCGGGGCCGGACTTTGGAGGGCGTCCCGGGTTCCGGGTTCCGGACTCCGGATGTCGGTCGCATGGTTCCTTCTCTGTACAGCGAGCGCGACCTTCAGGATGTCTGGGAGCGCCAGAGCTTCCGCCGCGAGGCGCTCCTCACCGAGGACGCGCGCCGCGTCGTCGTGGAGTTTCCCGGCGTCCGCTCCGTCGAAGGAGGCCCGGACTTCCACGCCGCCCGCCTCCTCATCGACGGGGTCCGCCGCTCCGGCGACGTGGAGATCCACCTGGCGCCCTCCGGCTGGGCGGCCCACGGGCACGACGCGGACGGCGCCTACGCCAACGTCATCCTCCACGTCGTGCTCCGTCGCGATCCCTTCCGCGAGCCGGCGGCCGGGCCGGCCCCGCTGCTCGTGCTGGAGCCCTACCTGTCCGCCGCCGCCCCCGCGCTCGCGCTCGAAGCGGGCGGGGACCTGGACGCGCTCGGCGACGCGTGGTTCGCCGCTCGCCGCGACCGGATCGTCCGCCTCGTCGAACGGCTCGGCGCCGACGAGACGCTGCACCGCGAGATCCTCGTCGGGCTCGGCTACAAGCGGAACCAGGCGGCCATGGCCGAGCTGGCCCGCCGCTGTCCCTGGCGCGCCGTCGCGGGCCGCCCGGCCGGAGAGATCGAGGCCCTCTATCACGCCGCCGCCGCCGCGCTCCCGCCGGCGATGTGGCGCCTGCGCAACGTCCGCCCCGCCAACCATCCGCGGCGCCGGCTCTCGGGCATGGCCCGCTTCGCCGCCGCGGCGGGGACGGAAGGGCCGGCCGCCCTGCTGCGGCCGGGGAGGTCGAGCGCCGCCCTCGCCGCCGTCCTCGATCCGGACGGGACGGGCCTGATCGGGCCGGACCGCGCGCGCGAAATCGCGCTCAACGTCTTCGTCCCGTTCCTCGGCGAGGCCGCCTGGCGCGCCGCCGCGGAGGAGCCGCCGCCTCCGCCGCCGGGCGCCCTGCGTCGCCGCCTGCCCGAGCCCCCCGCCACCGTCCGCCGCTACTTCGGCGCGCTCCGCCTGCTCCGCGTCCAGGAGTTTTCCCTTGCTACCCCTCCGGGACCGTGCTAGCCTCAATCGGGTCAACTGTTGGCTGGGGTCAATAGGGTCCGGGAGGGCGGAGTGAAGCCCGTTCGGCTGGTCCGTTGCCCGTTCTGCGAGAGCCGGTTCAACGTCTCCGGCGTCTCGCCCGGCACCCTTCTGCGCTGCGGCTACTGCACCGCGGTGCTCACCGTTCCGACTTCCGACGCGGCCACGCGCCGCTCCTTCTACCAGATTTTCCGCCGGCCCTCGCGCGCCGCGCTCCTCACGGCGGCCGGGATCGTCGCCTCCCTCGCCCTGCTCGCGGCCGGCGGCGCCTGGCTGCTGCGGACGTCGCCGAACACCGAAGCGGCCCCGCCGGAGATCGTCGTCACGCCCCCGACCGCGAGGCCCGCGCCTTACTCGCCTCCCGGCTACATCGACGAAGAGTGGACCCGGATGGAGCAGAGCGTCCTGGTGGAGTTCGGCACCGGCATCATCCTTTACCGGGCCCGTCCTTATCTCGTCGTGCTGGAGCCGTCCAACCGCTACGTCGAGTCCGAGGTGATCGAGGAGTACGGCCGCCGGCTGGGATCGCTGCGATCCACGTTCGCCGCGGAATTCGGCGACCCCCTCCGCCTGCCGCCGGTCGAAGGCGTGCTGCCCGTGGTCATCCTGAACTCCCGGCAGAGCTTCGACCGCTATTGCGAGGGCAAGGACCAGAAGCGGATGCCCTCCGCGGTGAAGGGCTTCTACGACTCCCAGCGCCGCCGGGTCGTCGTCTACCACGACTTCAACGTCTCGCCGGAAGTGCTCTTCCACGAAGGCGCCCACCAGCTCGTGCACTACTACACGCGGCGCGAGACCAACGACCGGCCGGTGCCGAGCACCTACTGGTTCGCGGAGGGCGTGGGCACCTACTTCGAGGGCTTCCGCCGCCGCGACGACGGGCAGTGGGTGTTCGACACGACGGCCGCCAGCGGCCGGCTCGCCACGCTCAAGCAGACGCTCAACCAGCGGGGCATGAAGGACTTCATCCCGCTGTCGGTGCTCATGGGGATGTCGGTCGAACAGTTCTGGGACTGGTACGAGAAGAGCCAGGGCGTGGAGCCGGAAGAGGCGACGCGCCGGGCGCAGCTGTACTACGCCGAGTCCTGGGCGCTGGTGCGCTTCCTCCGCCACAAGGGCCCCGTCCTGCGGGAGCTCTTCGAGGAGTTCTTCCGGGCGGAGCTCGCGGGCCGCGCGGGCCGCGACCTCGTGGAGCGTTTCCTCCGCGACCGCCTCGGCCAGGAGCTGCCCGACCTCGACCGCGAATTCGTGGACTACATCCTCGAGATGCGGTAGTGACGGCCGTCGCGCTCCTCCTCCTTCTGGCCCAGGACGATCCCGCCGCGCTCGTGGAGAAGCTCCGCGTCGAGGACGCCGTCGAGCGCCGCAAGGCGGAATCGAGCCTCCTGCGCCTCGGCGCCCCGGCCGCGGAGGCGGCCGCGAAGGCGCTGGTCGCCGCGCCGGCCGATCCCGCCGCCCGCGTGGCGGAGCTCGCCGGATCGCTGGCCGCGCCCGCCTGGAAGGACCGGGACCGCGCGATGCGCGACCTGGCGCGCCTGGGGCCGCCCGCCCGCGCCGCGCTCCTCAAGCACGCCGAAGCGGCGGATCCGGAAGTGGCCTGGAGGGTCCGCGCGGCCCTGGCCGAGCTCGGCGAGCGCGCCCCCCGCGAAGAGGCCCTGGCGGCGATCCGCGACGCCGCCCTCTGCCGGCTGCTCGGCGAGCTGGGCGGGGCCGACGCCGTCGCCGCGCTCCTGCGCGTCGCCGCCGAGCCCCCCGGCGAGGCGCGGGCGGAGCCGCGGCTGCGCGCCCTCGAGGCGCTCGGGAAGCTGCGCGACGCCCTGAGCAAGGCCCAGGCGGAGGAGGCGGCGGAGCGGGCCCTCGCGTACCTCGAGAAGACCCCCGGCCCCCGCGAGCGCGGCGTGCTGCTGCGCGCGATCGGGCGGCTGAAGTCGACGTCCGCGGTCCGCCCCCTCGCGGCGCTCGCGGAGGATCGCGGCGAGAAGAACCTCCACGTCCGGCGCGCCGCGCTCGCGGCCCTGGCGGCGGCCGGCGACGGCGAGTCGATGCGCGCGGTCGTCGAGGCCCTCGGCTCCGACGAGCCCTACGTCCGCGAGGCCGCCGCGGCGGCGCTCGAGAGGTTCGCCGGCGAGGCCTTCGGCTTCGACGCGGCGGCGCCGCTTCCGACGTCCAAGGCCGCGGCCGACAAGGCCCGCGCCTGGTGGTCGACGAAGTTCGGCAAACCCTGGGAGTGATCCGCGGATCCGTACGAGAGGAGATCCGGGGATGGGACGGATCCGGAGATAGCGCGCGACGCCGCGGAGGGGCGT
>DASVNH010000043.1:0-11736 GCA_036383955.1 Planctomycetota bacterium | reverse complement strand
CCTCCCTCCTCCAGCCCCGCGCCGATTTCCTCCGCGTCCTCGGGCGGGCGGTCGACCTCCTCCAGCGCGGACACGCGGCCGCGGCCGTCGCCGCCACCGCCGCCGCCGAAACGGAAGGCACCGCCGTCGCCGCCCGCCTCCTCGCCGGCGATCCGCCGTACCTCGTCCTCGGCCCGCGCGACGGCGTCTCGATCCCCCTCGAGACGGTGCTGCTCCGCCTCGGGCCGGGGTCCCGCGCGCTGCTCGTCGGCACGCCCGCGCCGGGCTTCATCCCCGGCATGCTCGGCGCCGCCGCGCTCGCCCGCGCGATGCGCCCCGGCGCCGTGGTGCTGCCCGCGTGGAGCGACGTCCCCGACGGCGCGCCGCCGCGCGCGCACTCGGCCGTCCGCTGGCTCGTCGCCATGTTCCCCCGCTGGGCGGTGGCGGACGTCGAAGGCACCCCGGACGACGCGGCGACCCTGGACGTCTTCGGCGCCGCGCCCGCGGAGCTGCTCCCGCTGTCCGAGCTGCGGGACGCCGGCGTCGAGGTGCGGGCCCCCGGCCGCCGGGAAGGCCCGCGCTCGCGCTGGTTCACGTCTCACGTCGACGGCGGCTACTCGCTCCTGCGCCTGGGGCCGCGCGCGGCCGGCGTCCTCGCCCGCGTCTCGCTCGCCGGGACGCTGCCGCCGCCGGTGCTGGATCCCCTCGACGCGCGGCTGCAGGCCGAGTTCGAGCGCGCCCGCGAGAACGCGCTGCGGGGACTCTCCGGGGTCCCGGACCGCACGCTGGAGCATCAGGTGACCCTCAAGGAAGCGCTCGTGCCTCTGATCCTGGAGAAGCAGCGGGCGTCACGCGCCCGGCTCCCGGAACCGCGCGACCTCGCGGACGCCACGGTGATCGCGACGGCCTTCGGCCTGCGGCTCGACCTCCTGGTCGAGCAGCGCGGCGACCGCGCCTTCCTCGTGCTGCGCGACGGCCGCGAGGGCCCCGCCGTCGAGGGCACCGTGGTCTTCACCCTCGGCGCCTGGACGGAAAAGCAGGTCGAAGTGCCCAGCCCCTACCGCTTCCCGAACACCTACCGCGCCGGGCTGCGCGTCTTCTTCGAGTCGCGCGCCCGCGTCTACTCCCTCGGCGGCGCCGGCCTCTCCGAGACGGGCATCGCGGGCGCGGAAGGGGCCAGCGTCCTCCACAACCGCTCGCTCTTCCACGTCATCCACCAGGCGCTCGTGGAGGAGGCCGTCAACGCCGGCCGCGCCGCCCCCGTCGCCCTCCAGGTCCGCGGACGCATCGCGCGCGAGGGCGAGGTCTTCGACGGCCTCATCGTCCCCATGGGCCTGCTGTCGGCCGACGACCGCGCGGCCCGCGACGCGGCCGCCCCGTGGATCGGCGTCGCCGCGGACCTGGGCTGGCGCGTCGAGATCCAGTCGCCCGAGGTGCCCGACCGGCACGACGTCGACGAAGTCCTCCAGGCGCGCTACCGCCGGGCCATCGGCGCCGACGGCCTCTGCGGCCTCTGGGTGAACTCGACGCTGCGCTACGGCCTAGGCGCCGGCATGCTCGATCCCGCCACGGTGGCGGCCCTCGGCGACCTCGGCTTCGAGGTGGCCACGGGCGGCTTCCTCGCCTGGTGGGAAGGGGAGCGCTACCGGCCGTCGCCGGTCCCCCCCGCCGCCTCCGGGCCCATCGTCGAGCGGCTGCTCGACTTCCTGCGCTCCGGCAACGTGGCCGAGCTGGCGGCGGCGCGCCGCCGGGCGGGCGAGCAAGGCTGGCTCGCGCGCGTGCTCCAGGATCCGTCGGCCGACGCGACCGTGGTCGTGCTGATCCGCGGGGAGGAGGCGCTCGCGGTCCACCTCGGCGCGTCGCGGCGGGGCCCGGCGCGCGGCGGGGACGTCTCGTCCGCCGACGTCTTCCTGCGCCAGCGGGAGCCCCTCTTGTACGGGAAGCGGGCGCCGTGAAGTTCGAGCTGCGTCCCGTCCGGCCGCGCGGCGCCTGGAAGCGCGCGAGCGCCACGGCGCTCACCTCCGGGCTGTTCGCCGTCGCGGTCGGCCTCCTGATCCGCGGGCTGACCAGCGCCGGCGGGGCCGTCGAGGAAGGCGCCGATCCGCGCTCGTATCTGCGCCGCACTTACGTGACGCTGCGCGCGGGCGTGCCGGTCGGCGTGCCCGTCGAGGACCTGCGTTCGCGCGCGCTCGCCAGCCTCGTCGCGCGTTTCCACCAGCCCCTGCACCAGGCCGAAGGCTGCGAGATCGAGGTCCAGGTCACGTGGATCGACGCCGCCGGCCGCGCGATCGGCGAGCGCCGCTGGCGCCGGATCTTCCGCCCCTTCCATCTGCTCTCCACGGGCCTGCTGCCCGACCTCTTCATCCACCCCGGCGGCGGCGTGCTCAGCGGCACGCAGAACCTGGCCGTCGACGCGGACGACTATCCCCCGGGCACCCGCCGGATCGAGTTCGCGTTCGTGGGGCCGGCGGAGGTGGATCTCTACGCGCGCTTCCTCACCAAGGAGTACTTTCCGCCGGGCAGCTTCGCCACCGGGACGGTGCCCGCGCTGCGCCGCGACCTCTCCCTCTCGAAGCAGGCCGGCTTTCCCCTCGAGTTCCTGCCCGACGAAGTGCTCGACGTCTCCCGCGCGTGGAAGTGGCGCACGCTCGGCGTCCAGCCCCGGAAGGGCCGCGCCGAGGAGCAGCACCTGCTCCGCCGCGTGCTCACCGCGGACCAGATCCAGCGGATCGAGCAGGCCCAGGCCGTGCCGTCCGGCCGCGGCGCCGGCCCCATCGCCGGCCGCGGCTATCCCGTGGCGTTCGCGCTCGACGTCCCGGGCCGCTACCGCCTCGAATGCCCGGATCCGACGATCGACGCCGGCTCGTACCGGATCGAGCGCCGCTCCCTCGGCGAGGTGCCCGCGTCCCGCGTCGTGCCCTCGGGCGAGAAGATCCTCTGGGAGGAGCCGATCGCCCACCCCAGCACGCTCATCGTGCGCAAGGAAGGCGGCGCCCGTTCGCCCGTCGTCCTCACCCGGATCCCCGACGCCGACGTGCCCGACCGCCTCTTCGCGCGCGCGGGCCACGCCGGCGTCACCGCCTTCCTCTGCGGCCCTCCCGAGCTCGTCGAGACGCTCCGCCCGCGCGGCGTCGGCGCGGCCGGCGTCGGCCGCGTGCCCGCGGTCCTCGGCTTCGACTGGACCGCGGAGGCCGTCGCGCTCCGCCCCCTCCTGCGCGTGCGCCTCCGGGGGATCGGCTTCCCGCCGGCGGGCTCCGCGACGGTCTCGCTCCGGCTCCTGCGCGCCTCCGGCGAATCGACCCGGACCGTTCCGATTACGTTTCCCGTCGAGGACCTCGAGCGCCTGCCCGATTCCTGGTCGCCGGTGTTCACGACCGGGCCGATGGACCTGCACGTGGCCCTGCCCGAGGACCTGCGGCGGCTGGAGATTTCGTCCGACGTCCCCCTGCTGGCCGTCGCCACGCAGACGCTGCCGATGCTGGCCGGCGTGCACGCCGCCCGGAGCGAGACGGCCGACCGCTCGCTCGGCTTCCTCTCGGCGGCCGACGACGAGGAGGATCCGGCGGGGCTGTTCCGCCGCTGGTTCCCGCTGCATCCGACCAACGAAGAGGAGTTCCTGCGGGCGCGCGCCACCGTGTTCCTGAACCTCCAGGCGCCGCTCATCCGGCTCGCCGAGCCGCCCGACCGCTACCGCGCGCGCGGCGAGGCGGAAGTCACGCGCCACGCCGGCGACCTGCCCATGCTCTGGCCCTTCCGGCCCCTGGGCGCGACGGCCCTGCGCGGGCCCTGGCTCGGCGCCTGGCCCGCCTCCGCGTTCCGGCGCGCGGCGCCCGGCGAGACCATCCCGCGGCGGCTCGAGGATCCCTGGCCCGAGCCCGTCGAAGTCCTGAGCGCCGAAGGAGGCCCGGAACCCCTCCGCACGCTGCATCTCGACGGCGGCCGCGTGGACCGCGAGGGGTGGATCAACGTGCCCGCCAGGCCGGAGGACGATCCGCGCGTCAAAGCCCTGCGCTTTCACCGCGGGTACCGCGCGACGGCCGCCGCGCCGGTCGAGCTCGTCTACGACCAGGACGACGGGGACGAGCGCTTCCTCACGATCCACGTCCAGCCCGAAGGCCCGCCCGCCGCGCGCGTGCTCCTGCAGGTGGACGTCGAGCGCGCCGACGGCCCCGCGCATCCGATCGCGTGGGCGGGACCGTACACGCGGCCGCGGTACCGCTTCCAGTTCGATCTCCTCGAAGACGGGGCGAAGGCCGTCGCCCTCCGTCCCGGCGTCGAGTTCGAGTCCCCGGTCTACCAGGCGCGGGTGCGCGTGGGCTCGGACCTGCTGCCCGGGCGCTACAAGATCCGGATCACGCCGCTCGACCAGCCGGGCCTGCGGACGAGCGTCGTGCTCGCGGCCAGCTGGAGCTCCCAGAAGCCGCAGGGCCTGCCGCCCGGCGCGACCCACACCTTCCGCGTCGACCAGGCCGGGACGCCGAGCGTCAACGTCTCCTCGCCCGCGAACCTCCGCCTCAGCCTCGAGCACTACGACGGCCGCCTCACGCCGCTCTACCGCTGGAACGGCATCCTCGAGCTGCCGCCCGACGCCCTGGCGGTGCGCGCCCAGAACATCGACGGCGAGAAGGTCCTGCCGCTCCTGATCATGCCGGAGTATCCCGCCCTGCCGCCCGTCGAGCGCACGCGCGTGCTCGCCTCGCCCCTGCTCGAGGCCCAGGAGCGCTGGGAGAAGCTCGAGGGGGCCTGGGCCGTCCAGGCCCCGCCCGCGCGGCGCCGCGTCCGCTTCGCGTGGATCCACGACAATCTGCCGCCGGCGGGCGAAGTCGTCGTCTGCGGCGAACGGACCCGCCTGCAATGGACGCGCGCGTTCTGGGCCGTCGCCCCGAAGGCGCCCGCGCGTCCCGTGTGGTTCTCGGACGACATCGAGACCGTCGGCGTCCCCTCGGTGGCGACGGCCGTCGAAGGCCTCTGGATGCGCTGGGACAAACGGCTCGCGCCCGGCCAGTCGCTCGCCCTCCACGTCCCGCGGCAGATCCGCTGGGGCGGCCTGGCGCCGTTCCTCTCCCGGAGCTGGCGCGCGACCGGCCTCTGGGTGCCGGAGTTCCTGCCCTCGGCCGAGCGGACGTCGATCGTCACCTACGCCACGCCGCCCGAGCACCGCTCGAATCCCGCCGTCGTCCAGGTGCCCGACCTCGCCGCCTTCAGCCGGCCCGCCGTGCCCGTCGGCGCCCGCGACGAAGCGGAGCTGACCGCCAAGCGGGGCGAGTGGGACGGCTGGGCGCGGCCCCTCGACGTCTGGCGCCGCGCGCCCGCCGGCGGCGCGCTCGGCGCGCGGATCGGCGACCTCCGGGGCGAGGCGAAGTACGGCAGCCTCCAGATCTGGTGGAAGGATCTCGAGCTGAAGGCCGACGTCCGGCCGCGGCTCGAGGTGCGCGTCGACGGCGCCTCGCGGCTCTCGGAGGCGATCCTCACGTCCGTCGGCCGCCTGACCGTCCCGGATCTTCCGGCCGGCGACCGGCTCGTGACGCTCGCGGTCACCCCGGAGTCCCGCGGCGAGTGGCGGCTCCGCACGATCGACTTCCCGACCGACGACGACCTGCGCGTCGTGCGCGCGTGGGTCGACACGGCGCCTCCGCACGTCATCGGTCTCGAACGCCTGCCGCGCGTCACGCAGCTGCACGCCCAGCCGCTCTCCGCCGTCCGGTCGACGACGACCGACGTGTGGACCGCGGTCTGGCTGGACTGGCATCCCTTGCTGGGCTGGTGGCCCGGCGGGCTGGAGCGCCATTGGGTCCTGCCGGGCATCGACGACGCCTTCGCGCACGAAAGCCGGGACGGCGCGCGCTGGTGGCCGGCGTTCCGGACGTCGTGGCGCGTCCAGGCGAACCGCGCGCGGACGCTCGTGCTGTTCGGGCCGTCGCGGGGCCGTCCGGCCCTGCGGGTCGTGCGCGCCTCGTCGGAGCCGCTGCCGCGCCTGCCGTTCGACCAGGTGCGGCGGGAAGGGGCGCCCCGATGACGGCGCTGCTCCTTCTTCTCGCGCTGCAGGAGCCGGAAGGCTACGGCGAGCGCTGGATCCGCTACGCGTCCGGCTGGACCTGGAAGAGCGGGGAGGGGATGGGAGGCGTGACGTCCTGGAGCGGGCGGTTCACGCTGCGCGCCGGGGAGTGGTTCTTCGCCGAGCGGGGGGCCGGCGACGCCTTCCGCTGGAAGGGCGCGGTCCGGGTCCACGCGGTGGACCGCGGCGGGCTGTGGATCGGCCGCGCGCCCGATCCGCCGGGACGCCCCCCGGAAGGATGTCCGCTGCTGGCCGTGGAGCTGCCCGGCTCGGACGACCTGCGGGGCTGGACCTGGGCGCGCCTGGATCCGCTCGCGCTGGGCGCCTGGATCGCCGCGCGCGCCGAAGAAGACACGATCCTGGAGCTGCAGGGGCTGGAGCCGCGGTCGTCGCCCGAGGCGTGGGAGCGCTTCGAGCGGCTCGCGCGCTCGGCGGCGGAGCCGCGCGTCCGCTGGCCGGCCGAGCTGGAGACCGATCTCTCGACCCGGCTGCCCGGGCACGACGTGGGACGCCTGGCCCGGCGCTGGAGCGTCGCGCTGCCGGGGCGGCCGGCGGACGACGACGCCGCCGCGCGCTCGCTGCGGATCGCGTGGCTGCTGCTCGAGGATCCGAAGGCGCGCGACGCCGCGTTCGCCCATCAGCGCCGCTCCGCCTGGTCGCTGGCCGGCGCGTCGGTGTCCGAGTGGACGCGGCTCGAGGCGCCGGCCGAGCGGGACGTCGAAGGCCCCGCCGTCGTGCGCGTGCGCGTGCGCGGCGCCTGGGATCTCGAGGGCGGGGGCACCTCGAACACGCGGCCGGCGGCGGTCCGCGTGAGCGTGGGCGCGGAGACGATCGTGTTCCGGCGGGCGCGCGCGGCCGACCTCGAGTTCTCCGGGCCGCCGGGCCGGGTCTGGACCACGCCGGCCGAGACGCGCGTCGCGGTACCGCCGGGGCTCCACCGCGTGAGCGTCGCCGCGGAAGGCGAAGGCTGGGTGGCGGTCGAAGAATGGCGCCGGATCCACCAGGGGGATCTGCCGCGGCCCGAATCGTATCTCGACGTCGCGACCGACCGGGCGGAGCTGAACGCGGCGCGCGCGCTGCTCGAGGGCCGCCCGGAAGAGGCGGTGGCCCTCCTGGCCTGCGCCGAGGGCGCGTGGGCCGCCGTCCGCGGCCTGGAGACCGCGGTCCGGATCGGCTGGCGCGAGGCGGCCGACCACTTCGACGCCCGGGTGCCCTGGGACGCGCTGTCCGGCGCCCTCGCCACCGAGGCGCGGCTCGCGGGCCTGCGGCACGCGATCGAGCGGGGGCGGCCCGTCGAGGCGGACCGCCACGCCGAGGCGCTCCTCCGCGATCCCTGGGCCACGCCCGAGGACTGCGCGGAGGCCCTGCTCGCGCTCGACGCGGGCGGCGCCACGACCCGCCCGGGTCGCGCCTGGGCGGTGGCGGACGATCCGATTCCTCCGCGCGTCCTGCGGCGGATGCTGCTCGACTTCGACCTCGAGACCGTCCGCAGCCGCGCGTCGCGCTGGCACCCGCTCGTCCCCGCCGTCGCCGAAGCCGCCGCCCTCCGGCGCTGGGCCGAGCGCGTCGGCTTCCAGGGGCCCCGCACCGGCCTCTGGGAGCCGTGGGCGCGCTTCCGCGCCTCGGGCGACGGAGGAACCTGGCGCGCCTCGACCGCCGAAGCCGCCCGCTTCCGCGCCGCGACGCGGGGCATGCTGGAGATCCTGCCGCTCGACCGGCGGGCCGTCGAGGCGCCCCTCGCGATCTTCGCGGGCGAGCGGCCGCTCGGCCTGGCGCGGCTGAAGGATCCGGCGTCGCCGTTCCTCCTGTCGTGGACGGGCGTCGATCCGGAGTCCGCCGGCCGCGTGGACGGCGGCGATCCCGGGCGCGTCCTGCTCTGGAGGGGCCGCGCGCTCGCCTGGCCGCCGGGCGACCGGGGCGACTGGATCTCCCTGCTCCACGCCAACGCGCCGGCCGCGACGGCCCCCGCGGAGTTCGCGACGCTCGGCGGCGCCGGCCGCGGCATCGCGCGGCTGCTCGTGGAGGTCCCCGAAAGCGGGCCGGACGTCGACGCCCCCTTCCAGGCGAGGGCCGGCACGCGCGGGCTGCTCGCGGCGCGCCTGCTCCGCGTCGGCGCCGGGGATCCCGCCGTGATCGCGGCGCGCGTCCTGCTGCCGGCGGCCGCGGTCCGCGTGCGGATCGAGGCGCCGGCGGGCGCGATCGTGGGGCTCGACGAGCGCCTGAACCGCGCGACGCCGGCGCCGCTGCTGACGGACGACTACGAGGGCCTCGAGGCCCGCCGCTGCCCGCCGAGCGGGGTCCTGGAGCTCATGGCCGCGCCGGTCCGGCTCGCGGATCCGCGGGAGGTCGAGGCCGACGGCCGCCAGGCCCTGGCGGAGCGGGGCCGCGCGCGGGGCGAGGCCCTGCTGCGCCGGGCGGAGAAGATGGCGGCGGCCGACCTGCTCGAGGAGGCGGAGCGCGATCTCCAGGACGCCGAGGCCGTCTTCGCGGCGGAGGACGTCGGCTCCGACGGCGCGCAGCGCGCGCGGATCCGGCTGGCGGCCTTCGCGTTCGAGCGCGGCCGCTTCGCGGAGCTCCGGACCCGCCTGCGGAAGATCTTCGTGACGGGGGGCGGCTCGGCGGAGGCGTATCTCCTCGCCGCGGCCTCCGCGCTGGCGGGCGGCGATCCCGCGGCCGCCGCGGCCTGGGCGGAGGCGGCCCGGCGGCATCCCTCGCCGCGGCCGGCCGACCTGGAGAGCGTGCTCGCGGCGTCGATCGGGGACGCGTCGGGCGCGCCGGCCCGCGACGGCTTCCTGGACGTCGTCACGCGGCTCCTGCGCCTGCGCCAGCTGTCCCGCGAGATGGACGCGGCGGATTTCCTGCGCGCGCTCGATTCGGCGCGGGCGGCGATCGAGGCGCGCGCGCGGACCGAGCTCCGCGCGGAGCGCGCGGAGCGGCTGCGGCGCTGGACGCTGGACGCGGAGTTCGCGATCGCGGCGGCGCGGTCGGCGGGAGCCTGGCCGCCGCCGGCCGGCGTGCTCGACCCTCTCGCGGTCCTGCGCGACGTCACGCTGGATCCCGCGGGCTCGGGCGCCCGGGAGGCGATGATGATCGGCGCCTCCGGCTTCCGGCCCGCGTGGTGGATGGCGGCCGGCGACGAGATCCGCCTGCCGGTCGTCGCGCCGGGCTGGTACGAGGTGGAGTGGCGCTCGGGCTTCGCCGAGGGAGCGGCCCTGGCGGCGCCCGCCCGCTACTGGATCCAGGGACTGACGGACGGCCCCGCCACGCGGACCGTCTGCGCGGGCGGCCCCGCGCGCGACCTCGCGGCGCCGGCCCTGCCGGGGGCGGTGCCCGGGACGTCGGACCGCCGCCGCTTCGCGCTCGGCGCGGGGGAGTCCGACGACCTCCGCCTCCGGGTCCTGGCGGGCGCGGGCTTCGTGGCGCTGCGGACGGCGGTGGCGCACGCGGAGGCCGCCTGGGGAGGCCTGGGCTTCCGCGAGGCCGCGGCCGTCGCGCCGCCCGCGCCGCCGGCGCGGCCGGCCGATCCGCGGCCCGACGACGATCCGCGGCTCGACCTCGACCGCCGGGCGCGCGCGCTCGCCCAGGCGAACGAGGAGAGCCGGGAGGCGGTGGCCGACGACCTCCTGTTCCTCGCGCTGACGCGGCCCGAGCAGGTGGACGAGGAGGAGATCCTGCGGGCGGTCGTCCTCTACGAGGGCCTGCCGCGCGCGCCGCACCGCGACCGCCACCTCGCGATGGCGGCGTCGCTGACGCGCTGGCGCTACACGGACCTCTCCGACCGCTTCCCGGAGATCCGGCCCGCCTATTCGCCGCTGGAGACGTCGCGCGGGGAGGAGGGCTCCCTTCGGGCCGCGCTGTTCCTCCCGCTCTGGGAGGGCGGGCTCGTCTTCGACTCGCTCGCGCCGATGGAGTGGCGCCACGAATCCCCGAGGCCGGAGTTCGTGAAGGTCGAAATCGTGGCCGACGCGATTCCGCCGGGCTCCGTGCCCGATCCCGCCGTGCGGATCGAGGTCGACGGCATCCTCGCGGCGGAAGGCGCGCTGGAGCCGGGCAAGCCCCGGACGTTCGCGCTCTCGCTGCCCGGCGACACCCTGCTCGTCGCGCGGGTGGGCGGCGCGCGGCCGGACGCGATCGTGCGCGCGCGGATGCGCGTCCTCGACGAGGAGGGCCGTCCGTTCCGGCCGTCGTCGGGCCGCGTCACGCTCCACCGCTCCGGGACCCGGCCGGTCGAAGCGACCTTCCTCGGGCCCACGGTCGTCCGCTTCGAAGCCTGGCCGGAGGCGCGCGTCGCGCGGGTGGGCGGCGACGCGTGGGAAACGCAAGGGGCGCCGCTCGAGGAGATCCGGCTCCTGGAGTCGCGGGGGACGTCGGTCGCCGCCTTCCCGCCGCCGGACGGCTCGCTGTTCCGGCTCGGGGCGCGCGTGACGGACGTGGACGCGTGGCGCCGGAGGCTGGCGGCGACGCCCAAGGCGCCGGCGCCGGGGCGGCTCGCGCAGGAGGAGCCGGCGCGGCCGCGGGAGGACGTCGACGAGCGTCCCGCGCCCGTCGCGCGGGAGATCGAGGGACTGCCGGGACTCTACGAGGCGTTCGCGGCGGCCGAGTACCGGGGGCGGTCGTCGAAGCGCGACCTCGACGAGGAGGACGAGCGGGACCAGCTCGTGCTGGGCGGCCGCTTCCACGTGGGCGGCCCGGATTTCTACGCGAGGATGTCGATCGCGGAGATCCTGCCGGAGGACCAGCCGCTGGTCTCGTCCGGGGAGCTGCGGCTGCACCATTACTTCTGGAGCCGGCCGGACCTGGACTGGCGGCTGATCGCGGAAGGCTGGACGCAGACGATCAACGGGGAGTCGGAGGCGAGCTGGGAAACGCGGGCGCGGCTGCGCTGGCGGGTGGTGCCGGTCGCGGACCAGGCGGATCTCTTCGTCAGCGGCGAGGTGTCGTGGTGGGACGGGACGCTCGAGGACGAAGGCGTCGCCACGATCCTGGAGGACGTCTATCGGCGGCTCTGGAACGACTACCGCGACGAGCACCGCCGCTGGGGGCTCTACGAGGCGCGGCTGCGCTACTTCCCGTACCAGAACGTGATCGTGGAGCCCTGGACGTATGTCCGTTCGAACGAGGACTTCGCGGATCCCGACCGCTGGGCGGCCGGCCTGGACGTGAAGGGGCACCTGGAGTCCTGGTTCGCGGACATCGGGTTCCGCTACATCTTCCGCTTCGAGGACGACGACCGCCCCTCGAACGAGGACGAGACCAGCCTGTCCGCGCGGACGGGCTGGCAGGGCTGGCTGGGGGCCGGGACCTGGCTTTCGATCGAGCTCTCGGGCACCTGGATCGGCCCCGAGAACGCCGTGGAGGTCGGCTTCGGCCTTGTTCTGCGCTTCGGCGGCGCCCGCGGCGAGAAGCTCCTGGAAGTCGATCCGGAGATCCAGCGCTTCCGCGACTACCAGGACGCGGTCTATCCGTGGAGGCGACCGTGAACGAAGCGCCAAGCGCCAAGCTCCAAGACCCAAGGCACTCCCCCCCTGGCCCCCCCGGGGGGGGCGGTTTGGGATTTGGGATTTGGGAGTTGGGAGTTCGTCGATGACCGTCGCCTCCGTCGAGTCTCCGGCGGCGTTCAGCCGCGAGGAGCTGGACCGCGCGCTCGACGCGGCGCTGTCGGGCTTCACCGAGCACCGGCGCAAGCAGCTGGAGAAGCCGAT
>DASVNH010000042.1:0-5637 GCA_036383955.1 Planctomycetota bacterium | reverse complement strand
CGGGCGCGACCGTGAAGAAGCTGCTGAAGGACGTCGGCAAGAAGCGCTGGGCGAAGGACCGCATCGGCGCGAACCGCCGGCGGGACGAGCTGCTGGTGGAGATCGCGCGCGCGGCGATGCGGACCGGCAAGATCGAAGGGCCCGAGCTCGAGGCCGCCCGCTCCGCCCTGCGGCACCTCGACCAGGCCGAGCACATCACGGGCCTGCGCGGCTCGGCGACCTCGCCCGACGAGGCGAGCAAGCACCGGCAGGCGATCAAGGCCGCCAAGGACCTCGTCGAGCACGCCCTGGTGAAGCTCGGCTACTTCGTCCTCAAGAAGGGCGTCCTGCCCCCCGGCGTCATCGACAAGGTCCGGGAAGTCCACGAGATCGACGAAGCGCTCGGGGAACCGGGATAAATCTTCCCGGGATGTTTGTCCTCCTCGGGGAGGACAAAAATCCCGGGAAGAATTGTCCGCCGCATGGTCCCCCCCGCGATCGACGCGGCGCGCGCCGCCCGCGGCCTCAGCCTCTGCCTGCTCGTGCGCGGCGGCAGCAAGAGCTACGGGATCGACGGCCCCGGCAGCGACGACGACTACGCCGGCGTCTTCCTCCCGACGCTCCGCGCGTTCGTGTCGCTCGACGGCCCCGGCCCCGACAGCGAGACCGGCAACGCCCCCGACTTCACCCTCCACGAGCTCGGCAAGTTCTGCCGCCTCGCCCTGAAAGGCAACCCCGCCGTCCTCGAAGTCCTCTGGAACGAGGACGTGATCGAGGTCGACGCCTGGGGCCGCGAGCTGCGGGAACGGCGGAAATCGTTTCTGCACCGCGACGGCCTGGGCGTCTACGTCAGCTACGCCGAGTCCCAGCTGAAGAAGATGGCGCGCGGCGGCGGCCTCCACGCGAAAGGCGGCACCTACAACGGCAAGTTCGGCGCCCACCTCATCCGCCTGCTCCACTCCGGGATCACGCTCGCCGCGACCGGCGAGGTCCAGGTCCGCGTCCCGCCGCCCCTGGCCGTCGAGCTCCTCGCCATCAAGAACGGCCAGGTCTCCATGGAGCGCGTGATCCAGGACGCCCTGCCGCTGCTGGAGCGGCTCACCCGGCTCGCCGCCACCAACACGCTGCCCGCGGCGCCGGACACGCGGGCGATTGACGATCTGGTCGCCCGCGCTAGGATGTCGCGGTGAACTTCGACGTCCTCCGCGCGATCGCCCGGCGCGAGCTCGGGACGTCGCGCCCCCTCTTCCTCACGATCAGCGGCGCGCACCTCTACGGGTTTCCGTCGCCGGACAGCGACTTCGACGTCCGCGGCTGCCACCTGCTCCCGCTGCCCGAGGTGCTCTCGCTGAAGGCGCCGCGGGAGACGCGCCAGTACACGGGGATCGAGGACGGGCGGGAGATCGACTTCGTGAGCCACGACGCCGGCAAGTTCTTCCGGCTGATGCTCCGCAAGAACGGCTACGTGATGGAGCAGATCTTCTCGCCGCTGGTGGTGGAGGCCCACGCCTGCTTCGAGGAGCTGCGCGACATCGCCCGCGGCTGCGTCACGCGGCACATCGTCCACCACTACCGGGGCTTCGCGGAGAGCGAGCTGCTCAGCCTCGACGACCAGGCGGAGAAGCGCGTGAAGACGACGCTCTACGCCTACCGCGTGCTGCTGACGGGGATCCACGTCCTGCGCTCCGGCGCGATCGAGGCCGACCTCCGCAAGCTCCTCGAGCTCCGCCCCCTCGAGCGGGTGGGCGAGCTCATCGAGCGCAAGACGACCGGCGCCGAGAAGGGCACGCTGCCCCCCGACGACGCCGCCTGGCACCGCGAGGCCCTGACCCGCCTGCGCGCCGAGCTCGAGACCGCCGCCGCCGAATCCACGCTCCCCGAAGCCCCCGCGAAGGCCGACGCGCTGGACGATCTGCTGATCCGACTCCGGTTGAATCTCGAATCTGGAATCTCGAATCAGGGAGCGCTCATGCCGCCGAGCCCTCCCACCGGTTGAATCTAGAATCTCGAATCTCGAATCAGGGGGCGCTCATGCCGTCACGCCTTCCTGAAACAACCTGAAGGACGCTCCGCGAGAACTTGTCTATCGCGGACAAGTTGTTCCTCGAAGACAGGGTTGTCTGAAGTCTCCCTGATTCCAGATTCGAGATTCTAGATTCTCCCCTCAGCGTAGCGCTCCATCCACTCGTACTGCTCCGGCATCTCGGGGACCGGGTAGCCGCGCGACTCCCGCATGCGGCGGATGACGTCGGGCAGCCGCTCGCCCCGCTCGACCAGCGTCGCGCCCGCGATCGTCGGAGAGCGGCCGACGCCGCCCAGGCAGTGGACGATGATCGACTCCCCCCGCCCGTAGCGCGCGGCCAGGTCCTTCACCAGCGCGGCGGCCGTCGAGAACTCCCGGGGCACGCCGTGGTCGCGGATCGGGTAGTGGAGGAAGTCGATCCCCTCGCTCGCGCAGAGCTCGGGCTCGCGCTCCAGCGCGTACAGCCGGATCTCGTGGGTCTCGAGGAGCGAGACCACCGTGGTCACGCCTTCCTGGGCCATTTCGACGATCTCCTCCACCGGCTCCGGGCGCGGCATGACGCCGACGCGGCCGGGGCCGGGGCCGTCGAACCAGTAGAGCGTGACCATGGAATCCCTATAATAGCCGCCATGATGAACGTCCTGCTAGCCGCCGCCCTGCAAGACGCGCCGCTGAAGGAGGCCGTCGAGGCCGACCTCCCCTCGCTTCTCGAGCACTACCGCTGGTTCCACCAGAATCCGGAGCTCTCGTCGAAGGAGGTCAACACGGCCGCGCGCTTCGCCGCCGAGCTCCGCGCGGCGGGCTGGACGGTCACGGAACGCGTCGGCGGCACCGGCGTCGTCGGCGCGCTGCGGAACGGCGACGGCCCCGCGGTCTTCGCCCGGATCGACATGGACGGCCTGCCGATCAAGGAGGAGACCGGCCTGCCCTACGCGAGCGCGAACGGCGCGATGCACGCGTGCGGCCACGACGTCCATCTCTCCGCCGGCATCGGCCTCGCGCGGGCCCTCGCGAAAACGAAGGCCCACTGGTCCGGCACCGTGTTCCTCATCGGCCAGCCCGCCGAGGAGACCGGCGTCGGCGCCAAGGCCATGCTCGAGGACCCGGCCTTCGCGAAGGCGGTGGACGTCGCCCCCGTCGCCTGCCTCTCCATCCACGACACCCCCGCGTTCCAGGCCGGCACGGTCTCGATGTGCGCGGGCTACTCCTCGGCCAACGCGGACAGCGTCGACATCAAGCTCTTCGGCAAGGGCGGCCACGGCGCCTGGCCCCACCAGACCGTCGACCCGATCGTCATGGCCGCGGAGATGATCCTCGCGTTCCAGACGATCGTGGCGCGGAAGGTCGATCCGACGTCCCCCGCCGTCGTCACCGTCGGCTCCATCCACGGCGGCTCGAAGCACAACATCATCCCCGACGAGGTGACGCTGCAGCTCACGCTGCGCTCCTACGACGACGCCGTCCGCGAGAAGCTCATCGCGGAGGTGAAGCATATCGCCAAGTCGACCGCCGAGACGCACCACGCCGTGAAGGCCCCGGAGGTCGTCGTCCACGCCGACGGCTTCCCCGCCGTCTACCACGATCCGGGGCTCGTCGACCGCCTCCGCCCCGTGTTCGGCAAGATGTTCGGCGAGGCGAACGTGAAGACCGCCTTCCCGGCGATGGGCGCGGAGGACTTCGGCCGCTTCGGCAAGCACTGGAAGGTCCCGGGCCTGCAGATCGGCATCGGCGGCGCCCCCGGCCCCGGGAAGGGCCCGGGCCTCCATTCCAACAAGTGGGCGCCCGACCCCGAACCCACCGTCCGCACCGCGACGCTCGCCCTCGCCCGGGCGGTCGTCGATTTCCTCCCGAAGCGTTAACCACCGAGAACACCGAGGTACCCCTTTATGGATCCCCCCTCCCCCCGGGGGGGGGAGGTCCACAAAGTTCGTCTCGGTGTTCTCGGTAGTCGAGGGGGTGAACGTCAGTACCACTGGGCTTTGTCGACGAGGTTGAGCGGGGGTTCGCCGCGGACGAAGCGGCGGACGTTGTCGAGCAGCGCCGCCAGGTGGCGCTCGGCGATGCGGACCGAGGCGGCCGCGACGTGCGGCGTGAGGATCACGTTCTCGCGGGCCCAGAGCGGATGCGACGGCGGCAGCGGCTCGATCTCGAAGACGTCCAGGGCCGCCCCCGCGATCTCCCCCGCCTCCAGCGCGGCCGTCAGGTCGTCGAGCTTGACGATGGCCCCGCGGCCCACGTTGATGAGCACGGCGGAGCGCTTCATCTTCCGGATCGTGGCGCGGTCGAAGAGGCCGGCCGTCGACGGCGTGTGCGGCGCCGCGATGACCACGTAATCGCTTTCGGCGAGGAGGGTGTCGAGCGGCACCCCGGACACTTTCGGGTCATGGCCGAGCACGCGCATGCCGAAGGCGGCGGCGCGGCGGGCGACCTCCGACCCGATGCCGCCCATGCCGACCACGCCGAGCGTGGCGTCGGCCAGGTGGACGTGGGCGCGGTCGAAGCCCGCGACCGTGCCGGGGCCGCTGGCCATCGACGGCCGGTCGTTCTCCCCCCCGATCGGCGCCCAGGTCCCCCGCCGGATGTAGAGGTGCAGGTTCCGGGCGAAGCAGAGCACGAAGCCGATCGCGTGGTCGGCGACGACGTCCGAAAAGAGCCCGCGCATGTTCGAGAGCGCGCAGGGATGCGCCGCCAGCGCGGGAAACATGTAGTGCTCGAGGCTCACGGTGAACGCCTGCACCCAGCGCAGCTTCGCGGCGCGCGAGAGGAGCTCGGGCGTGATCTTGCCCAGGAAGGCGTCGGCGTCCTCGACGTCCGCCGCGTTCACCACGACGGCCGGCGCGGCGGCCGCGCGGACCTTCGCCAGGCGCGCCTCGTCCAGCGGCGGATGAATGGCGATCTTCATGGCGGCCCATCGTAGGATGTCGGGACCATGATTGTCGACGCCCACGCGCACCTCTGGAAGGCGGTCGAGACGTCCGCGAAGACGATCGTGGACGGGCGCTGCGACATCCCCGCGTCGCTGCTCGAGACCTACCTGGCGGAGCACGGCGTGGACCGCGCGGTGCTGGTGCAGCCGATGTACCCGGGCGAGGACAACTCGCTGATCCTGGACGTCGCGCGCGCCGCGCCGGAGCGCTTCGCGGCGGTGGTCGTCGCCCACACGCCGGAGTCGCTGGCGAAGCAGGCGGGCGCGCGGGGCCTGCGGGTGCGGCCGGTCTTCGAGGGGATCGGCTCCGACGCGCTCTGGGAGGCGGCGCACGGGCTGGTGGTCAGCGTGCTCGGGCGCCCGGAGCACGTGGGGGACGTCGCGCGCAAGGCGGAGCGCTTTCCCGACATCCCCATCGTGATCGACCATTTCCTGCACGGCGAGGCGGTCCTGGAGCTCGCGCGCTTCCCGAACGCGCACGTGAAGGTGTCGGGGACGCACCACTTCGACTTCCGCGAGGCGCTGCTGAAGGACGTCGTGAACCGCTTCGGCGCGGAGCGGCTGCTCTGGGGGAGCGACTTCCCGCACGTGCTGCTGCGCGGCGGCTACGCGGCGGCCCTGCGGCTCGTGGAGGGCCTGCCGGACGCGGTCCGGGGCGGCACGGCGCGGCGGCTCTACTGGAGTTAACGTTGGTGCGTCGCCTAAACGT
>DASVNH010000041.1:0-70061 GCA_036383955.1 Planctomycetota bacterium | reverse complement strand
GCGTTCGTCCGCGTGCTGCTCTGGGCGCCGCGGGTCGTGTTCCTCGAGCGGCCCGGCGCCGGCCTCAGCACCGAACAGCTGGATCAGGCCCTCGATCTCTTCGCCGCGACGTCGATCGCGGTCATCAGCATCGCGGCGGCCGTCGACGCCCATCGCTTCTACGACGCCGTCCTGACGCTGAAGAACGACGGCGGCTGGCAGTGGGCCCCCCTGCACGCGGGTTCTTGACTCCGCCCCCCGCCTCCCCTACCATCGACCCCCCTATGATCAACCTCCAGGGCTCGTTCGTCGCGCTCGTCACGCCCTACAAGAAGGGCGAGGTCGACCTCAAGAAGGTCCAGGAGCTCGTCGAATTCCACGCCGCCAACGGCACGACCGGCCTCTGCCCCGCCGCCACCACCGGCGAGGGCCCCGTCCTCTCCGCGGAGGAGAAGGCGAACATCATCAAGACGGTCGTCAAGGCCGCCAAGGGCAAGCTCAAGGTCTTTCCCGGCACCGGCACCTACGACACCGCCGATTCCATCGAGCAGACGAGGATGGCCAAGGAGCTCGGCGCCGACGGCGCGCTCATGGTCACGCCCTACTACAACAAGCCCACCCAGGAGGGCTTGTACCGGCACTACGAGGCGGTGGCGAAGGCCGTCGACCTCCCGATCATGCTCTACACGGTCCCCGCGCGCACGGGCGTGAACATCGCCCCCGAGACCACCGCGCGGCTCGCCAAGCTCAAGAACATCATCGCGATCAAGGACGCCTGCGGGAACGTCGAGCAGGTGACGCAGACGCGGAAGCTCTGCGACATCCAGATCCTCTCCGGCGAGGACTCCCTCACGTTCCCCATGATGTGCCTGGGCGCGATCGGCGTCGTCTCGGTCGCGGCCAACATCATCCCGAAGGGCGTCGCCGACATGGTCGCGGCGGCGAACAAGGGGGACGTCGCCAAGGCCCGCGAGATCCACGACCGCTACTTCGCGATCTTCAAGGACCTCTTCATCGAGACCAACCCGATCCCGGTGAAGACGGCGCTGAAGAAGATGGGCATGTACGGCGGGGAGTTCCGGCTGCCGATGTGCGAGATGTCCGCCGCGAACGAAGAGAAGCTCGAGAAGACGCTCAAGGCCTGCAAGGTCATCTAGGGACGAGAGCCAAGTACCTGGAGCCAAGAGCCAAGAAGTCCCCCCCCGCCCCCCGCCTTCGCGGGCCGTAGCCCGTGCCCGCTACGGCGGGCGAAGGCCCGAGGGGGGCCTACCGGAGCTCTTCGGCGGACGTCACCTTCCAGCCGCCCTCTTCCTTCCGCAGCCGCAGGTCGAAGCCCGCCCGCCACAGCTCGTTCTTCCCGAGGTAGCCCCGCAGCCGGATCGAAGCCTGGGCCGTCTCCTCGTCGATCACCTGGACCGCGCAGCCCAGCACTTCGATGAACCCCGGGCTCCGCGTCAGCGCGCCCCGGATCCGCTGGACCGCCCACGCGTGGTCCCCCTGGGCGGACTTGAAGGACGTCGAGACGATCGCGATCACCCCGTCCGCGTCCGCCTTCTGCGCCGCCTCCGCGCCCGCGCGCAGCAGGGCCTCGATGGCGGCCTCGTCGCTCGTCCGGAAGAAGAGGATGAAGGCGAGCGCGGCGCCCATCACCACCGTCACGCCGCCCACGACCTTCGCGGTGAAGCTCATCGCGCGTTCTCCCGCAGCCAGCGCAGGTAGTCCGCGCCGCCGCCGTCGATCTTCAGCGTGACCACCTCGGGCACCTCGTAGGTATGCAGCGCCTTCACCCGCGCCTCCAGGCGCCGGGCCCGGGCGGACGTCGACTTCACGAGCAGCAGCGCCTCCCGCGCCTCCTCGACCTTGCCCTTCCAGCGGTAGATCGACGCGACGCCCGGCACCACGTTCACGCAGGCGGCGAGGCGCTCGACGACCAGCGCGCGCGCGATCCGCCGCGCCTGGCGGACGTCGCGGCACGTCACCAGCGTCAGCGTCTCGCTCATCGTTTCCTCAGACGTTCAACGACCCGGCGGGCCGCCTGGACGGCCGCGTCGATCTCGGCTTCCGTCGTCGACGGCCCGAGGCTGAAGCGGATCCCCGCCTTCGCGCGCGCCTTGGACTGGCCCATCGCGAGCAGCACGTGCGACGGCTCCGTCCCGCCCGACGCGCAGGCCGAGCCCGACGACACGCAGACGCCCTCGGCGTCGAGCGCGAGGACCGCCGCTTCGCCGTCGACGCCCTCAAAGGCCACGTTCGCGAGGTGGGCGGCGCGGCCCGCGGCCGGCCCGTTGCGCGTCCCGCCCAGGCCCGCTTCGAGGCGATCGCGCAGGGCCGCCTGGCGCGCGACGTCCTCCGCCAGCGCGGCGCAGGCCAGGTCCAGCGCCGCCGCGAAGCCGACGATGCCCGCGACGTTCTCGGTGCCCGCGCGGCGCTCGAACTCCTGCCCGCCGCCCTTCAGGAGCGGCGCGAGCGCCACGCCTTTGCGGACGCGCAGGCCCCCGACGCCCTTCGGCCCCTGGATCTTGTGAGCGGAGAACGTCACGAGATCCGCGACGGCGAGGTCGACGGGAAAGCGCCCGACGGCCTGGGCCGCGTCCGTGTGCAGGAGCACGCCCTTGGGCAGCGCCCGGCGGATCGCCTCGAGCGGCTGGACCGCGCCGGTCTCGTTGTTCACGGCCATGACCGAGACGAGGACCGTCTTCGGCGTGACGGCCGCGGCGACGTCCTTCGCGCTCACGACGCCCTCCGCGTCCGGCGCCACGCGCGTCGCGCAGAGCTCCAGCACGGACGCGTGCTCGATGGACGTCGTCACGACGTGCCCGGCCACGCCGAGGAGGGCCAGGTGGTTCGCCTCCGTGGCGCCCGACGTGAAGACGATCTCCTTCGGGTCGGCGCCCAGGCGGGCGGCGACGCGCTCGCGGGCGTCCTCGACGGCCCGGCGCGCGCGGCGGCCGGCCGCGTGAAGGCTCGAGGGATTGCCGGCGTCGGCGAGCCAGGGCTCCATCGCGGCGCGCGCCTCGGGCCGCGCCGGCGTCGAGGCGGCGTGGTCGAGGTAGATCATTTCGGCCGGAGGCCGTCGAAGTACCGCCGCAGGTGCTCGCGCAGGACCGGAGGGATCCGCTCGCGCTCGATGGAGTCCTCGGCCGCGCGCCGGTACTCGGGGAGCACGGACTCCAGCGACTTGGCGTCGGGGCCGCCCGGCGACCCCGGCGGCGGCGGGGTGTAGACCTTCACGTCCTTCTCGACGAGATCCTTGGGGGCGTCGGGGTGCCGCAGCTCCGCGGGCAGGTCCTTGAACTTGGGCTGAGGGCCGTCGGGGGGAGGCTTCGGGCCGCCGGCGACCGGCGTGGTCTTCTTGGGCGGCTGGGGCGCCTTGGATTTGCTGGGGCCCTTTCCCTGGCCTTCCTCTTTCACGTGGATGTAGCGGACTTTCTCGACGTCGTCCTCGCCGTGCGGGCCCTTCACGCGGAGCCGCACCGTGTACCAGCCCGGGACGCGATAGACGTAGACCGGATTGCGCTCCTTGCTGATCCGCGCCTCGCCCGCGATCAGGTCGCCGAGGTCCCAGGTCCAGTCGGTCAGCGCGCCCGTGGAGAGGTCCTCGAAGACCACCTCGAGCGGCGCTTCCCCTTCGCGGGGCATGCCCCGGAAGTCGGCCAGCGGTTCCAGCGGATGGGCCACCTTGACGTACTTCTCGCGGACCTTGGAGTCCTCGCCGAGCTCGTTGGTCACGCGCAGCTTCACCGTGTACTGGCCGGGCCCTTCGTAGACGTGGACGGGGTCGCGGTCCGACGACTGCGCGCCGTCGCCGAAATCCCACTCGAAGGCCTTCCCGTTCTTCGACAGGTTCTTGAAGTAGACCGCCACGCGGTCGCGCCCCTTCCGCGGCTCCCCGCTGAAATCCGCGAAGGCCGCGTCGGGAGCGAGGACTTCGATCTCGACATCCTTCTCCGACGCCCCGCCCGGCCCTTCCACGCGCAGGCGCGCCCGGTAGCGGCCCGGGGTCTCGTAGACGTGCTCGACTTTTTCGCCTTCCGCTTCTCCGCCGTCGCCGAACGTCCAGCGGAACTCCCGGATCGCGCCGATGGACGCGTCCTCGAACCCGACTTCCAGCGGCGCGGGCCCGCGGACGTGCGAGACCTCGAAGCCCGCGATCGGCGCGGCGTATTCGCGGGCGGGGACGGCGTAGAGGACGCCCGCCGCGCCGAGCGACAGCAGGATGGCCCAGCGGTGCCCCACGGGCGGGCGCGGCACGACGCGCGACGGCGCCGCCGCGTCCGCGATCCGGAGGGCGTCGCGGCACAGCGCGGGCGCGAACACGCCGCCGCCGCCGGCGGCCGCGACTTCCAGCGCCGAGAGGAAGCGCTCCTCGCCGCCGCCCGCGCGGTCGATTTCGCGCGCGAGCCGGGCGGGCGACACGGGGCGCAGGAGGGCGGCGGCGGCGGCGACCAGGGCGGCGAGGGCGAGCGTGCCGACGCCCAGCGTGACGATCATTTCGCGGGTCGAGAGCCGCGGCGACGCGAGGCCCAGCTCGAAGGCCAGGCGGTCGACGAGAAAGAGCGCGGCGGACGTCACGGTCATGACGAACGCCGCGTCGAGGAAGACGTCCCACCCGCGCATCCAGACATGGCGGCGCCGGAAGCGCGCGAAGGCGTCGAGAATCTCCCGCTGCATCTCCTTGGATTGTAGCAACCTTGACATCCCCGGCGAAGGGGGTGAAACTCCCTGAGGAGATCCGGGGATCGGACGAGATGGGGAGATAAGGGGCCCACCTTTATCGCCTGATCCGTCCCATCTCCCTATCTCCTTAGAGAGAGGGGTCATGTCGTTCATCCGCTCGGCGGGGCTGATCAGCGCCTGCACGCTGCTCAGCCGGATCCTCGGGTTCGCCCGGGACGCCATCGCCTCCTACTTCTTCGGCACCTCGGCCCTCTGGGACGCCTTCGCGCTGGCCTTCCGGATCCCCAACCTCTTCCGGCGGCTCTTCGGCGAGGGCGCGCTGACGTCCGCCTTCCTCCCCGCGTTCGTGGAGCGCTGCGAGGGCGGCCGCCCGGCGGAAGCGGGCGCGCTGCTGCGGAAGCTCTCGACGGCCCTCGCGCTCTTCCTGGCGCTGGGCATCGCGGCGGCGATCGGGTTCACCTACCTGATGCCCCGGCTCTTCCCGGGCGACGCCAAAGTCGCGCTCGAGGCGCCGCTGCTGCGGATCATGCTGCCCTACCTGGGCCTCATCTGCGTGGCCGCCATCCTGGGCGCGGCGCTCAACGGCCTCCGCCACTACTTCGCGCCCGCCTTCGCCCCGGTCCTCGTGAACGTGGTCTGGATCGCGACGCTCTTCGTCTTCCCCGGCAGCGTCGAGGCCGTGGCCTGGTCGGTCGTCGCGGGCGGCGCCCTCACCCTGCTGGTGATGATCCCGCCGCTGCGCGCGCGGGGGATGTCGATCCGCCCCGACCTCGACCTCCGCGATCCGGGGCTGCGGCAGGTGCGGCGGACCTTCCTGCCGATCGTGATCGGCCTGGCGCCCGCGCAGATCAACGAGGTCGTCGGCAGCGTGATCGCCCAGCACTGGATCCAGGGCACGGGCGCGGTGTCGTCGCTCTACTACGGCAACCAGCTGACCCAGCTGCCGCTGGCCCTCATCGGCACGGCGCTGGCGACGGCCGTCTTCCCGCTGCTCTCGTCGCCGAAGGAGGATTTCCCCGACGTCTTCCGCCGCGCGATGCGGCTCGTGTTCTTCCTGTCGGTCCCCGCCACGGCGGGGCTCATCGCGCTCGCCGAGCCCATCGTCGCGCTGCTCTTCGAGCGCGGGCAGTTCGGGGCGGACGCGACGTCCCGGGTGGCCGGCGTGGTGGTCTGGTACTCGGCGGGGCTCTGGTGCTACTGCGCGAACCAGATCCAGGCGCGGGCGTTCTACGCGAAGAAGGACTCGGCGACGCCCGCCAAGGTCGGGGCCTGCATGGTCCTACTCAACCTCGGCCTGACGATCGCGCTGGTGGGCCGCTTCCGGGAGATCGGGATCGCCGTCGCGAACTCCGTCACGGGCCTCGCGACGTTCCTCACGCTCAACGCGCTGCTGCGCCGGCGGATCCCGGGGCTCGCGCTCGGGTATGCCGACTTCCTGAAAAGCGCGGCCGCGAGCCTGCTGATGGCGGCGGCGGCCTGGGGCCTGTGGCGGTGGTTGACCCTCCAGGTACCGGGCGCTACACTCGGCCCCAAGCTGATCCGCGCCCTCGCGCCCGTCGCCGCGGGCGGAGCCGTCTACTTCCTCCTCGCGAGGCTTTTCCGGATGGACGAGGCGCGGCGGCTTCTCCGGAGACGCCCCGATGACGCTCGCTGAATTCCAGGACCAGATCCGCCAGACCTACCACACGCGGGACGCCAAGCGGGGCGTCGACCTCAACTTCCTCTGGTTCACGGAGGAAGTCGGCGAGCTCGCGGAGGCGGTCCGCAAGCGCGACCGGGCCTCGATCAAGGAAGAGGCGGCCGACGTCCTGGCGTGGCTCGCCACGATCTGCTCGCTGTCGGACGTCGATCTCCAGGCGGCGGCGCTGGCGAAGTACGGAAAGGGCTGCCCGCGCTGCGCGGCCATCCCCTGCGCATGTCCCTGACGGTCGGCCTGGCCGTCCTGGCCTGCGTGGTGGGGCTGCCGGCCCTGGCCGTCGCCGTCCTCTGGCGCCAGCGGACCGCGAAGGGCCGCGCGGCCGGCGAGTTCTACTGGGTCGTCCAGAAGGCGATCCAGGAAGCCGGCTTCCAGCCGCTGGGCGAGGGCTGGTACAGCGGGCCGGGCGGGATCGACGCGCGCGGGCTGCGGATGTCGATCTCTCCCAATCCGCTTTTCCGGCGCGGGTTCACGCTGCGGATCGCGGCGTTTTCGACGACGCTGCACGAGGTGGAGCTGCGGCGGGGACGTCCGGTGCCGCCCGCGTTCGCGGCGTTCGCGCCGCTGCTCGAGCGCTGGGACAGCTGCGGCAAGGTGAATCTCGAGTGCTACATGGCGGCGGTGACGGACCAGGCCCCGCGGCCGGAGGACGTCAAGACGCTGTTCGACCTCGCCGCGCTGCCGATTGCGAAAGAGGAGCGGGGCGGGACGATCACGTACCGGGAGGGCTTCGAGGCGAATCCGAAGCAGTGGCATTGGCGGCACGATCTGCGGGCGAAGCTGCCGAAGGACGTCCGCCGCGTCTGCGTGAGCTGCTGGCGGGACGGGCCGCTGATGAACGACGTCCTGGCGCGGATCCTCTGGGAGCTGGCGGGGGACGCGCGGAAGTTCGTGATGTGCCCGACGGAGGATCTGCGGTTCCTCGAGCAGTCGTTCGGGCGCCGGGGCATGGGCTGCTGGGGGGCGCTCATCGAGCTGAAGGATTGGGACCGGCTGGTGGCGGCGGACTTGCAGACGGACGGCGAGTTTTTCGGCGGGCTGCTGGTGGCGCGCGACGTCCCGCCCGGCTTCGAGGCCGAGGGGATGCCGAAGCGCCTGTTCCACGAGGCGGCGGTGGGCGCGCTGCGGAAGGTCTTCTGGTACGCTCGACGGCTGTACGACGAGGAGAACTCGTGGTTCAGCGGCGAGATCGAGATCGTGAGCGCGTACGCGCTGGACGTCCGGCCGATCGTCGAGAAGGTGGCGAAGGATGTCGGGGCCACGATCATGGACATCGACCGCCGCTTCCACAAGCGGCTGGTGAAGCCTTTGGAGTGGTGAGATGCTCGAGGTGATGATTCGCCGTTTGCCGGGGACCGAGGATGTCCCCCTGCCTTCCTACCAGTCGGCGGAGGCGGCGGCGATGGATTTGCACGCGGCGGTCGTCGAGCCGCTCGCGATCGCGCCCGGCCAGGTGGTCGCCGTTCCCTGCGGCTTCCAGATCGCGGTCCCGTCGGGCCACGAGGCGCAGGTGCGTCCGCGGTCGGGCCTGGCGGCGAAGCACGCGCTGCTGGTGCCGAACTCGCCGGGGACGATCGACGCGGACTACCGCGGCGAAGTGAAGGTGCTGCTGCTCAACGCGGGCAAGGAGCCGTTCACGGTGACGCGAGCGATGCGGATCGCTCAGATGCTGATCGTGCCGGTGCCGAAGGTGCGCTGGAAGGAAGTCGCCGAGCTCCCCTCGACGGAGCGGGGCGCGGGCGGCTTCGGCAGCACGGGCCGCTGAGAATAAATCTGCCCGCTGCTTTTATCCGAGCTTGGCGAGCAGCGCCGCGACGGCCTTTCCCACGCCTTCGACCTGGGCGCGCTGCCGGTCGTCCTTGAGCGTGCCGTCCGGGTTGAAGGCGTCCTGCGCCTTGGAGACCGACACCTGCTCCGGAACCACGAGCACCTTGATGTTGCCCAGGATCGCCTTGAGATGCACGAGCCCGCGCAGGCCGCCGAGCCCGCCGATGGAGGCCGACACGAGACCGGCGACCTTGCCCGCGTAGGCCGAGAGGGCGGCTTCGCCGGGCGCCGAGCGCGAGACCCAGTCGATCGCGTTCTTGAGCACGCCGGAGACGGAGCTGTTGTACTCGGGCGAGGAGATGAGCAGCCCGCGGTGCTCGAGGAACAGCGCCTTGAGCTTCTTGCCGTTCTCGGGGATCCCCTCTTTATCCTCGAGGTCGCCGTCATAGAGCGGCATCGGGTAGTCGCGCAGGTCGATGAGCGTGACTTCGGCCCCGGCCGCCTTGGCGCCGGCGGCCGCGATCTTGATCAGCTTCTTGTTCCACGACTCGGTCCGGGTGCTCCCGGCGAACGCGAGGATCTTCATGGTTTCTCCTGAGCCAGCTCAACGCGGCGGCCGTCGGGATCATTCACCACAATGCATTGTCCTTCCGGATCCGGTACGTCCACGCCGAGAGCGATCAGTCGGCCGATGACTTCGGGTAGGCTCCGGACATCGAAGCCGAGCCGCAGGTCGCTCACGTCCGCTTCCTTGCCGGACGGGTAGAGCTCGAGAACGAGCTCGCCGGACGTCGCCGAGAAATGATCGGGCCCCCGGCCGTGCTTTTCCGGAACGAAGGACAATCCGATCGCCTCATAGAAGCTCTTCACAACGTCTAGCTGAGGACTTCGAAGGACGAGCAGCTTAAAGCGAGCGCTCACTCGCCGATCACCTTGACGAGGACGCGCTTGCGGCGACGTCCGTCGAACTCCCCGTAGAAGATCTGCTCCCAGGGGCCGAAGTCGAGCTTCCCGGCGGTGATGGCGACGACGACCTCGCGGCCGAAGAGCTGGCGCTTGAGGTGGGCGTCGGCGTTGTCCTCGCCGGTGTCGTTGTGGCGCCACTGGGAGGTCGGCTCGAACGGCACGAGCTTTTCGAGGAAGCGCTTCATGTCCGCGTGCAGGCCGCGCTCATCGTCGTTGATGAACACGCTCGCGGTGATGTGCATGGCGTTGACGAGCACCATGCCTTCCTTCACGCCGCTCTTGCGGACCAGCTCCTCGACGGTCGCGGTGATGTTGACGAACTCGACGCGCTCTTTCGTCTCGAACCAGAGGTGCTCGGTGAGCGACTTCACCCGCTCACCCACGCTTTCCCCTGGTCGTAGAACTCTTCCTTCCAGATCGGCGCCGTCTTCTTTAGCGTCTCGATCGCGTAGCGGCAGGCCTCGAAGGCCTCCGCGCGGTGGCCCGACGAGACCGCGATCAGCACGCTCGCGTCGCCGATCTCGAGCTTGCCGGTGCGGTGCGCGATGTAGACCTCGCCGAGCTTCCACTTCGCGGCCGCGTCGGCGGCGATCTTCGCGAACTCCTTCTCCGCCATCTCCTGGAAGGCCGAGTAGGACAGCGAGACGACCGACTTCCCCTCGTGGTGGTCGCGCACGGTCCCCACGAAGAGGGCCACCGCCCCGCAGTCCGGCCGCTTCACCGCCGCGTAGGCCTCGTCGATCGAAAGGACGTCGGTCGTGACCTTGATCAAACGTAACTCCCAACTCCCAAGGACCAACTCCCAAGACATCCCCCGCCCCCCCGGGGGGACAGGGGGGATCCGTTGGGATTTGGGATTTGGCCCTTGGGAGTTTCGTGCGTCAGCACGGCTATCCGCCACCCACCGGCGGGATGAGCGAGACGACGTCGCCGGCGCGGACGACGGCCTCCGCCGCCGCGTAGTCCGTGTTCAGCGCGAATTTCACGGAGCGGTCGATCTTCAGGCCGGTCTTGGCGACGGCCTCCACGACCGCGCCGACCGTGGGGCGCTCGACGTCGACGTCCAGGGAGGACGTCGCGGCCGCTTCCGCGAGGGGCCCGAAGAGGCGCACCGAAACCTTCACAGGGAAGGCATGGTATCAGGCCGGGCCGACGATCTCCAAGCGGTTGCCGGAGGGGTCGCGGGTCCAGAAGCGGACGCCGGCCTCTTCTTTTTCGATCAGGGCGCCCGAGCCGGCGACCGCGGCGCGCGCGGCGGGGAGGTCGTCGACTTCCAACGCGAGGTGCCGCTTGGAGGCGGGCTGCGGGGTGGCGTCTTCGGTGAGATGGATCTCGGCGTCGCCGACCCGGAGCCAGGCGCCCCGGCCTTCGGCGTCTCTTCGTGTCACAAGGGGGAGGCCCAGGACGTCTGAATAGAACCTCACGGCAGGCTCCAGGGCGTCGACCCGCAGGTTGGCGTGGGCGAGGCGAAGGCATTTCATGGGTTTTTATGGGTTGCCCTTGACCCTGCCGGGGGGGGCTTCCCTATAATACGCCTTCTTCGGGAGGGAAAAGAGGTCCAGTGAAGTCTCTTCTCGCGCTTCCCGTGACCGGCACAGGCAACGCCGTGGGCTTGACGGTCATGTACACCTATTTCGTAGTCTTGGGCATACTCTGCGTCTACGGCCTTCATCGCTATTTCATGGTCTTCCTGTACTACCGTCACCGCCGGAAGGCCGCGAAGGTGGAGAAGGCCTGGGAGACGCTGCCTCTCGTCACCGTGCAGCTGCCGGTCTTCAACGAGCTCTACGTCACCGACCGCCTGATCGACGCGGCCTGCGTGATGGACTATCCGCGCGAGAAGCTCCAGATCCAGGTGCTCGACGACTCCACGGACGAGTCCGCGGAGGTCGCGCGCCGCAAGGTCGAGGAGTGGCAGGCGAAGGGCGTCGACATCGAATACATCCACCGCGTGGACCGCACGGGCTACAAGGCGGGCGCGCTGGACAACGGGCTGAAGACCGCGAAAGGCGAGTTCATCGCGCTCTTCGACGCGGACTTCGTGCCGAACGTCGACTTCCTCCAGAAGACGGTGCACTACTTCACGGATCCCAAGGTGGGCTGCGTGCAGGCGCGCTGGGGCCACATCAACAAGGAATACTCGATCCTCACGCGGCTGCAGTCGATCTTCCTCGACGGCCACTTCATCATGGAGCACGCGGCCCGGAACCGTTCGGGCCGCTTCTTCAACTTCTCCGGGACGGCCGGGATGTGGCGGCGGGAGTCGATCTCCGACGCGGGCGGCTGGCAGCACGACACGCTGACGGAGGATCTGGACCTGAGCTTCCGGGCCCAGCTCAAGGGCTGGCGCTTCGTGTTCGTGCAGGACGTCGTGACCCCCGCCGAGCTGCCGGTCGACATGAACGGCTTCAAGAGCCAGCAGCACCGCTGGGTGAAGGGGTCGATGCAGACCTCGAAGAAGCTGCTGAAGGACGTCATCAAGGCGCCGATCCCCTTCCACGTGAAGACGGAAGGGGTCGTGCACCTCATGGGCAACACGGCCTACATCCTGACGCTGTTCCTGGCGCTGATGCTCTTCCCGGTGACCTACTTCCGGCCGAAGCTCGAGATGCGCACGAGCGTGATCCTCGACCTGATCGTCTTCGCCAGCGCGACGCTGTCGGTCTGCATCTTCTACCTGACGTCGCAGCGCGAGATCTACGGGATCCGCGGCGTGATCCGCACGATCCTCTACACGCCCATGCTGCTGTCGATGGGCATCGGCATGTGCGTCTCGAACGCGAAGGCGGTGTTCGAGGGCCTGACGACCCGGGGCGGCGAGTTCGTGCGGACGCCCAAGTACGCGATCAACGCGGCGCGCGACACCTTCAAGGGCAAGAAGTACAAGGTGGCGCTGACCAAGGCGCTGCCGTTCATGGAGCTGGCGCTGGGGCTCGGCTTCGGCTGGGTCGTCTGGTATTCGTTCCAGCACGGCATGTACGGGGCGATCCCCTTCCAGATGCTCTTCTTCGTCGGCTTCACGTACGTGGCGTTCCTCTCCCTCTTCCAGGGCAAGCTCACCGCGCGCTAGATGAAAATCCTCCTCACCGGGGGCGCGGGCTTCATCGGATCGCACCTGCTGGAGCGCCTGCTCGCGCGCGGGGACGAGGTCGTGGTGCTCGACGACCTCAACGACTACTACGATCCCGCGATCAAGCGGGCCAACCTCCCCAAGGGCGGCTTCCGGCTGGTCGAGCGCGACCTGCGGGAGTCGGCCGGCCTGGTGGGCGAGGTGAAGCCCGACGTCCTGGTGCACCTCGCCGCGCGGGCGGGCGTGCGGCCGTCGCTCCAGGATCCCGCGCTCTACGATTCGGTCAACGTGGCGGGCACGCTGGGGCTGCTCGAGGCGTGCCGGCGGTCGGGCGTGGGGCGCGTCGTGTTCGCGTCGAGCTCGTCGGTCTACGGGAACGGCGCGGCGCCGTCGCGCGAGGACGACGAGAACCTGCGGCCGGTCTCTCCGTACGGCGTGACGAAGCTGCTCGGCGAGCATTACTGCCGGATCTACAGCCTGCTGCACGGGCTGAAGATCACCTGCCTGCGCTTCTTCACGGTCTACGGCCCGCGGCAGCGGCCGGACATGGCGATCCACGCGTTCACCCGGGCCTGCGCGGAAGGCCGGGAGATCCCGATGTTCGGCGACGGCACGACCGAGCGGGACTACACGCACGTGACCGACATCCTCCAGGGGCTGGTGGCGGCGATCGACCGCCCGGAGCCCTTCGAGGTCTACAACCTGGGCGAGTCCCGCACGATCCCGCTCAGGCGCCTGATCGAGCTGATCGGCCAGAACGTGGGGCGCGCGCCGCTCATCAAGCCGATGCCCGAGCAGCCCGGCGACGTGAAGCGCACGTTCGCGTCGATCGACAAGGCGAAGGCCCGCCTGGGCTACGCCCCGAAGGTCGCCATCGAGGACGGCATCAAAGACTTCGTGAGCTGGTTTGTTACGAAGCATCCAGTTTAGTTCGTAACATCCCCTCCGGCTGCCCCAGTCTGGCTTTGCGATCCGGCAAAGCGTTCAGCCACGCCCTGAACCTTTTCAGCTCCATCCGCCTCGCGGCCGACAAAGGACCCCCGAGAGCGTCATTGATCCCCCCTCTCAGAACCCCACAGTCTTGAGCCCAGCAGATCGCCAGAAGAACGGGATCCTGACCCTCGAGATCCTGAAACCGCGCTCTCGCCTCATCCAGCAACGAAAGGAAGTGTTCTTCGTGAATCCTTTTCGAGGTGAGGGTCCGAGAGGGTCGAGCGGCCAAGCGAGCTCGTTCCCTCTCGAACACCCTCCCGAACAGCTCTCGCCCCGCGGCCTCGCCTCCCTTCGCTTCGGCGAAAAGAGGGCGTGGATCGACCCCTAACCAGCTTCGGGCGCCGTCGAAATAGTCTCCATAGGAGGTCCATGGCCAAAGCGCGGCATGAGTGACCATGCCAGCCGTCTCCGGATTGAGAATGACATAGGCGATTGTCCGGAAAAGAAGGGCCAGCGACCGTTGCCGATGCGCTTCGTAAGGCCCTTCATAGGCGTGACCGCTGAGGTTATAGCGGCGGTTGTGATAGCGCGCGTAGAGCCTGCCGACATGATGCATCAGTCGTCGTCGCTGCTCGATCGAAGCTCGAACGACCAGATGGAAGTGATTGCCCATCAAGGCGTAAGCCCAGAGGATCGCGCCCGTGTTCCGCAGTGCCTGCCTCAGGAGAAGCAGAAAGTAGCGGCAGTCCTCGTCATCCCTGAACAAGGCCAAGCGGCGGGACCCCCGGTTGTAGATGTGCCAATCCGCCACGGCTTCGCATGGCACGCGCTTTCCCATCGACGTTTCTCCACCCCTAGTGGCAAAAAGGGCGAAAAAGTCGTCGAAGAATCTTCTGAGGCGACGGAATCTGGAGGGTTGTTACAAACTAAACTGGATGCTTCGTAACAGCCGCGCACGCGGCGATGTTGCGCAGCAGGATGTAGTGGCAGGCGGGGCCGACCCCGCCGGGGACCGGGGTGATCACCGACGCGATCTCCTTCGCCTCGTCGAAGACCACGTCGCCGATCACCTTGCCGTCCGGGCCCTCGTTGATGCCGACGTCGATCACCACCGCGCCCGGCTTGATCATGGCGCCGCGGATCAGCCCGGCCTTCCCCGCCGCCGCGAACAGGACGTCGGCCCGCCGCGCGTGCGCGCCGAGGTCCGCCGTCGCCGTGTGGCAGATCGTCACCGTCGGCGCGTCCCCCCGCGCCTGCAGCAGCAGGGCCGCGATCGCCTTGCCCACCAGCGCGCTGCGTCCCACCACCACGGCGTCCAGGCCCTTCATCGACGGCCGCGCCGCGCGGGCCAGCGCCACCGCCGCGCTCGCCGCGCACGGCGCCGGATGATGCTCGCCCACCTGCAGCCGCCCCAGGTTCTCGGGATGGATGCCCTCGATATCCTTCCCCGGCGCGATCGCCTGCCAGACGGCCTGGTCGTCGACGCCCTTCGGCAGCGGCGTGTGCACCGTGATCCCGTCCACCGACCGGTCCGCCGCCAGCTCCGCCAGGATCGCCAGGATCCTCGCCTGATCGGCCCCCGCCGGCAGCTCGCGGACCTCGTAGTCGACCCCCGCTTCGCCGCAGACCTTCTTCTGCGCGCGGAGGTAATACCGCGCCGCGGCGCTCTCCGGGTTGTGCACGGCGACGACCTTGGCCCGGCGTCCCAGCGCGGCCAGATCCGTCAGCGCCTTCGCGCGGATCGACTCGACGGCCTTCCCCGGCAGCGGCGTCGCGCTCATGACGAAAGCCCGATCAAGTTCCCGCGCTCGTCGATGTCCATGTGCTCCGACGCCGGCGTCGACGGCAGGCCCGGCATCGTCATGATGTCCCCCAGCAGCGGGGTCACGAAGCCCGCCCCCGCCGACACGCGCACCTCGTGCACCGGCACGCGGAAGCCCGACGGCCTCCCCCGCCGCTTCGGGTCGTGGGAGATCGACAGCTGCGTCTTCGCCATGCAGACCGCCAGCCCGTCCAGCCCCCACGCCGCGTAGCGGTCCAGCTCCTCCGACGCCCGCGCCGAGAAGTCGACTCCCTCCGCCCCGTAGACCTCCCGCGCGATCGTCTCGATCTTCTCCCGCAGCGGCCGCTTCGCGTCGTAGAACATCCGCAAGGCCGACGGCCCCTCGCAGGCCTTCACCACCGCCTTCGCGATCTCCTCCGCCCCCGCCCCGCCCTTGGCGTAGGCCTCGATGACCTCGACACCCGCCGCCCCGGCCGCGGCCGCCGCCTTCCGAACGACGTCGATCTCCCGCTCCGTGTCGTCGGGGAAGCGGTTGATCGCGACGACCGCCGGCAGCCCCGCCTTTTTCACGAGCCCGATCATGTGCGCGAGGTTCGCGGCGCCGCGCTCGACGGCCTCCGGATCCTCCATGGCGAGCTCGCGAGGCAGGGGCTTGCCCGGCTTGGCCTCGTGGTCCCCGCCGTGGAGCTTGCAGGCGCGCACGGTCGCGACCACCATCGCCGCCGACGGCGCGATCCCGCCCGCGCGGCACTTGATGTCGACGAACTTCTCGAAGCCCAGGTCCGCGCCGAAGCCGCTCTCCGTGACCACGAAATCGGCGCAGCGCGCGGCCATCAGGTCCGCGAGGATCGAGCTGTTGCCGTGCGCGATGTTGCCGAACGGCCCCGTGTGGATGAAGGCCGGCGTGTTCTCGATCGTCTGCAGCAGGTTGGGCTTGAGGGCGTCGCGCACCAGCACCGCCATCGCGCCCGCCGCCTTGAGGTCCTCGGCCGTCACCGCGCGCCCGTCCTTCGTCCGCCCCAGGATCATGCGGCCCAGCCGCGCCCGGAGGTCCTTGTAGGAGGTCGCGAGCGCCAGGATCGCCATGATCTCGCTGGCGACGGCGATGTCGAAGCCCGTCTCGCGCTCGGTCTTGGAGCCGACCGCCACGGTGATCTCGCGCAGCGCGCGGTCGTTCATGTCCATGACGCGGCGCCAGGTGACCGCGGCGGGATCGAGGCCGAGGCGGTTGCCGTGGTGCAGGTGGTTGTCGATGAGCGCCGCGAGCAGGTTGTGGGCGGCGGCCACGGCGTCGATGTCGCCGGTGAGCCGCAGGTTGATGTCGTCCATCGGCAGGACCTGGGAGCGGCCGCCCCCCGCCGCGCCGCCCTTCACGCCGAAGACCGGCCCCAGCGAGGGCTGCCGCGTCGTGCAGACGGTCCGGTGTCTCAGGCGGTTGAGGCCGAGCGCGAGGCCGATGGTGTTGACGGTCTTGCCTTCGCCCAGCGGCGTGGGCGTCATCGCCGTCACCACCACGACCTTCGCGCGGGGCGGCGGCAGGGCCTGGAGCGCCTCCAGGCGGATCTTCGCCTTATAGGGCCCGTGCAGCTCGACGCAGTCGGCGGGAATCCCCATCTCGCGGGCGAGGTCCGCGACCGGGCGGATCTTCGCCTGGCGGGCGATGCGGACGTCGGTGTCGAGGGCCATGAGAGCGGGAGATTATACCCGCTCGCCCGCGACGAGCATCGTCGAATGCGGCCACTCGGCCGCCGCGCCGTCCCGCGTCTCCAGGCGGACGTCCTTCTCCCAGTGGGTGACGCGCAGCCAGTCGATCAGGTAGCTCTCGGCGTGGACGACCCGGAAGCCGGCGCCCTTCAGCTCGCGCCGCCACTCGTCCAGCGTGTAGACCCCGAAGTGCTCCTTCACCTCGAAGCGCCAGTTCTTCTCGTAGATGTACTTCGTCAGGAACTCCATCGCGTCCCGGCGCGCGAGCTGGACGCGGCCGTCGACGTCCTTCCAGGCCACCTCGCTCGAGCCGAACTCGCGGGCGAAGCGGACGAACTTCTCGCGGAGGCCGTCGCGGAGGAACGTGAGATAGACGGCCTCCTCCTTCGCGGGCTTGACGCCGTCGCGCATCAGGATCCGCCCGCCGGGCTTGAGAGCGCGGGCGCAGTGGCGGAGGGTGCGGCGGACGGCGTCGTAGTGGTAGCCCTTGTAGGTGAAGACCTCGTGGAGGATGGAGCAGAGGACGATGGTGTCCACGGAGGCGTCGGGAAAGAGCCGCCCCGTGATGTCGCGGCGGAGGAAGTCGACGCCCTTCCCGAAGCGGGCGCGGCAGCCGGCGAGCATCTTGGTGGAGACGTCGACGCCGATGAGGCGGCTCTCGGGGAAGGCGCGGCGCAGCAGCTCGAGGACGGTGCCGCTGCCGCAGCCCAGGTCGGCGATGACGCCGGGGCGCGCGAAGGCGAGGAGGCGGGCCTTGTCGCCGGCGCTCGCCTCCATGCCGGCGGCGTAGACGGCATAGCCTTCGGAGCCTCTTCCCGGGAGCATCGCGTAACCACAAAGCCAGATCCGACACTAAGAGTAAAGGAATTCATCCGGTCACGCGGAGCGGTCCTCCACGTAACGGGGAGTCCCCCATTGAAAGGTGAATCGATGCGCGTCCTCTCGGTCACGCTGTCCCTGGCGGTCCTGGCCGGCTGCCAGACCGCGGCCAAGCCCGAAGGGGCTTTCGCGAAGGCGCCCCCGGCGCCCGTCCAGCCTCCGCCGCCGCCCGTCCCGGCCAAGGCGCCGCCCCCGCTCCCGCCGCCGCCTCCCGCCGCGCCGCGGGACGAGGCCAAGCCCGTGACGGCCGACCTCTCGAAGTTCAAGGGTCCCGCCGAGGGCGCCGAGCTCTTCGGCTACGACGACGGCAACGGCCGGATCTTCATGTACACGGCCGGCGCCGTCGAGATCCCGGTGAAGATCGCCGCCGACGGCGCCTACGACATCGTCGTGAACGTCTCCTGCGACGAGGCCATGGGCCAGAAGGCGAAGTTCACGGTGGCCGTCGACGGCCAGAAGGCCGGCGGCGAGATCACCTGCTCGGCCGTGGAAGACAAGGCCTACACGGTGAGGGCCGAGCTGAAGGCGGGCGACCGGAAGATCGCGGTGGCCTTCCTGAACGATCTCTACAAGGAGAACGAGTACGACCTCAACATGTACGTGAACGGGCTGGTCGTCAAGCCGGCCAAGTAAGCGACATCCTCCGGGGGCCGCGGCGGAAGGCCGTCGCGGCCCCTCTTCACACCGCGTCGAACGCCGAACCGCCCTTTCGAGGCGATTCGCAGTAGAGGCAACGCGAATGCCGGCGCGAGGAGACTCGGCCGCACGCTTCGCAAGCCAGGCCGGGAGCCCGGCGGCCGTCGAGCTTGCCGTCGCTCAAGTCCAGCTCCATGACGCGCCCGGCCAGATCGGACTCCGTCAGGCCGGTCTTGTCGCGCACCAAGCCCCACAGGGCCTGGCAGACCAGGCTGAGTTTGTCGAGTCGGCGCTCCAGGCGGTCGTTCCGGTCGCGGAGCGCCTCCCCGGACGTGCCCCCGGCCGTCAGACCCCCGACCGCCTCTCCGGCAGCCTCCGCCGCCGCGCCTACCCAGAAGAGATCTGACATGAGAAACCCTCCCGAAGGTTTGGACGACGAGCTTGGAGTCGCGTGACCGGGCGGACGTGTTGACGAAATGACCGCGTCAGAACGTCAACGCTTAGAAGTCCTTCGGCCGCATCGCCTTCTCGATCTCGGCGATCTCGCGCGGGGCGTCGGCCGAGAGGCGCTCGAAGCCGTCGGCGGTGATCAGGTACATGTCCTCGATGCGGATGCCGTAGCCGGCGTCCTTGTCGTACCAGCCCGGCTCGATCGTGATCACCATCCCCGGGGCGAACTTCTCGCGGTAGGTCCCGGAGTCGTGGACCGCCAGGCCCACGTAGTGGCCCAGGCCGTGGCGCACGCCGTTGTCCTTGGAGTGGGCGTACGACCACTTCGTCAGCTCGCGGTCCTCGAAGACCTTCTTCGCGGCCCGCTCGAGGTCCCAGAACGTCGCGCCGGGCTTGAGGACCGCCTCCGCCGCCTTCTGGGCGTCGAGCACGCACTGGTAGTGCGTCCGCTGGGTCTCGGAGAACGCGCCGGACGTCGGCAGCGTGCGCGTGATGTCGGTCACGTAGTTGAGGATCGACGCGCCGATGTCGACGACCATCAGGGTGTCGGGCGGGATGGGCTTCTTGTTTTCCATGTAGTGGAGGACGGTGCCGTTCCGGCCGGCGCCGACGATGGGCGGGAAGCCGATGTCGTCGCAGCCTTCCTTCGCGAAGACGCCGCGCAGGAGGGTGTCGAGCTCCTTCTCGTTCTTCCCCGGCTTGGTCGCGCGCATCACGGCCAGGTGCGCCTTGTTGGTGGCGTCGGACGACTTCCGGATCAGCCGGATTTCCGCCTCGCTCTTCACCAGCCGGAGGCGGGTGAGCGCCGGGCCCAGGGTGGAGCCGACGACGTCGGCGCCCGGGGCGGCGGCGCGGAGGGCGTCGAGGTTCTTCTGCCGGAGCTTCGTGTAGATCTTTTTCCCCGCGAGGTGCTCCTTGGCCCAGGCGGCGAAGCCCTCGAGGGGGAGGACGGCGGCCTCGGGGATGTCGGCGGGCTTGGAGACAAAGACGGTCAGCTTGCCGTCCAGGAGGACGAGGAGGCCTTGGTCGTCGTGGATCCCGGCGAGATAGCGGAAGTCGAAGACGGGGGTGTTGGCGTCGGCGCCCGGCTCGCCGAGGGGGCCGGCGTCGAGGGCGGCGGCGCCGTCGGGGAGCTTCTCGGCGACGGCGGCGCGGCGGCGGGCGAACTCGGCGGCGTCGAGGCGCCAGGCGGTCGGCGCCTCCTGCGGCAGGAGGAGCAGAAGGAGGGCGAGGGAGCGCATCATCCCGAGATTATACGACGGCCGTCGATTTTCCGTGAACGCCGGGGGGGTCTCTACGTCTAAGAGGGGCGTGGGGAGAATCTTTTTCAGGTTTCCCCTGAAATGAACCGGGAGCGACGGTATATATCCTCCTGGAACATCAGACATGGGTTAGGGGAGGAAGTCCGATGACGTCCGCCGTAGGCAAGGCGATCCTGATCTGCGCCGCGCTGGCGCCCTGGGCGGTTGCCGGACCTCCGGCGCCCGAGCGCGATCCGCTCCTTTTCTGCGCGCAGGAGCCGCCGAAGCCGCCCAAGGGGGACCAGGAGGCGCGCGAGAAGAAGGCGCAGGACCTCTGGGACCAGTCGGAGAAGCTCGAAAAAGAAGGCAAGCTGATGGAGGCGCAGCAGAAGCTGCGCGACCTCCGGACGAAGTTCCGCGGGACGCGGGTCTACTTCGACAAGATGGAGAAGATCTCGGAGCGGATCAACGAGATCGGCCTCAAGCTCGCGGTGGGCGCGCTGGGCAAGACGACGCTCTACAAGCGGGCGCACCAGGACTCGTGGTTCGGCTACGAGTTCGCGCCGCCCGACGGCTGGAAGGGCGTGCCGCCCCAGGCGCTCTGGTTCGGCGAGTTCGACAACGACGAGACGTTCTACAAGGGCAAGGCCGAGCGGGTCACGCGCTACACCTCGCCCTACCTCGACAAGCTCTACATGGCGGTTTACAAGATCTACGCGACGACCAGCCTCGACTACCTCGAGACGCAGATCCTCAAGGAGCTCGGGGAGCGCTTCGAGGGCATCAAGGAGGAATCGAAGGCGCCCTGGCAGGGCAACCGCATGGCGGGCCTGAAGAAGACCTACACGACCAACGACGGCGACCGCCTGGTCATCTACTACTACTTCGGCGAGCGCCGCGGCCTCGCGCTCTGCGGCGTCTGGCGCGCGGGCGGCGAAGACAACTTCACGATGACGATCACGACGATCGGGCCGGACGGCAAGCGCACCACGCGGAAGTCCTCGAGCGACAAGCCGGTCAGCCCGGACGACTTCGCCCACGCGCAGAAGGTCTTCGACCAGGCGGCCAAGACGTTCTGGATCTACGACGCGGCCACGCGCCAGGGCAAGGCGACGCTGCTCAACCGCAGCGCGCTCTGCGCCGACTGGAACGTGATGCGCTCGTCGAAGGGCAGCTACCTGATCGAGTACGGGACGTCGACCGAATACGCCAAGCGCTGCGGCGAGGAGCTCGAGCAGATCCTCGCGCTCTACCGCCAGGTCATCCCCTCGCAGAAGGGCATCCCCCAGTGCCGCGTGAAGGTCTTCGACCGCGAGGACGACTTCATGTACTACTCCGGCGCCTACGGGGCGGCCGCCTACTGGAGCCCCTCCCAGGAGGAGATCGTCTGCTACAAGTTCGAGGGCGACAAGGTGAAGTCGAACGAGTCGAGCGAGGAGTTCACCGTCGCCGAGGAGCGGGCCCCGGAGGAGGTCACGTTCAAGATCCTCTACCACGAGGGCTTCCACCAGTACATGTACTACCTGATGGGCCGGGACCGCCGGGTCTACGTGCCGTCGTGGATCAACGAAGGGCTGGGCGACTACTTCTTCGGCGGCGACTGGCAGAAGAGCCCGCGCAAGTTCTCGATCGGGATCAACGACTGGCGGGTCAAGCGCATCCACGACGCCGTCAAGGCGAACAAGCACGTGCCGATCGCGCAGATCATCCGCTACGACCAGGCCCAGTACTACCGCAACCCGAGCCTCTGCTACGCCGAGGGCTGGGCGATCAACTACTTCCTGCTGAACAGCCCCGCCGCCAAGAAGGCCGGCTGGAGCACGATCCCCCAGCGCATGCTCGAGGCCCTCAAGGGCGGCGGCGACTCCGAGAAAGCCACCGACAAGGTCTTCGCCGGCGTCGACCTCAAGGCCATGGAAGAGGAATGGAAGACCTTCGTCCTCGCGCTGCCCATCCCCAAGCACCTCCAGAACCAGGCCGCGCAGGACGAGTAGGTCCGGGAAACGGACCCGGCATCGACGTGAGCGTCGCTTCCTGGACCTGGACCTGTTTCCTGGACCTCCCCCCTTGCGTCCATCTCCCCGTTGTGCTATCACGAATCCCGTTGAACCCAGGAGGTGACCGACAGGCGTGAACGACGACTTCGACATCGCGGCGCGCGGCGTGATCAAGACTTTCGGCGGACGGCGCGCCATCGACGACGTGACCCTCGAGATCCGCCGCGGCGAATTCTTCTCCCTCCTGGGCCCCTCCGGCTGCGGCAAGTCCACCCTCATGCGCGTCATCGCGGGTTTCGAGACCGCCGACGCCGGCGCGGTGCTCCTGGGCGGCGCGGACATGCGCGACGTCCCCCCGCACCGCCGCGACTGCAACATGATCTTCCAGAACTACGCGCTGTTCCCGCACCTCGACGTCGCGGGCAACGTCGCGTTCGGGCTGAACGGCGAGGACCGCGCCGCGCGCGTCGCCGAATGCCTCGCCCTCGTCAACCTCGCGGGCTACGAGCGCCGCGCGATCGGCACCCTCTCGGGCGGCGAGCAGCAGCGCGTCGCGATCGCCCGGGCCGTCGCGCCCCGCCCCCGCGTGCTCCTCCTCGACGAGCCCCTCGGCGCGCTCGACCTCAAGCTCCGCAAAGGGCTCCAGGAGGAGCTCCGCCGCCTCCAGCGTTCGCTCGGCATGACCTTCCTCCACGTCACGCACGACCAGGAGGAGGCGCTCGCGATGTCGGACCGGATCGCCGTCATGAACCAGGGCCGTCTCGAGCAGGTCGGCTCCCCCCGCGCGATCTACGAGACGCCCGCCACCCGCTTCGTCGCGGGCTTCGTCGGCACCGCGAACTTCTTCGACGAAGGCATGGTGCGCCCCGAGAACATCCGTCTCGGCGCCGAGGGCCGGCCGGCGGTCGTCGAAGACATCCTCTACCAGGGCGCGGTCGTCCACGTCCTCCTGCGGGCCGACGGCCGACGGATCATCGCCGAGGGGGACTTCGACCTCCGCCCGGGCCAGGAGACGCGGGTCTCGTGGAAGGCGGAGGACGTCAGGACCTTCCCCCGATGAAGTGGCCCCCGATCGCGTGGCTGGTCGTCTTCCTGGTGGCGCCGACGGCGATCCTGGCCTCGGCCGCCTTCTCGTCCGAGGGCCTCGAGACGCTCGGCCAGGCGGCGACCTGGGCGCTGCTGGGGCGCTCGTTCGGCTACGCCTTCCTCTCCACGGCGCTCTGCCTGCTCGTCTCGTACCCGGCGGCGCTCTACATCGCCGGGCGCGGCGCCAAAGCCCGGGCTTTCCTGCTCTTCCTGGTGGTCCTGCCCTTCTGGACGAACCTGCTGGTCCGCACCTACGCGCTCATGTTCGTCTTCCGCCGGATGGAGATCCTCAACACGCGGGAGGCGGTGGTGATCGGCCTGGTGCAGAGCTTCGTGCCCTTCATGATCCTGCCGCTCGTGACCTCGCTGGAGAAGATCCCGCCGCGCCTGCTGGAGGCCGCCCGCGACCTGGGGGCCTCGCCGTGGGGCGCGTTCTGGCGCGTCACGGTGCCGCTGACGGCGCCGGGCATCGCCGCCGGCTGCATGCTCGTCTTCATCCCGGTGATGGGGATCTTCGCGCTGCCCGAGTTCCTCGGCGGCGCCCAGGTCTCCCTCGTGGGCACCCAGATCAACCTGCTCTTCAACCAGGACTCGCGCTCGGCGGCCGGCTCCGCGCTGACCCTCGTCCTCATGCTCTTCACCGCCGGCCTCACCGCCCTCTACGCGCGCTTCAAGACGTCGGAGGGCCTCGCGTGAACCGGCTCCTCGGGGCCTGGACCGCGCTCGTCCTCGCGGGGCTCTACGCCCCTATCGCGATCATGGTCGTGTTCTCGTTCAACGCCTCGACCTCCTCCGCCTGGGCGGGCTTCACGCTGGACTGGTACCGCAAGCTCCTGGTCGCGCACGACATCCGGGACGCCCTCGTCAACACGCTGCTGCTCTCGTCGATCTCCACGGTCCTCGCCACGATCCTCGGCACCCTGGCGGCCCTCGCCGCGCGCGAGCGTTTCCGCGGGAAAAAGCTCTACGTCGCGCTCGTCTCGCTGCCCGTGACGGTGCCCGACATCGTGCTCGCCTTCGCCGTCTACTCGCTCTTCCGCACCCTGGGCCTGCCCCTGAGCGTGCTCACGGCCGCCCTCGCCCACGCCACGTTCAACCTCTCGTACGTCGCCCTCGTCGTCTCCGCCCGCCTTGAGGGCCTCGACCGCTCGCTCGAGCTCGCCGGCCGAGACCTGGGCTGCACGCCCTGGACCGCCTTCTGGCGCGTCACCTTCCCCGCCATCCGGCCCGCCGTCTTCTCCGGCGCCCTCCTCGCCTTCACCCTCTCCTTCGACGACTTCGTCATCACCTACTTCACCTCCGGGGCCGGCAACGCCACCCTGCCCGTCCTCGTCTATTCGAAGGTCCGCTTCGGCGTCACCCCCGAGATCAACGCCATCTCCACGATCCTGCTCGCCGTTTCGCTCGCGGCGATCGCCGCGTCGCTTAAACTCTCCAAGACCCCGCTCACCGGAGGACGTCGATGAAACGCCTGCTCGCCCTCGCCTTGTGCCTCATCGGTGGTTCGACTCCGCTCACCACAGGCTGCGGCCCCGCGAAGCCGGAGCTCCGGATCTTCACCTGGTCGGACTACTTCGCCGACGGCACGATCGCGGCCTTCGAGAAGGAGACCGGCTGCGTCGTGCGGATCGACTACATCGAATCGTCCGAGAAGCTCCGCGCCCGCCTCGAGGGAGGCCGCTCCGGCTTCGACGTCGTCTTTCCCAGCGACGAGGTCGTTCCCGCCCTCATCGCGAACGGCCTGCTCGAACCGCTCGACCTGTCGAAGATCGCCGGCGCCGCGAACATCGGCGCGGCCTACAAGGGCCTGCCGTTCGACCCGAAAAACGCGTACTCGCTGCCCTACATGACCGGCACGACCGGCATCGCCTACCACGTCGACAAGGTCAAGCCCGCGCCGGACTCCTGGAGCGCGGCGCTCACGTCCCAGGCCGGGCTCGTCGACGACGCCCGCGAGGTCTTCGCCGCGGCGCTCCGCGCGGAAGGAGCGCCCTGGACGTCCGACGGCCTCGCGAAGGCCGCCAAGCGTCTCGACGGCTGGAAGCCCAAGGTCTGGGACTCGAACCCGAAGGCCAAGCTCATCGACGGGGACGTCGCGATCGCCCAGGCCTTCAGCGGCGACGCCCTCCAGGCCGCCGACGCGCTCGGCGGCAAGATCGCCTACGTGATCCCGAAGGAGGGCGGCACGCTCTGGATCGACAACCTCTGCGTCGCGAAGGGCGCGAAGCAAACGGACCTGGCGCACCGGTTCATCGACTTCCTCCTGCGCCCGGACGTCTCGGCGGCGATCACCAACGAGCGGCGGTTCGGCAACCCGAACGAGGCGGCGAAGAAGCTGATCAAGAAGGAGATCCTCGACAATCCCCTGATCTTCCCGGGCGAGGACCTGAAGGCGCGCCTCTCGCTCCTGCCGCCCCTCTCCCCGGACCTGAAGAAGCTCCTCGACAAGTCCTGGGCCGCCCTCAAAGCCAGGTAACAGGTACCGGGTACCGGGTACCAGGCATGCCCCCCGGGGGGGGGCAAGGGGGGGAAGTTCACCCGGTACCTGGTTCCTGGTACCCGGTACCTGGGCCTAGTACTTCCGGTCCTTCCAGCGCAGGAACGCCTCGATGAAGGGGTCGAGGTCGCCGTCGAGCACGCCCTGGACGTTGCCGGTCTGATGGCCGGTGCGTTCGTCCTTCACCAGGGTGTAGGGCTGCATCGTGTAGGAACGGATCTGGCCGCCGCCGAAGGCGATTTCGCCCTTCTCGCCGTACAGCTTGCTCAGCTCGGCGTTGCGCTTGTTCTCCTCGGCCTGCAGCAGCCGCGAGGCGAGCGTTTTCATCGCCTGCTTGCGGTTCATGATCTGCGAGCGCTGGGTCTGGCAGGCGGCCACCAAGCCCGTCGGGATGTGCGTCAGCCGCACCGCGCTCTGCGTCTTGTTCACGTGCTGGCCGCCCGGGCCGCCCGCCGAGTACGTGTCGACCCGCAGGTCCGCCTCGTTGATCTGGATGTCGATGTCGTCGAACTGCGGCGTCACGTTCACCGCCGCGAACGAGGTCTGGCGCCGCGCGTTCGCGTCGAAGGGCGAGATCCGGATCAGCCGGTGCAGGCCGAGCTCGCTCTTGAGGTAGCCGAAGGCGTGGTCGCCCCGGACGTCGAGCACCACCCGCTTCACCCCGGCCTCTTCGCCGGGCTGCTCCTCGACGACCTCCACCTTGTAGCCCGCGCGCTCCATCCAGCGCATGTACATCCGCTGCAGCATCTGCGCCCAGTCCATCGCGTCCACGCCGCCGCCGCCCGGGTGGATGGAGAAGAAGACGTCCCGATCGTCGTTCTTGCGGTTGAAGAGGGCCTGCACTTCGATGGCGTCCACGCGCCGCGCGAGGCCCGGGATCTTGGCGGCCACCTCGTTGATGTGGCTCTGGTCCTTCTCGTCGTCGCTCATCTCGAGCAGGCCGATCTCGTCTTCGAGCTCGAGGTGGAGCGCGCCGAAGCCTTCGACGGCGCCCTTGAGGGATTTGAGCTCGGCGACGATCTTCTGGGCGGCCTCCTGGTTGCCCCAGAAGTCGGTGCCGGACATCCGCGCGTCGATGTCCTTGATGCGCGCTTTCTTGGAATCTAGGTCAAAGCGTGCCCCGGAACGACTCGAGGCGGACCAGAAGATCGCGCAGACCCTTGACCACGTCGACCTTCATCTCAGTCCTTTCGCCGGAGCGTCCACAGGAGCGTTCCCAGTACCAGCAGCGACCCTCCGATGAAGAGGGCCGCGCCCATTGTACCCGGCTCGCGCGCGGGACGCTCCGGTTTCTTTCGGGGCGTCGACATCCGCCGCGCCGGCTCCGGCGTCACGCTTTCCCGCGGGTCGTCGACGACCTCCGCCAGCTCCAGCAACGCCGCGGCGCGCAGACGCAGGGCCGGGTCGAGCCCGGCGTCGCGCGACATCCGCCGCGTCTCCTCGCGCCAGGAGTCGTCCCCCAGGTCGTCGAGCGCCCGCGCGATCTCGAGCCGTCCCGCGGCCGGCGTCTTCGGGTCGCGGAAGGCGGCCCGCAACGGTTCGAGCGTGCCGCGGCCGACGAGCGCGTCGATGAGGGCCGGGGCGGAGGCGGCGGCCATGCCGTCCCGGAGGTCGGCGGCGAGGGCCTCGGAGATGGGCAGGAGGGCGGAGGCGCCGAGCTGCTCCAGGGCGTCCAGCAGGGCGTCGAGGTCGGCGGGTTCGACGGCGCCCTGGGCGTCGAACTCCCGGAGGATCTCCTCCACGCTGGGGGCCTGGAGACTCAGGGCGAGAAGGAGGGCCATCACGTCCATTTAACCCGGGGGGCCGCGGGGACGTCGCCGTCATTTTTTATGGCCCCCCATGAGCTTTTGGGCGTCGTCCAATCTCACGTTCGGAGCGGGGCTCGAAAGGAGAGTCCTATGAAGGCGGGCATCGTCATCGGGCTGTGCGCGGCGGCGGGCGTCCTCGGGGCGTGTCTCACGAGTCAGGCGCAGGCGGGACCGGCGGCTGGAGCGGGCGCGGGCGAGGCCTCCACGATCCTGGCGACGGGAGGCAGCTCGGACAACAAGAACGACATCCTCTGGATCATGACCAAGATCAAGCCCGCCCGGGGGCCGGAGCGGATGGTCCTGGCCATGTACAAGGTCGAGGACCAGGGCAAGGGCTTCTCGCTGCGGACCGTCCGTGCGATCGACGCCGACCTCCGCTGCGTCGACTACCACGCGAAGGGCGGCTCGGGCCTCACCGTGAAGGAGATGATGGAAGCCCTCCCCAAGGAGGAATCCGATCCCCTTCGCCCGCCGCCCGCCACCCCTCCCAACCGCAATCCGTAGGAATCCGCGCGGCCCGATCCCGTCATCGGCGGGGTCGGGCCGCTAAACTCTTCGCATGATGATCCTTCTGCTCGCGCTCCAGGCCGTCGACGTCCGGGAAGACTTCGAGAAGGGGTTCGAGCGCTGGGCGCCGACCGACCCGGCGGCCTGGCGGCTGGAGGACGGGCCGACGGGCAAGTGCCTGAGCCAGTTCGCGAAGAGCAAGTACGAGCCTCCCCACCGGAGCCCGTTCAACCTCGCGCTGCTGAAGGACGTCGTGGTCGGCGACTTCGTCCTGGAGGCGAAGTGCCGGAGCACGGTGAAGGACTACGGGCACCGGGACATGTGCGTGGTCTTCGGGTACCAGGACCCGGGGCGCTTCTACTATTCCCACCTGGGCAAGAAGACGGACGACCACGCGAACCAGATCTTCATCGTGAACGGAGCGCCCCGGCTGAAGATCTCCACGAAGACGACCGAGGGCACGAACTGGACGGACGACTGGGTGAAGCTCAAGGTGGTCCGGAAGGGCGCGGACATCGAGGTCTACTGGAACGACCTGGAAAAGCCGGTCCAGACGGCCAAAGACGCCACCTTCCCCTCGGGCCGGATCGGCGTGGGCTCCTTCGACGACACGGGCCTCTGGGACGACATCGTCCTGAAAGGCTCCACGCCGTAATTTTCCGCGGGAATTCGGGCTCGACCCCCGTCTGGATAGCGGGGAGACGGTGCCCCACGAAATCGCTTGACACCCCGGAACAGGGGGGTGTCAAATGACTTCGGGTCTGGGGATCGTCTCTCTTCGGAGGCGCGACGCATGCAAAAGTGGGGCTTCTTCTCGATGGGGATCATGGCGGGGATCATCGTGGTCCTCCTCAGCGCTCTCCTCATGCAGCAGCGCGAGCCTCTGGCTTACGGCGCGGTTCCGACCCCCGCTCAGGCGGCGGACTCCGGCAACGGCGGGCTCATCATGGGCATCGGCGCCAGCCAGCAGAACCAGAACGACATCTGCTGGATCGTCTTCAAGCGCAACGCGCCCCCCAAGCCCGGCTCGGACCCCAAGGACGTCGTGGCCTCCAAGAGCGAGCGGATCTCGCTGGCGGCCTACCAGATCGGCAACGGCGCCCGCTCCATGAAGCTGGCGGCCGTCCGGGACATCAGCTTCGACCTCGACATCCTGGAGCTCGGCAACGACAAGCCGAGCGTGAAGGACATCGTGGAAACGATCAGGAAACAGCAGCCGAAGGACGACAAGAAGTAAGGTCATAGGGTTATCTGGGAGGATCGGTCGTGGACTATTTCAGCTTCGAAGACGTCATGAAGGAGCTTGAGCTCGGCGAAGAAGAGCTCAAGCGCATGGTCTCGGAAGGCGAGCTCCGCGCCTTCCGCGACGAAAACAAGATGAAGTTCAAGAAGGAGGACGTCGAGTCCCTCCGCAAAGGCCGCATCACGGAGCCGACGATCATCCTGCCGTCCACGCCCACGAGCGAGACGCAGGACGAGACGGTTCTGGACCTCGACATCGGCCAGGAGACGGCCGCGCTCTCCGACACCTCCGCGCAGCTGGCGGCGGTCAAGGGCCATACGCCCGGGGAGACGGACGCGGACCTGGTGGTGCCGACGGAGGAAGTCAGCACCGAAAACGAAGAGACCTTCATCGAAGAAGACACCGACACGGGCGTCACGACCGAGCCGCTCAAGCTCGCGGACGAGACGAACGAAGAGACCATCGCGGCCGAGGCCGTGGAAGAGGAAGTCGCGCCGCCCCCGCCCCCGCGCAAGCGGACGGGCCAGACGGGCGCGCACAAGCGCGTGAGCGCGCGGATCCCGGTGGCCGTCGAGGAGGAGATCGAGCGGAAGCGTCCGCACTGGATCTGGACCCTCTTCATCTTCCTGGCGTTCGTGACGGCGGCGTACGGCGGCTTCTTCGCCTACGACACGTTCGCGATGGAGTCGGGCCAGAAGGAGCGGCCGTCGGAGATCACGGCGGGCCTGACCATGTGGACGCTGGAGAAGTTCTGGCAGGACCCGAACTGGACGAAGTTCCACACGAAGCGCTTCCACGGCAAGGAGCCGCCCTTCGGCGACCCGGATCCGCGGATCAAGCACCAGGACTACCGGGGCCCGACCTTCCACAAGAAGGCCGAGGGGCTGTCCAGCCTCCCGGGCGACCTGGCGGCGCCGCCGCCGGCCGCGCCCTAAGCGAACTCAGGACTTCGACACGGCCCCGGGGGGACGACCCCCGGGGCCGTTTTCTTTTCACCGCCCCTTGACAATCATAATTTACAGATTATAGTTTATGGCGTGGGAGACGGCGCGGGGCCGTCTCTTCGGAGAGAGTGAAGGTCCGTCAGAGAGGGGGAAGCTCATGTCGTCCAAGATTCTCGGCATCGTCCTGGGGGTGTCCGCGTTCGCCGCCGTCGGCTGCCAGGGGCAGTGGGTCACCTACGAGCAGTACAAGCACGACGTCGACCAGCTCAAGGAGTACAACGGCACGCTGGAGCGCGACAACGCGTCCCTGCGCGCCAAGTCGGAAGCCTACGACCGCCTCAAGGGCGACAGCGAGCTGTATTCCGCCGCCAACAAGACCTACGCGGAGCTCGCCGACAGCCTCAAGAAGGCCCTCCTCGGCCTGGGCGTGCCGGAGAGCGACGTCAAGGTCGACGAGAAGGGCACCGTGACGTTCGGGACCGACGTCCTGTTCGATCTCGGCAGCTCGACGCTGACGGCCCGCGGCAAGACCATCCTCGGGACGTTCGCGAAGGCCCAGAAGGGCCAGCACATGCGCATCGTCGGCCACACGGACAAGAAGCCGATCGTCCGGAAGCCCACGCTGGCCGCCCTCGACACGGACACCAACACGGAGCTGAGCGTCAACCGCGCGGTCGCCGTCATGGGCGAGCTGCTGAAGAGCGGCGTGAGCGAGCGCCAGGTCGACTCGGTGGTCGGCATGGGCTGCACCCGGCCCCGCGGCTCCGACAAGGACAGCCGCCGCGTGGAGATCTTCCTCGTGGAAGGCCAGGCCCCGCTGCCCGGCGCCCCTGTGAAAGCGAGCTTCCAGAAGTAAGAAAACCGCGCCCGATCTGACGAAACCGAACGGCGCCCTTCGCGAGAAGGGCGCCGTTTTTCGTTTAACCCCGCGATCCGGCGGAAGCCATAATGGGACCTTGCTCTCCGATGAAGACCAACGCGCCCTGCTCGACCTCGCGCGCCGGACCGTGGAAGCGGCGGCGCGCGGCGAGCCCGCGCCCCATCTGACGAATCCCAGCGGCCCCCTTCGCGAGAAGGGGGCCGCTTTCGTTACCCTCCGGATCGCCGGCGAGCTCCGCGGCTGCGTCGGCCACATCGAAGCCCTCCAACCCCTGTGGACGTCGGTCCGCGACATGGCCGAGGCCGCCGCCGTCCGCGACGGCCGCTTCCCGCCCCTCGAGCCCCGCGAGCTCCCCGCCCTGGCCGTCGAGCTTTCCGTCCTCACCCCCCTGATCCCGCTCCGGCCCGAGGAGATCCAGATCGGCCGCCACGGCCTCTACATCCGCCTCGGCAAGCGATCGGGCCTCCTCCTGCCGCAGGTGGCCGTCGAATGGGGCTGGGACGCCCCGGAATTCCTCCGCCGGACCTACGAAAAAGCCGGGCTCGCGCCGGGGACGCCGGACGTCGAGCTCTTCGGCTTTACGGTCCTCAAGCTTCCCGGATAGAATCGCCGCCTTCATGCTCCTCCAGCTGGCCCTGCTCCTCGCGCAGGACGACGGCGTTCCGGTGGAGGTGTCGTGGCGCGACGGCCTCCGCTTCAAGGCCCGCGACGCCTCCTGGGAAGGCTACCTGTCCGGGTTCGTGCGGGTGCACGGGCGGATGGCGCTGGACCGGCCGGACGACGACGTCGCCCCGATCCGCACGGTGCCGGATTCGGTTTTCCTGCGCGGAGCGCGGCTGGAGACGGGCGGCGCGTTCCGGAACGAGTTCGGCTACCGGCTCCAGGTCGACTGGCTGACCGGCACGGTCAACCAGGAAACCGGGGCCGCCGCGTCCACCACCTCGACCAAGCTCCGCGACGCCTGGGTCGAATGGCGCCGCTTCCCCTCGTTCATGGTCCGGGTCGGCCAGTTCTACGAGCCCTGCGAGCTCGAGGACTACGGCACCGGCAAGCACCTCGAGTTCGCCGAAAAGTCGGCCCTCAACCGCCTCGGCCCCGGCCGCGAGCAGGGAATTCAGATCCATGGGGCGTGGGACGTCGACGTCCTCCGCTACTTCCTCATGGTGTCCAACGGCGGCGGGCTGGTGAACGACGACGGCCGCTCGGTCCCCGACGCGAACGACGAAAAGGAGCTGTCCGGCGCGATCTACGTCCAGCCGTTCGGCGGCTTCCGCCTGGGGCTCGGGGGGTCGATCACCGACGTGGACGACGTCGCCGCCGGCGATTTCGACCAGACGACCCCGGAGCTCTCGGCGCTCTGGCTGGATCCGATGGCGGGGACGTTCGACGGCCTCCGGCGCCGGGCGGACGCGAACGTCCGCTGGATCCGGGGGCCGGTCCAGCTGCGCGCGCAGGCGCTCTGGCGGGACGACGAGCTGAAGGGGTCGGCGGAGCGGCGGATGGAGTCGAGAGGCGCGTTCGCCTCCTTGTCCTGGATCGCGACGGGCGAGGACAAGCGGGCCGACCTGCGGCCCGTCCCCGCCGGCGATGGGGGGGCGCTCGAGCTGGCGGTCCGGGCCTGCCGGGTGGAGTTCCCGAACGCCGAGGACGCGGGGCTGACGGGGCCGGCCGACGCCGAGCGGCTGACGACGCTCACGTTCGCGACGACCTGGTGGGTCGACCGCTTCTTCCGGCTGTCGCTGGACGTCGTGCACGAGCGCTACGGCGGCGGGATCGACGTGGACGGCGAGGAGCTCGACGCCCTCACCGGCTTCCTGCTCCGCGCCCAGGTCGATTTCTAGACGCTGGGGACGGGAGCGCGTCCCCGGAGGCGCATGACGACTTCCCAACCGCCGTCGCGGGAGGTCGCGGTCAGGCTGCGGATCGCCAGGCCCGCCGTCCGCCGGCGGATCTCCTCCATCAGATCCGACCCCTCGCCCACCGACAGGACGACCCGGGCGCCGGCCTCGTTCACGCCCAGCAGGCGGGTGAAGGCGCGGAAGACGTCGGATTCGGTGATCATGCCGGCCAGCCGGCCGTCCTCGACGACCGGCAGTCCCGAGACTTCCTTTTCCAGCATGACTTCAGCCGCCCGCTCGAGGGTGTCCTGCGGCGACACGGTCAGCACCGGGGAGCGCATGACCCGCTCGATCGGCGCCTCCGCTTCCGAGGCCATGCCTTCGCCGTAGCCGAGCAGCGCGTGCAGGTCCTCGCGCGTCACAATCCCGCGGAGCTCGTCGCCGTCCAGGACCGGCAGGCGCCGGACCGAGCGCATTTCCATGACGCGGAGGGCGTCGAGCACCGACGCGCTGGAGCTCATCGCGACGACCGGCGTGGTCATCCAATCGCGGACGAACATGCGCACCCCTCTTTCTCGTCCGTAGCGTAGAGGGGCCGCGTAAAGGGCCGGTCAGGATCCCGTCAAGGGCCCGTGAGTCTCGGTTTGACGAGATCGGTGTCCGCCGGGTCGCGCGGCGGCGGGCGGACCACCACGACCGTATGGCCGCAGCCCCCGCCGCAGACGTGGGGCGGGGGCGTCGAGACGACCTCGATCCGCCGGCGCTCGAGCTCGGCCGCCTGCCGGGCCAGCTCCCGCGCGTGAGCCTCGAGCTCCGCCCGATCGCGCCGCGCGTCCGCCCGGGCGATCTCGAGCTTCCGGCGCTCCTCCTCGAGCAGCCGGCGCTCCTTCTCCAGCGTCCGGGCCAGGAGGATGCCCTCCTTGGCCTGGGGCGTCATCCAGTCCCCCTCGAACTCGATCAGCCCCTTGGCGATCTTCACCTCGCGCTCGGTCCGCCAGACCCCGTCCAGCTTCTGGAAGCCCATCTCCCGGCGCGCGTGCTCGTGGTCGGGATCCGCCAGGATCGCCTGCTGAAACAGGATCAGCGCCTCCGCCGGCAGGCCCCGCGACTTCGCCCACAACCCCAGCCGGTAATGGCCTTCCGCGTCCTTCTTGTCCAGCTTCGCCCGCTGGAGGCCGATCGACGCCCGCAGCGCCAGCTCCGCCTGCTCCTTGCACCCGTTGGCGCGCGCCCAGGCCGCGAAGGCCGAGGCCGCCTCCGGATCCGCGTGGTCCAGCTTGTCCCACTTCAGCCGGCACAGGCGGTCGCGCAGCTCCCGGACCGCCTCCGCCATGCGCCGGGACTCCGCCCAGGCGAGGAGGGTCGCGACGTCCTCCGCCTTCGTGACGTCGGTCTTCGCGAGCCGCTCCTGGTACTCCTGCAGCGGGGAGGTCTTGCTCCGGTCGATCTGTTCGACGCCCGAACGGTCGAACGTGAGGACGCCGTGCTCCGTCCGGACGAGCACCTTGAGGCCGCGTTCCTCGACCACGCCGGAGACCTTGCCGCCGCCCTTGAGCGTCACTTCGTCGGCCGTCGCCGCCAGACAGAAAAAGAGCCCCAGCGCGATCGTTCTCATGGCCACCCCCGTCCGTACGTAAAAAACCTGGGATATGGCACGACGTTCGGGGCGGAAAGTTCCTCCATGAAGGCTAGAATCGACCTATGAGACGCCTCCTCACCGCGCTGCTCCTCCTGGCCGGCTGCTCGACGGTCCGGCCGGAGCAGGAGGTCATCCAGGAAGCCAAGGACAAGGTCTTCCCCGCCGTGGTCTTCATCAAGCCGATCGCCCGCGACTTCCGGAGCGGCAAGATGGAGAAGATCCAGGTCTTCGGCTCGGGCGCCATCATCTCGTCCGACGGCTACGTCGTGACCAACAACCACGTCGCCGAGAAGGCCACCGAGATCAAGTGCGTCCTGTCCGACAAGGAGGAGCTGTCCGCCAAGGTCGTCGGCCTCGACCCCGAGACCGACCTGGGCGTGCTCAAGCTCGATCTGTCGCAGAGGAAGTCGAAGGCCCCCCTCCCCGTCGCCGAGTTCGGGGATTCGACCCGGCTGCGGGTCGGCGAGATGGTCATGGCGATGGGCGCTCCCCACGGCCTGGACCGCAGCGTCTCGAAGGGCATCGTCTCCTCGCTCGAGCGCGTCTTCGACTTCGCCCCCTACAACCTCTGGATCCAGACCGACGCCGCCATCAACCCGGGCAATTCCGGCGGCCCCCTCGTGAACATCGAGGGCAAGATCATCGGCATCAACGCCCGGGGCATGCGGGGCGCCGACAACCTGGGCTTCGCCATCCCGGCGGAGGTCGTCATCCGGGTCGTCGACCGCGTCATCCGCGACGGCAAGGTCACCCGCGCCTGGACCGGCCTCAAGTTCCAGGCCCTGAAGGACTTCTCCAAGAGCGCCTTCATCGAGGCCAAGCACGGCGTCCTGGTCGCCTCCGTCGACGAAGACTCCCCCGCCGAGAAGGCCGGACTCCGCGCCGGCGACCTCGTGACCGCCCTCCACGGCGCCCCCGTGCTGGGCGCCTACGAGTCCGACCTTCCCGCGCTCGAGCGCCGCTTCGCCGACCTCGCCGTCGGGATCCCCGCCCCCCTCGGCGTCCAGCGCGGCCCCGAGGCCCTCGCCCTCTCCGTCACCCCCACCGTGAAGGGCTCCCAGGAGGGCGAGGACTTCGAGTGCAAGCGCTGGGACATGACCGTCAAGGAGATCACCAAGTTCTCCGACCCCTTCCTCCACTTCCAGCGTCCCAAGGGGGTCTACGTCCAGGGCGTCAAGTTCAACGGCAACGCCCGCGCCGGCGGCCTGGGCAACAACGACATCCTCCTCGAGATCGCCGGCCGCCCCGTCGCCGGGCTGAAGGACGTCCGCGAAGCCTACGACGCCGCCCTCGCCCTCGAGAAGGGCAAGCGCAAGGTCGTCGTCCGGATCCTCCGCCAGGGCTACCAGCGGCTGACCGTGCTCGACTTCGAGAAAGACTCCGAGAGGCTCGACGACGAATGATCCTCCTCCTCCTGGCCTTGCAGGCCGAGCACCCCGGCGTCGGACCCACGTACGAGGCGGTCCGGAAGTCGTTCGTGGGCGTCGACGTCCACCTCCGCAAGAAGACGCGCCTCGAGAAGGCCGACCTCGAGGACGAGGCCCCCGACGCCGAGCAGCAGGCCCTGGTCCAGTACGCCGAAAACGAGCTGCCGATGGAGTCGTGGGCGGTGGCCGTCGAGAAGAACCTCCTCCTCATGCCCGAGAAGGCGCTGCGGGCCGACAACGTCGAACGGATCGAGTGCGTCGACGCCACGGGCACCCGCTTCGAGGCGGAGATGATGGGCGTCGGGCGGAACTTCGACTTCGTGCTGCTCAGGCCGAAAAAGCCGCTCGAGTTCCCGCCGCTCGCGTTCGTCGACTGGACCCCTCCCCCGCTCGGCGGCACGTTCCACGTCACCTACGCGGACCGGGTCGACGGCCGCTGGCACCTCAACGTCAGCCCGTACATCCAGACCAACGCCCCCCTGGAGCCCCAGAAGGGCTGGTTCTGCGTCGACCTCCTCCGCCCCGGCTCCGTCGTCTCCGACGCCAAGGGCGCTCCGGTCGGCATCGCCCTGGACCAGTACCTATGGACGCGCGAGGACGGCCGGAGCTCGTTCCTCGGCAAGGCGATCGTGGCGGACGAGCGGCTGTCGGACCTCGACGCGCGCTACGCGGCGCTGCGGAAGTCCCTGCCGGAAGCCGTCCACCGGATCGAGTTCACGCTCCGCGCCGACCGGCCCCAGGAGCGGTACATGCCCCCCGACGACGGCCGGGCCAGCCGCCTGACCGTCTTCGGCCTGCTCCTCGACGCCAAGGGCACCCTCCTCATCCCCGAGGCGATGTCGCGCGAGACGATCCGCCGGATCGAGGACATCACCGTCGCCGGCGCGACCTCGGCGACCTTCGTCGCCTCGTTCCGCTCGTTCGGCGCCGTCCTGCTGAAGGCCGAAGGCCTCAAAGGCAAGCCGGCCGTGGACCTGGCCGGCGCCGCCCCCCCGCCCGGCGCCCTGTTCCTGACGGCGGCCGTCGAGGACCGCTTCGGACACGGCCGCGTCCGCCTGGACTACAACCGGCTCTACCGCTCGGATCGCGGACTGGGGGGGGCCGACCGCCTCCGCTCCCGCTTCCGGATCAAGACCGGCTCGCTCCTGGTGGACCTGGAAGGCCGGGTGCTGGGCTTCGCCTCCGTCGACAAAAAGGAAGAGGACCTGGACGAGCTCGCCATGGAGGGCGCGCGGGAGCGCTCCGCCTACGAGCGCATGCGGGGCTCGTACACGCCCGACCACCAGCGCCGCCTCGTTTTCTTCTCGGACATCGCCGCCGCCCTGGCCGATCCCGCCGCCCACATGGACGCCAAGGCGGTGCCGATGACGAAGAAAGACGAGAAGCGGCTGGTCTGGCTGGGCGCCGAGTACCAGGAGCTCTCCAAGCCGCTGGCCGAAGCGCTCGGGATCCAGGAACGGGACCTGACGAACGACGGACGTCGGGGCCTCTTCCTCACGGAGATCTACGCGGCCTCGCCGGCCGAGAAAGCGGGACTGCGGAAGGACGACATCCTCCTCTCGCTGCGGCCCGACGGGGAGTCGGCGCGAGACCTGGCGGCCGAACCGGATCGTTTCGGGGGCGGCTTCCCGCGTTCGGGGCGGATGCCGTCGGCCCGGGGCGCCGCCCCGGAAAGCCCCTGGCGTCCGACCCGCAACTACCTGACGTCGATGCTGACGGAGATCGGGGCCGGGAAGAAGGTGACGTTCGACGTCCTGCGGGGCCGGGAGAAGCGGTCGGTCGGGATCGTCCTGGAGCGGGCGCCGGCGGACAGCGAGACGGCGGAGCGCTACAAGGACGACGCCCTGGGGCTGACCGTGAAGGAGCTGACCTACGAGGTCCGTCACTTCCAGAAGCTGGAAGCGGGGCAGACGGGGGTGCTGGTGGCCCGGGTGGAGTCGGGAAGCCGGGCCGACATCGCGAAGCTGCAGCCGCTGAGCGTGATCACGCGGGTGAACGACGTTCCGGTCAAGGACCTGGCCCACTTTACGAGCCTGCTGGGCGCCGCCCGCGGCCTGACGCTCACCACCACCCTCTTCGGCCAGACCAAGCTCATCGAGCTGGCCCGCGAGTGACGTAGCGATCGGCGTTACGTTCAGGGAAAATAGGGCCGCGGAGAGTCCGGGGGCTCGCCGATCTTGGGATGGATCCTTTGCAGGTCCCCATTATGGGGTTATACTAAATCCTGATGGTTCGGCCCTGTCGGCCGCGCCGGGTCCCCGTGTCGTTTCGGGCCCGGCCGACGCGACGCGGCCAGCTGGGGATTGACGATGCCGAAGAGAGTCACGGACACCTATCACAAGATCGGGGAGCTCCTGGTCCGTCGGAAGCTCGCCACGGCCGAGGCCGTGGACGAAGCCCTGGCCTTCCAGCGCGCCCAGATCGGCCGGCATCGCAACGCCCCCAAGCTCGGTCAGATCCTCATCGACCGCAAAGTCCTCGGCCGGAAGCTGATCCAGGAGATCCTTGAAGAGCAGCGGAACTTCCGGGGCGAGAAGCGCGTCCTCAAAGTCGACCTCCGGGACGCCGGCAACGGCGTGGCGGTCGTCATCCTCGAGGGCCGGCTCGACCAGACCAAGGAAGTCCCCGTCACCAAGGTCTTCGAGCGCCTCATGAACCGGGGCTTCGCCCGGATCGCCGTCGACTGCGCCCGCCTGGTCTACCTCGACAGCCACGGCATCTCGAGCTTCGTCTCCTACATCGACGAAGCCCGCGCCCGCGGCGGCGACATGAAGTTCTTCGGCCTCGTCGCCGACGCCCGGGTCGTCCTCGAACGCCTCGGCCTCTCCCGCTTCGTCCAGACTTTCGCGAGCGAGCGCGAGGCGATCCGCGCCTTCGACCTCCCCATCGACGAGTACATGTCCCGGGGCGCCCTCGCCGAGTACATCTCCTCGGAAGGCCGCGCCGGACGCCAGTACCACCTCTCCTACTGCACGGCGGCCCAGAAGATCCACGAGGAAGACCGGATCTACTACGAGAGCAAGTGGCACGCCCGCGACGCCGGCAAGATGCCCTGCCCGCGCTGCCGCCCCTAGTGGCTCGACACGCTGGATTCCCTATAGCTCGCTCACCACTAGCCTCGCGGGCCTGACGCCCGTTTCAGCCGATCCGCCACCGCCCACCCCAGCCCCTCTTCCGGCGGCTTCGGCGTCACGATCACGTCGACCCCCTCCTCGTCCGCCTTGCGCAGCGAGGCGTAGAGATCGTGCGCTTCGACCTCCGACGATCTCAACATCTTCACCTTCAAGCCTTTGTCGCGATGGGTCTTCGCGACGGCTTCGACCTCCTTCGCGTCCACCACCTCGACCCGCGCTCTCGGCGCGTAGTGGCTCGGCAGGCCGCCCGAGACCCGCAGCGTCGACTCTCCCTGGATCCGCACGGGCTGTCCCAGTTCCTTCTCGATCGCCTCTCGCGTCACGCCGCCGGGACGCAGAAGGACGGGACCGGGCGCCCGGACGTCGAGGATGGTCGATTCGACGCCGATCTCGCACGGCCCTCCGTCCAGGATCAGATCCACATCCTTCCCCAGATCCGCCCGCACATGCTCCGCGGTCGTCGGGCTGACGCGGCCAAAACGGTTGGCCGACGGCGCGGCGACGGCCCCGCCAAAGGCCCTGAGCAGCTCCAGCGCCACCGGATGGGACGGGACCCGCAATCCGACCGAGGCCTGGTCGCCGGTGACCGTGTCGGGGATATCCCCCGCCTTCGCGACGATCAGCGTCAGCGGACCCGGCCAGAACCGCGCCGCCAGGCGTTCCGCCAGCTCCGAAAAGCCCGTCGAACACGCTCGAGCCGTCTCGAGGCTCCCCGTGTGGACGATCACCGGATGCCGGCCCGGCCGCCCTTTCACCTCGTAGAGGCGCCGCACCGCCGCGGGATGTCGGGCATCCGCCCCGAGTCCGTAGACGGTTTCCGTGGGAAAGGCGACCAACCGACCCGCTCGAAGCAGGCGAACCGCCTCGTCGATGCTGGACATGGGCCGCGGATTATAACTTGATGTATACATTAGAACTATAGACCTTCTTAATCTTATGTCCCGGCTTCGTTGTGGGATCCATGTGGAAGACCGGTGAAAACCCTTGGACTCCAACCACTAACGATTTCCACGCCCTGTCAGTTGGGTTGGGGTTCCTGTGGATAAACCTCGAGTGGATCCTGACAGCTTGGTAAAGGGGGAGGGTTGTGCTCGAGTTTTGCACACCCTGTGGAAACGCGGAGTAGGGAATTCTTCGACTAACACTCGCTTAACTTCCCGAGGCTGCCCTAGGTGGGCCCCTGATGGGCGCCTAGGTCCGGTTCCGGAGCTCGCGCGTGAGGCGCTCGATGTCGGAGCGGAGGGTGGCGTTCTTCGGCAGCAGCAGCTCGATCTTCTTCACCGAGTACAGCATCGTCGTGTGGTCCTTGCCCCCGAAGTGGTTGCCCAGCTCCTGGAGCGAAGCGCTGGGGATGAGCTGGCGGCAGAGATAGATGCAGACCTGGCGGGCCAGGGACGTCGATTTCGTCCGCCGCCGCGCCTGGAGCTCGGTGACCTTCTTGTTGAAGTAACGGGCCACGGCGTGCTGGACGTCGGAGATGTTCAGCGACGCGGGCGCGGCGACGGGGGCGTCCTGGAGGACCTCCCGGGCCAGGTCCAGCTCGACCGCGCGGTTGGACAGCGCGGCGTAGCCCATGACCTTGGTCAGGGCGCCTTCGAGCTCGCGGATGTTGGTCTCGACGACCTGGGCGATGAAGCCCAGGACGTCCTGCGGCACGTCCTTCCAGCGGGCGTCGGCCTTGCGGCGGAGGATGGCGAGGCGGGTTTCGAACGTAGGCGGGCTGATCTTGACGTCGAGGCCCGAGCGGAAGCGGCTGAGGAGGTGCTGCTTGAGCGAGCGGATGTCCTCGGCGGGCTGGTCGCTCGAGAGGATGACCTGGCGGCTGGCCAGATGCAGGGTGTTGAAGGTGTGGAAGAACTCCTCCTGGCTGCCTTCCTTGTCGGCGAGGAAGTGGATGTCGTCGACGACGAGCAGGTCGGCGCTGCGATGCCGGGCCCGGAAGGTCTCGAGCTTGCTCTTCTGGATGGCGTAGATGTAGTCGTTGACGAAGGCTTCGCACGAAAGATAGAGGACCTTCGCGTTCGGGTTCCGGTCGAGCACGGCGCGGCAGACGGCCTGGAGGAGATGGGTCTTGCCGAGGCCGACGCCGCCGTGGATGAAGAGCGGGTTGTACTGGCGGGCGGGGTTTTCGCTGACGGCCCGGGCGGCGGCGAGGGCGAAGCGGTTCGACGGCCCCTCGATGAAGTTCTCGAACGTGTAGATCGGGTTGTGGACGAAGGGCGTCGGCGCGGGCGGGGCGTCGGGGGCGACGGCCGGCGGCGGCGCGGGCGCGCGCGGGGTGGCGGGCGCGGGGGGCAGGGGGAGCGGCACGCCGCCCACCTGGAACAGGATCTCGGGCACGTGCCCGAAGACCTGCTGGAACGCGTCCTCGAGCGGCTTGCGCAGGAGCTTGTCGAGCCAGTCGCGGTGGACCGGATTGGCCGTCGGCACGCGGACGGCGCCCGAGTCGAGCGGCTCGATCTCGAGCGCGCGGCACCAGGTTTCGAAGACCTTCGGATCCAGGCTCGCTTCCAGAGCCGACAGGATCCTCTCCTTCTCCCGCAGGGTGATCTGCGTCATTGGGGGATCCGCGGGAAGAGGAACTGGATCACGAGCTGCTTGGCGAACCAGGTGCCGACGACGAAGACGCCGAGGGCGATGATCGTCGAGAAGAAGCGGGCGATGCCGGCGCCGCCGGACGCGACGGCCGGCTCGCGCCGGGTCGCCGGCCTCGATACCGGACGCGCGGCGGGCGCCGGCGCCTGCCGCTCGGCGGCCGAATCCTCCGGATCCCACACGATCATGAACGTCGCGGGGCCGACCTTGACGCGGTCGCCGTGCTTGAGCGCCTCGGGCTGCTTGATGAGCTTGCCGTTCAGGTAGGTTCCGTTCTTGCTCTCGAGGTCCTTGACCGTGTAGTGGCCGCGCTGGCCGGAGATGAGGGTGTGCTCGCGCGAGAGCGTCTTGTCGTCGATGGGGAACGTCGCGGATGGAGAGCGACCAATGGTGACCGGACCGGTGATCCGGGTCTCCCGCCTCTCTCCTCCGGACTCCAATATCAGCCTGGCCACGACGAGACTATCCCTCGGTCGCAAAAACCGTGAATCTTCCCCCAGCCCCCACTCGCGCGCCGCCCACCATTCCCCCTCCGCGGCGCGCGAAACGTCCGGCAGGCTCGAGTAGTCTAGCCCGCGAGTTTCTCGAGTCAAGCGAATTCCCGGGAGCGCGCTCGCGCGCGCGAAAAACTTTCGGCGCGCCGCGCGCCGTCGTCATTTGACAAGCTCGAACTCCGCGTGATACATAACCTGAGCAATCAGCTGGGCGCGAGGAGGAGGGGTTGTATGAAGGTCGTCATTCCGATCAAAGACATCCTGCCCAATCCGTGGCAGGCGCGGCGCAAGATGGATCGCGAGGCGATCCGCTCCCTCGCCGACGAGATCAAGGCGTCGGGCCTCTGGCCCGGCTCGCTGCGCGGACGCATGAAGGGCTCGAGGCTCGAGCTCTGCTACGGCCACCGCCGCCTCGCCGCCCTCAAGCACCTCGGCTGGAACGAGGCGGAAGTGGAAGTCGACGAGCTCAGCGATGAAGAGATGGCCCTCCAGGGCCTCGCCGAGAATTTCCAGCGCGAAGGGCTGAGCGACATCGAGAAGGCGCAGGGCCTTCACATGATGATCCAGCTCCTCCACAAGCAGAAGGTCGCCGAGTCCGAGGCGATGAAGCGCGTCTCGAAGTTCGTCGGGCTCTCGGAGGCGTGGATCCGCGACCTCCTCTCGATGCTCGACATGGAAGGCTCCGTCCAGCGCGCCATCCGCGACCGCAAGATCGCCGGCCGCACCGCCCTCGAGGCGCACCGCTTCGGCGGGGCCGTCATGGTGGAGACGGCCGTCGAGCACAAGCTCCCCGTCCATCGCATCAGCGCGATGGCCAAGAAGATCCGCGGCATCCCCGACGTCGGCGTCCGCGAGAAGATCCGGAAGGACGTCGTCAACGGCCGCATCACCGAGCCCGAGCGCCTCGAAGAGCGCGCCCGCAAGATGCTCAAGGGCAAGAAGCTGCAGGCCCCCGAGGACTTCGACCGCGTCCTCAAGGACTGGGGCTTCGTCGTCGCGCACTGGGGCGAGAAGATCGAGGAGCTCCTCGTCTACAAGCGCTTCTTCCCCGGCCGCAACGTCGCCGTCATCAAGGCCGAGGCCGCGAAGCTCGCGAAGAAGCTGGCGAAGCTCGTCGAGTAACGAGCGCTCAGCCCGGCGCCAGCCGCGCGTCGCGCAGCGCGTCCGCCGCCTCGCGCAGCGCCGCCCGCGTCCGCGCGTCCCAGCCCAGCGCCTTCGCCGCCCACGCGTCCGCCAGGTCGAACGCCTCCGCGTCCCGCCCCGCGCGCAGCGCCGCGTCGATCGCGGCGGCGGGGACGCCCGACGTCCCCCGCGGCAGCCGGACTTTCGCGGCGTCGCCCGGCTCGATCTTCAGCGCGCCCGCCGCCGAGACGCGGCCCAGCAGCTCGATCGAGAGCCGCGTCGCCGCGTTCATCGCCGACGCGGCGAGCGCGGGGGCGTCGACCTCCCCCTTCGCGTAGAGCCGGTGCACGTTGTTCGTCGAGTGCGCGCCCGCCGCGTTCGCGGCGAAGCGCGGGCGCCGTTTCATGAGATAGCCGAGGAAGAGCTCGGGCGGCGGCAGCTGCCGGCGCACCGCGTACCACGGCGTCCGCGTGCGGCACTTGTAGGCGCCGTCCACCCCGCGGGCGCGCCCGAGCGCGAGATAGCGGTCGAGCGCCGCGTGGCCCCCCGCGTAGTCCTTCGGGATCTGCAGCAGCCGCGGCAGCGGGTCGGACGCCCTCAGCGTCGACCCCTTCAGGTCCGACGGTGACGCCACCGCCGGCACCCGGAACGGCAGCTCGACGTCCGGCGTGAAATAGCCGACGTCCCCCGTCACCACGCCGACGAGCGTCGTGACCAGCTCGGACATCGGCGTCATCGCGTCGAGCGCGGCGCGGCAGCGCGCGACGTCCGGCACGCGCGCCCAGACCCAGGATTCGCGGGGCTTCGTCGTCCCGCCGACGCCCTCGGCGCGGAGCAGCGCGACCTTGACGAGCGCGCCGTCGAACCACGCGCCCTCGAGAGGCTCCAGCTCCACGGAGGCGAAGCGGCGCTCGAGCGCGGCCAGGAGCGGCCGCGCGTAGTTCACGAAGAGCGCCTCCCGCGGCAGGACCATCGCGAGCCGGCCGCCCGGCTTCACGCGCGTGGCCGCCACGGCCACGAAGGGCGCCCAGAGGCTCGCGTCCGCGGACAGCTCCACGCCCGCCGCCCGGGCCGCCTCGAGGGCGCGCCGCTTGTCGCGGAGCGCGCGGCCCTGCGTGCGCACGTAGGGCGGATTGCCGACGACCGCGTCGAACGCGCCGGCCCCGAAGCGGAAGAAGTCGGCCTCGGCCAGCCGGCTCCAGCGCAGCCCGGGATGTCGGGACAGCAGCGCGCCGTTCGCGCGCGCGACGGCCCGCGGGTCGAGGTCGACGCCCGTCACCTGGTCGGGGAGGCGGCGGGGGTCGGCGCCGAGCGCGAGGAGGCGGTCGACGGCCTGGGTGAGGAACGCGCCGTCGCCGCAGGAGGGGTCGAGGACGGAGTCCGACGCCGAGCGGACCGCCCACCGGGTGAGCGGTTCGGCGAGCGCGGCGGGAGTGTAGTAGGACCCCAGGGCCCGGGCGGCGTTCACCGCAGACTAGATCGGCGTTCCGCGGGGCCGGGCTAGAGCGCTTTGAGCTTCGCCTCGTATTCGGCCTTGAGCCGGGCGGCCTCCCGCTTCTTGTGATCGAGGGTTCCGGGGCCGGCCATGAGGCGGAAGATCTTCTCCTGGTGCTCTTTCGCGAGGGACGCGGGCGTGGTCTTGACCTCAGGCGGCGGGAACTGCCGCAGCGCCCGCTCGCCCTCGGAGCCGAGGCGCTGGAGCGCGGCGCGGACCTTCTCGCGCCAGGACGGGTGCGTCCCGCTGACCGCGAGGTGCCGGATGACCCTTTCGCTCAGATCGCCCTTCATCGCGGCGCGTTCGAGCATCGCGTCGATCAGCGCGCGGCCCGCCTCGCCTTCCGCCGCGATCTCGTCGACGTCCGTCGGCCGCGGATCCCGGAAGAGATTCTGGAGGAAGCGGTGCGTCTTCGGGTCCTCCGTTTCGCGCAGCGCGATCGGCAGGACGGCGACCAGCTCGGAGTAGTAGGCGCAGGCGTCGCGGTGGAGGCCGACGTTCTCGCGGATCCGGTCCTCGTAGATGTCCATCGCCTCGGGATTCCCGGCGAGCGCGACCTTCAGCAGGAAGGGGCCCAGGCCGTCGCCGTGGTCGTAAATCAGCTGCTGATCCGCGACCTTGAGCAGCTCGGCGCGACCCGCGGGCGTCGCCTTCTCCCAGCGCGACGGCACGAAGTCGGGCGGGAGGTCCTTCCACGCGTTCTCGTCCGGCAGCCCGAACTCCGACAGCTCCAGGTTCCGCAGCGCCTTGTCGTAGTGGTAGTTGCCCTTCTTGCCGAGCGCGCGGAGGGCGCCGAGCACCTTCGACCTCCACCGCTCGTCCGCGCCCAGCCGCGCCACCAGCTTGATCATCCCCTCGAGGGTGTTGGGCCAGTAGTCGCCCTTCATCGCGTCCAGAAGGGCGTCGATGAGCTCCGGCGAGCGGAGGGCGTCGACGGCCTCCTCGTCCGCCGTCGGCAGGACGTTCGCGATCATCTCGTAGTAGCCGACTTCCTTCAGCGTGTCGTGGTCGCGCAGCACGGCGGCCAGCTTCGTCCCGAACGCGGCGACCGTGCCGAAGAACTTCTCGATGAGCGCCTTCTCGAGCTTGAAGGGCCCTTCGCCGCGGTATTCGCCGAGGCTCTTGTACCAGCGGTGGAGCGCCCACCAGGCGCCGGCGCGGACCTTCGCGGAGAACTTGCCCCAGACGACGCCCATCACGAACGCGTGCAGCGCCTCGTCGCCGCCGTGGGCGAGCTGCAGCTCCGCGAAGCGCAGCATCTCGAGGCGCGTCTTGTCGTCCGCCGCGCCGAAGCGCGACGGCACGAACGTCGCGGGCATGAGGCCCTTCTCGGCCAGCCCGTTGAGGCCGTACTGGTGCGACGCGAAGCGGCCGGCCCGCAGGAGATGGTCGCCCAGCTCGACCGCCGACGCCGGCTCGAGGCCCTCGGCCTGGAGCAGCGACTGGAAGATGTGCGCGTCGCCCTTCCCCGCCTTCACGATCCGCACGATCCAGGCGGGCCGCAGCTGCCGGCACAACACCCTGACGGCCCGCTCACGGAGGGAGTCGTCGCTCGTCGTCTCCACGATCTCGAGCAGCGTCTCGGCCGCCTCGGGCGCCGGCCCCTTGCGACGGACGAGCGACTCGACGAGCTCGCGCTGGATCTCGATCGGGCTTTTCTCGATCGTCTCGACGACCGGCTTGATCACGCCGAGCTGGATGAGCCGGCTTCCGGCCGCGCTCTTCTCGAGCTCGCCGCCTTTGAGGGCGGCTTGGAGGCGGTCGACGTCCCCCAGCACGAGCGCCGCGCCGAAGGACGTCTCCGGATCGTTTGAAGTCAGGGCCTCCTTGAGCAGGCCTTCGTCGGTCGTGCCCAGGGAGGCGAGACGCACGGCGGCCTCGAGCTTGAACGTCGAGCGCTTCAGCTCGTCATAGAGCTCGCGGCCCTGCTCGCGCGGACGTCCCACGCCGTACAGCACGCGCCAGCTGGTGAGCGTGAGGGCGGCCTCGGCCTTGAGCGCGGGCTCCTGGGTGTAGAAGACCGAGCAGGCGTCCTTGTGGGCGGACCAGTCGTCGAGCCTCAGGCGGACGAGCGTCGCGAGGGCGCGGGTCGTCGGGAAAGGGCTGTCCTTGGCCAGGGCGCGGGCCGTCGAAAGGTCGTCGCCGGGCTGCGGCGGGGGCGCCGACATCCTCGCGAGGGTCTCCTCCGGCCAGGGCAGCTGGGGGATCAGCTGGTCTTCCAGCGCGTCGCTCCAGGCCTTCTGGCGGAGGAAGCGCTCGAGGAAGCGGACGTCGTCGACGTGCCGCGCGACGGCGATCGCGTGCCGCTGATAGATGCGGGTGAAGTTCTCGACCTGCTCGGGATCGAAGTCCCGCAGCTGCTTGGGGACCGTGAAGCGGTCGGTCCCGGCGTCCTTGAGCATGCGGGCGGCGCCGAAGACCCGGGCCTCGACCGTCTCCGCCCCGCAGGAGCGGCAGAACTTGGCGGCGGGGGTCCACTTGACGCACCAGAAGCAGCGGAGCTCCCGGCGCACGGCCTTCCCGCAGTGGACGCACTGTCCACCGGGTGTCCAGTCGGGCGGCTGGGGCTTTCCGCACGCCTCGCAGAGCGCGCGCATCGGCGTTTATCCGCGGCTCTTGCGGATCTTGCCCCAGAGGACGTCCTTCTCCGCCGCGGTCATCCCCTTGAGCTTGGGCGGGATGGCGTCCTTCGGATTGCCCTCGCGCTTGAGGTGCACGGCCAGGTCGAGCTCGGCCGTGGAGACGAACTCGGCGCCGCAGGCGCGGCAGAACTTGCCGGGCCCGGAGGCCGAGCACCAGAAGCAGGAGAGGATGGGCTCGGCCTGCTTGCCGCAGGAGACGCAAAGGTCGCCCGAGGAGTAGTCCTTCGGCTGCTTGGTCTTGCAGTGGACGCAGTAGACGACGTCCGACGAATCGACGACCACCCCGCCGCCGCCGGCGACGGCCGTCGCCCCGCCCACGCCCGCCCAGGCCATGACGGCCGCCGCGGTCTCGGAGGAGACGCCTTTCACGAGGGACGCGAGGGTCGCGGCGTCGCCGACCGTGCGGAGGTCGTCCTTCGAGCTCACGCCCGCCTTGGCGAGCTTTCCGATCTGGGCGTCGGACAAGCCCTTGGTCTTCAGGATGTTCTTCTCGAGGGTCGTGAAGCTCTTGGCGGCCATGGTTTCTCCTTGTGCTGAGCCGGGTCGAAGCACTTCGTTGGTCTGAGAAGTATGCCCGCCGAAGGGGTTACGGGCAAAAAGAAAGCGCGCGAAAGTCACCGGGTGGCTTTCGCGCGCCGTTTTGCGCTGTATTAGAGCTTCTTCTTCGTGAGGTAGAAGTCGAGGCGCTCGACGTTCTGGAGGGCCAGCCGATCCTCGACCTCTTTTTCGGTCTTGGGGGGCGGAATGATGACCTGGTCGCCGGGCTTCCAGTTCACCGGGCAGGCGACCCCGTTCTTGTCGGCGGTCTGGAGGGCGTCGACGATCCTCACGATCTCGTCCACGTTGCGGCCGATGTTGAGGGGGTAGTAGACGACGGCGCGAACCACGCGCTTGGGATCGATGACGAAGAGGGCGCGGACGGTGACCGTCGCGGAAGCGCCCGGGTGGATCATGCCGTAGAGCTCGGAGACCGCGCGGGTGGAGTCGGCGATGAGCGGATACGGCAGCTTCACGCCCAGGATCTTGCCCAGGTTCTGGTGCCAGGCGAGATGGGAGTGGACGCTGTCGACGGACAGCCCGATCAGCTTCACGCCCTTGGCGTCGAACTCGCCGGCGCGGCGTCCGAACTCGGTGAGCTCGGTCGAGCAGACGGGGGTGAAGTCGGCGGGATGGCTGAAGAAGACCACCCACTTCCCCTCGGCCCACTTGGAGAACTCGATCTCCCCGTGGGTGGTGATGGCCTTGAAGTCGGGCGCGAGGTCGCCGATCTTGGGCAGCGACCGGGGCGCGACGGTGACGTCGGTCATGAGGCTCTCCTTTTCTTCCCTCTTATATTTGCGTTCGGGGGAGGCATTCTAGCAAGAGCTGGCGGATCCCGGCTCCTTTTGGGCCGGCCGCATCCAGGCCCGCAGCAGCAAGTGAGTCGGCGCGTAGAGCAGGGCCACGTAGCCCGCCATCGTGGCCAGAAGGTAGAGGCCGCCGGGCATCCAGGATTGCGTCCGGCCGAAGAGGCCGAAGGCCCAGTTCAGGTTCAGGGCCGGCGGCGTGAGGAAGTAACAGACCGGCAGCACGATCCAGCACAGGAGGGTCTGCGCGGGGAGCGCCCGGCGGTCGTAGCCCAGGCGCCGCAGCAGGAAGACGAGCAGGACGGGATTCACGACGTGGAAGAGCGAGATCAGGCGGATCCACAGCGGGATCTCCGCGTCCCACATGTACCCCGTCCCGCCGATCAAATGGCGGGACAGGAGCAGGCGGCCGAGGACGTCGACCGTCCACAACGTGTCCACGACCAGCACCGAGAGGCCGACCATCGACACGAGGAGCGCGCTCTCGAGCCAGATCCCGGCGACCAGCATGAGGTTGCCCAGGTTGCAGAACCAGAGGAACGGCAGGGCGCCGTAGTGCGCGAGGTAGGCGGGCACGTAGACGGCCGCCCACGCGGCGACGCCGAGCTTCAGCCAGAGGGGAATCCGACGCACCCTCGCATCCTAACGAACTCTTCCGCCGCGGGGGATACCAAGTGTTGATAAAATGACCGCGTCATTTCATCGACGCCGGACAGAACATTTTCCAAGGGTTCGCGTGTCGGAAAGAGCGGAATCAACGGAAGGCGCCGACGACGCCGAATGGGTCCGCCGGCATCTGGCCGGCGACCCCGACGCCTTCCGTCCGCTCTATGAAAAGTACCGGGAGAAGGTCTTCGCCACCGCGTACCGGATCCTCGGAGAGGAGCACGCGGCGGCCGACCTCGTCCAGGAGGTCTTCGTCAAGATCCACGGGGAGCTCCGCCGCTTCAAGTTCGAGAGCAAGTTCTCCACGTGGCTCTTCCGCGTCGCCGTCAACCACGCCCTGAACAAGGCGTCCGAGACGGCCCGCCACGCGCGCATCGAGGAACGCCTCGCGCGCGACGGCCGCGGCGACCTCGGCGGCACCCAGGAAGGCCGCCCCCTCGACGAAGAGGTCCAGCGGGCGATCCTGTCCCTCTCCCCCAAGCTCCGCGCCATCGTCGGCCTCCGGTACCTCGAGGGTCTCTCCTACGAAGAGATCGCCGAAGTCCTGGAGCTCTCGATGGGCACCGTGAAGTCGAGGCTGTTCCTCGCTCACGAGACCCTGCGCGACCTCCTGAAAGGCGTGGTGCCGGAATGAGCTGCGAATCCTTCCGCGACCGGGTGTTCGACTTCCTGGAAGGCTCCCTCGCCGACCGCGCCGGCTTCGACGCCCATCGCGCCGCCTGCCCGCGCTGCGCCGACGTCCTCCGCGGCATCCGCGAGAACGAGAAGATCCTCCGCGCCGCCCGCGTCCCCTCCGCCCCCGCCGACCTCTGGGCGCGGATCGCGACGGCCGTCGCCCGCCCCGCCCCCGTCCGCCGCTTCCCGCTCGGGCCCTGGGCCGCCGCGGCGGTCCTGCTGCTGGGCCTCGTCGCCCTGGTGGCGCGGCCGGCGGCGCGGCCCGCGCTCGAGGTGACGTTCGTGGAGGCCCGCGAAGCCGGCGGCCTGGCCGCCTTCGTTCCCCGCTACGAGCCCGCGGAAAGAAACGAGTAGATGCGCAAGACCGCCCTCATCGTCCCGGCCTTCGCGCTGCTCTCGGGAGCCATCGCCTGGGGCGTGCTCGCCGAGGTGCGCGAGTCCCGCCTCGAGGCGCTCCTCGAGGAGATCGAGGCCGCCGAGCACCGCGTCGCATACGCGGGCGTCCGCGAGATCAGCGCCGGCGACACGATCACCCTCAAGGTCCTGTCGGCGGGCGACGGCCGCCGGCACGTCGAGCCGGCCTCCGTCCGCCCCCGCCGCCCCGCCTTCGCGGGCCTGCTCCGCCCCGGCCTCGTGCAGTGGAAGGAGCGGGTGAAGGACTACCACCTCGCCGTCCGGAACTACGACATCGCGTTCACCGGGACGGAGGTCGTCGCCGGCCGCCTCGCCGACCTCTACGAGGCGCGCCCGAAGATCGCCGGACGTCCGACGTTCCGCGTCGCCGCCGACCGCGTGCACCGCCTCGCGCTCCGCTTCGAGGTCGTCGCCGTGGACGCGACGCGCTTTTGCGCGGAGTTCAAGGAGATCTCCTTTCCGCCGGCGTCGGAGATCAAGATCCCCCCCGCCGCGCCGCCGGCGGCGTCCTGGCTCAAGGTCGGGAGGACCGGCGTCCCCCTGGACCGGATCTCGGAGGCCGCGGGCTTCGGCGTCTGGGCCCCCGCGCGCCCGGCGGCCGGCTTCGAGCTGCGCGGCTCGGAGCTGATCCGCTTGGACGTGGAGCTCCCCGAGCAGGCCCGGCGCGCCCTGCCGTTTCCCCTCCCGAAGATCGGCGGGACGGTCGCGCATCTGGCGTACACCGACGGCCTGGCGGTGGTCTCGGTGATCGAGATCGACGCGCGATCGGAGCTGTGGGCGTTCGCGAAGAAGTTCCTGCCCCGGGCGGAGGCCACGTCCTCCGGCATCCTGGCGCAGAAGGTCAAAGGGGCCGGCGGCTGGGCCTACTTGCTGGAAGTCGAGGGAACCGCGGTGCTGGTCGCGGGCAACGTGCGTGAAAACGACATCGAGTCGATGATCGAAAGCTTGAACCGGAGGTAGAGATGAAGACCTGGGCGTTGTGGGTGTCGATGGCCGCGGTCGCCGCGGCGCAGGACCGCGGGACGGAGTTCCGCGTGAACCAGCTGAAGAGCCAGCTGGGGCTTTCGGACGAGCAGACGTCGAAAGTGAAGGAGATCCTCGACAAGGACACGGAGCAGATCCGCGCGCTGCTGACGGACGAGCAGAAAACCAAGTTCGACGAGCTGCGGCAGCGCGGCGGGGCCGGCGGCGGCGCCGGCGGGAACCGCCAGGGCAACTTCCAGTTCGGGGGCGGCCGCGGGCTCGGCGGCGGCATGCAGCTCGACAACCTCAAGCAGGAGCTGCAGCTCACGGACGAGCAGGCCGAGAAGATCAAGCCGATCGTGGACGAGTTCCAGGCGCAGACGCAGAAGCGCATGGAGGAGCTGCGCGCGAACGGCTTCCAGGGCCTCGACTGGCAGGCCGAGCTCGCGAAGGGCCAGGAGAGCATGAAGGCGTTCTCGGAGAAGGTGAAGGCCCACCTCACCGACGAGCAGAAGACGAAGGCCGACGCCCTGATGGAGCGCGCCACCGGGTGGATGCGCATGATCCCCGGCGTCGTCCAGCGCTTCCAGGGCGGCGGCGCCGCCGCCACGCCGACCCGCGCGTCCGCCGAGGAGCGCGTGAAGAAGGCGCTCGACGCCCTCAAGATCGAAAAGGACGACGAGCGCGCCGCCGTGAAGGACCTCCTCGAGAAGGCGATCAAGGCGCAGGACGCCCTGGACGACTTCCTCAAGAGCTCGCGCGACAGCCTGGGCGCCGCCGCGGGCAACAAGGATCTCTCGAACGAGGCGCTCGAGGACAAGCTGACCGAGCAGCGCAAGGAACGGCGCCGCCTGGAGAAGGACCTCAAGGACGCGCAGGACGCGCTGGCGGACGTCGTGAGCTCCCGCCAGGAGCTGGAGCTCGTCCGGCAGGGCGTGCTTCGCTAGTCCGCGGTGAGCCGGGCCCCCCCATCGGGGGGGCCCGCTCAGAACTTACAACTGGGGCTGCGGCGGTTCCGGCGTCGTGTCCGGCGGCTTCGGATCCGCCGGCGGCGGGAGGTCCGGCGACGGCGCCGGCCGCGGAGGATCCAGAGGCCGGGGCCTCGGATCGGGAGGCACGGGCTTTTCGGGTTCTCGCGGCATGGCCGTCCTCAGAAGCTGAAGCTCCCGCCGATGGTCACCATCCCGAAGTCGAATTCCTCCTCGTCCAGATTGCCGTTGTCCACGCCGGGCTCGTCCAGGAAGACCCAGCGGAAGTCGGCGAAGACGGCGAAGCTCGGGCCGAGCTCCACCTGGAGGCCCGCGCCGGCGTGGAACGCGAAGTCCCGGTCCGTCTCGTCCTCGAGCCCGGACAGGGGGCCGTCGAACTCGTAGCGGGTGTAATACCAGCCCGCGCCGAAGACGCCGTAGGGCTCGATCGGGGAGTCGGGAATCGGGAACAGCAGCGCCGACACCTGGACCGGGTACTGGACGACGTCGATGTCGCCGTCCTGGAACGAGTCGGTGTGCGCCGTGATGGATCCTTCGATGGCGAAGATTCGCGCGAAGCGGAGGCGCAGGTTCACGCCGCCGAACCAGGTGCCCCGGTCGGCGTCCCGCGCCTTGAGGTAGCCCGCCACGGGGCCGATCGAAAGGCCTTCCTTCTGGCCCTTCACCGGATCCTGGGCTTCGACTCCACCCAGCGTCAACGGCAGACGCTCCGCCTCGTCGTCGGTGGCGGTCCCGCACAGCAGCAGCGCGACGATGCAAGGGACGTTCATGGTGTCTCCTTCCTGTTCAAGAGGATGCGCGCGCCGCGAAAAGTGTTACGGCGCCCTTCGGGTCATAACGACGGAGCTGGCCCCTGGATCCAGCTTTCGAGAGGTGAACTATGCTGAGCTGGGCCCTGGCGTTCTTCATCGTCGCGATCATCGCGGCCGTATTCGGGTTCGGCGGGATCGCCGCCGGCGCCGCGGGGATCGCCAAGGTGCTGTTCTTCCTGTTCATGATCGCCTTCCTGGTCTCGTTCATCATGGGGCTGGCGGGCGGTCGGGGATCCCGCACGCCGTTATGACGAACGCTCCGAAACGGACGGCCGCCGCCGGGGCGGTCGTCCGGCGGGAGGATGGCCGCCGCCGTCCCGCGTGATTAACCTTTGTCGCCGAGGGCGGTACGCCAGAGCAGGTAGCCGGCGACGCCCCCCGCCACCCCCAGCATCCCGTACGCCAGCCAGGCCGGCAGCTTGAGCTCCTTCAGCAGCTCGACGGCCCCCACCAGCAGGAAGACGGCCGACGCCGCCACCATCGCGACCGTCATGAACGTCAGCACCGCCTTGTCCCAGATCCGCCGCGCCGCGTCCCGGAACGGCGTCCCCGCCCGCCGCAGCGCGGCGCCCCCCGTGTCGCGCAGCCAGTCGTCCAAGGACGACGTCCGCGTCCGCCGGCGGCGCTCCTCGACCTGGATCATCGGTCCTTCCTTCCGAGCAGCGCCACCAGCAGGCCGAGGAGGAACGCGCCCATCAGACTTTCGAGCGGCCGCGAGCGGGCGTAGGATTTGACGTCGTCCAGCAGACGATGAAGCATCTCGCCGGCGGCGCCGACGTCGTCCGCGTCGGCGTCATGATGGCGTCCGCGGTCATCCATTACGCGCCTCCCCTCCAGAGCCCATAACAGGGCGATCCCCGCGCGCGAAGGATGTTGCGGCCCCTCGTAACGGCCGCCGCGCCCCCGGCATCCGCCGCGGTATGAAGGTGCAAGGCGTCAAAGGGCTGCCGTCGATCGGCGTCCTCCGGCCCGAGGGGCCCATCGACTTCCGGAACGTCGACGCCCTCCGCGCGGCCGCGGCCGACGGGAAGCGGCGGGGCCGGCGCACGCTCATCGTCGATCTGTCCGACGTCCGCTACATCAACTCGTTCGGGATGTCGGCCCTGCTCGCGCTGTCGGACGACCTGAGCGACGCCGGCGGATCGCTGGTCCTGGCGGCGGCGCCGCCGAAGCTCAAGGTCGTGCTCGACCTGATGGGCATCTCCGCGATGCTGCCGATGCGCGGCTCGGTGGTCTCCGCGGTCCGCTCCCTGGTGAAACGCCAGCCTCAGCGCCTGGGCAGCCGCTGACGGAGCTCGAAGAAGCCCTTCCACGGATCGCGGCGCGGGACGCGGCCCACCTGAAAGGCGTCCGCGCCGGGCAGCCGGGACAGCTCGCGCCAGGAGATCGGCGCGGCGACCGGCGCGTGGGGGCGCGCGCGCGTGGACCAGGCGGCGACGGCCGTCGCGCCCCGACCGTTGCGGAACCAGTCGATGAAGATCTTCCCGCCGCGGGCCGCTTTGGTCATGGTCGCGGTGTAGGCGTCGGGCCGCTTCGCCGCGAGCTCCTTGGCGATCGTCCCGGCGAAGTCCTTGACCCCGCTCCAGTCCGCGCGGCTCGTGAGCGGGACGACGAGGTGCAGGCCCTTCCCTCCCGTGGCTTTGGGGAAGCTTTCGAGATCCAGGGCCCGCAGCCGCGTCCGGAGCTCCCCCGCCGCCTCGCGCACGCGGGTCCAGGGGACGTCGGGCGCGGGATCCAGGTCGAAGATGAGGAGGTCGGGGTTCTCGAGGGAGGAGGCCCGCGCGCCCCAGGGGTGGATCTCCAGCACCCCGTTCTGGATCAGCGCGACGAGGCCGCGGGCGTCGCGGACCACCGCGTAGCGGATCCGGCCGTCGCGGACGGTGTCGAGGCCTCCTCCCATCCGCTCCCAGTTCTTCTGATAGAAGCAGCGCTCGCGCGTGTCCGGGCAGCGGACCAGGCTCAGCGGCCGGTCCGCCAGGTGAGGGAGCGCGAGCTCGGCGATCGATTCGTAGTAGAGGGCCAGGTCGAGCTTGGTCAGGCCCCGCTCGGGGTAGATGACGCGGTCGGGATGCGTGATCCGCACGCCGGCCGGCCGCGAGGTGGGCTTCGGGGTTTCCTCGACGACCTCCTTCGCGGGCTTGTCTTCGCGGAGGCCCTCGAAGACCGGATGACGGAGGCGGTGGTCGTCGGTCCAGCCGCTGAAGCGGACGCGCGCGACCCGCCGGGGTTCCGTCCAGTGGACGCCGCGGCTTTCGGCGCGCGTGGGGCCGTCGACGAACGGGCTGGTCGGGCGCTCGGCCTCGGCGAGCCGGCGGTGGAGGTCCGTGAGCCGCGCCTCGCCGAAGCCGGCCCCGACGCGGCCGGCGTAGACGAACTCGCCGGGGGCCCGGTGCGTGCCGACCAGGAGCGCGCCGAAGCCGGTGCGCGCCCCTTTCGGCTCCGTGTAGCCGCCGATGACGAGCTCCTGCTCGCGCGAGCATTTGGTCTTGACCCAGTCGAGGGAGCGGCCGGAACGGTAGAGGGCGTCGACGCGCTTGCTCACGACGCCTTCCAGGCCGAGCTTGCGGGCTTCCTTCAGGAAGGCGCCGCCGGAGCCGCGGAGATGGTCGCAGTAGCGGAGCGGCCCGCTCTCGCGTTCGGCGCCGAGCAGGGTCTCGAGGGCCGCCTTGCGCTCGAGGAGCGGGCGGGAGCGCAGGTCGACGCCGTCGCGGAACAGGAGGTCGAACGCGAAGTAGACCAGGCGTTCGGGGCGGCCCTCCGACAGCGCCTTCTGGAGCCCCGCGAACGTGGAGCGTCCTTCCTCGTCGAGCGCGACGATCTCCCCGTCCAGGAGCGTGCCGCGGGTGTCGAGCTTGCCCAGCGCGTCCGCGATCGGCCGGAAGCGGCGGGTCCAGTCCAGGCCGGAGCGGGTGAGGAGCGTGACGCGGCGGTCGAGGCGGGCGAGCGCGCGGTAGCCGTCGAGCTTGATCTCGTGGATCCAGCCGTCGCCCGGCGGGACGGCGTCGACGAGGGTGGCGAGCTGGGGCGCGACGACGTCGGGGAGCGCCGCGCGCGCGGGCGGCGGCTCGCCGTCGCGGGCGCGGATGAGCAGCCAGTTGGTTTTGCCGCCCTTCTCGTCGGGCTTCATGCGCACGAGGCTCCATTCGCCGTCGAGCTTCCGGCCCCGGAGCCGGAAGCGGAGATGGCCCTTGGCGAGGCCGCGGCGGGGATCCCCGAGAGGCTCCCACGCGCCGTCGTCCCAGATCTCCACCCGGCCCGCGCCGTAGTGCCCGCGGGGAATCTCGCCCTCGAAGGAGCCGTAGTCGAGGGGGTGGTCCTCGACCTCCACCGCGAGGCGCTTCTCTCCGGGGTCGAAGCTCGGGCCCTTGGGGACGGCCCAGCTCTTGAGGACGCCGTCGAGCTCGAGGCGGAGATCGTAGTGGAGCCGGCGGGCCGCGTGCTTCTGGATGACGTAGCGGAGCGCGGGGGGCGTCGACGTCCGGACGGCGCCGCGGGGCTCGGGGCTGGCCTCGAAGTCGCGCATCGCGCGGTAGCGGTCGAGGTCGCCGCGCTTCATGCCGGCCTCGCGCGCCGCTTCGGCTTGGCCGCGCCGACGCTCTCCTTGAGGAGGCGCATGAGATTCCGGCGCGGCGTGGTGGGCGCGACGTCCGCGGCCTCCTCCGGGGTGTAGATCCGGCGGGCTTCGCCGGCCTTCGCCTTCTCCTCGATGTACGCGAGGAGCTGGTCGTGGTAGTCGTCGTGGTACCGCTCCGGCTTCCAGCGCTCGGTCTTCTGCTCCACCAGGCGTTCGGCCATCTTGACCTCGTCGGGGCGGGGCTGGTCGGCCCGCGCGAGCGATTCGGGCGGCTTCCGCGCGGCCATCTCGTGCTGGTAGCGCAGGAGATTGAGGAGGAGGAAGTCGCCTTCGGCCAGGATCGCGCCCAGCCGTTCGCGGGTGCGGAGGACGCCCTGCGCGACGGCCGCCTTCCCGGTCCGGGCGAGGGTGTCGCGGAGCAGGACGTAGGCCTGGGCGTCCTTGCCGGCCGGCTCGACGAGATAGGGGCGGTCGAAGTAGGCGGGCGAGAGCTCCTTCAGGTCGACGAACGCGCGGATGCTCAGGGCCCGGTTGTCCTTGGGCCGGGCGCGGGCGAAGTCCTCGTCGGTGATGACGACGGCCTCCCCGCCCTCGAGCTTGTAGGTCTTGATCAGCCGCTCGTTGGGGACCTCCTCGCCGGTGGTCTTGTTGACCTTGCGGTAGCCGACCGGGGCGAAGTCGCGCGCGTCGACGAGATCGAAGTCGAGGTCGACGGTCGCCGCCGCCGGCCGCAGCGACACCGGGATGTTCACGAGGCCGAAGCGGATCGCCCCGGTCCAGAATCCTCGGGCCATACGGGGACGAGCCGCGACGCCGGGCCGACGTTACCGCTCCCCCTCTTCCCGGTTGGGGGGAGGGGTCCCCACAATAGGGCGAACCATTAGAAGATGGAGATGACGCTATGACCTTCGCGACGCTCGCCCTCGCCTTCGGCGCCCTGCTTCCCCAGGCCCAGCCCGTGGTCCCCAAGCACCGGCCCGAGGAGTTCGAGTACATGCTGCAGAAGACGGGCTACGTCCTGCCCCTCAACGTCCTGGAAGGAGACCTGACGCTCTCCCACTTCGAGTTCGACGAGTTCCGCCGCGTCGGCGGCCGGCCGGACGTCGACTTCGACGCCTTCGTGGCCGAGCTCGCGTACGGCGTGACCGAATGGCTGACGGTCGAGGCCGAGCTGCCGTTCGTGCGCGTGGACTTCGATCCGGGCGACAGCGAAAGCGGCATCGGCGACATCGCCCTCGAAGCCAAGGCTTCGCTCAAGCGGGGCGGGACGAACCCGATCGGCTTCGTCTCCGACGTCGACCTCGCGGCCGGCGTCCGGGTGACGCTGCCCACGGGCGACGAGGACGAAGGGTTGGGCGAGGAGCACGCCACCCTCGCGCCCTTCGTGGCGGCCAGCTACTGGGTCGACTCCTGGGTGGCCGTCCACGCGCGGCTCCTGCTGGAGTGGCAGTCGGAGCGCCGGCCCGTCCATCGCTTCAACGCGACCGCCGAGTTCATCCCGTGGGCGCCGGAGCTCAGCCTCATGGGCGGCCTCCAGATCGAGCGCGAAGGCTCCGATCCCTCGGCGATCTCGCTCATCCCGGGCGTCGAGTACCGCTTCCCCCAGATCCCGCTGACGCCGGGCGCGAGCATCCCCATCGGCTTGACGAGCCGCGCGCCGGACGTCGGGTTCCTGCTCAACGTCCAGTACCGCTTCTAAAGGAGTAACTCGGGGCGGCACGAGGGGCTCCTCCTGATGGAGGCCCCATGGAACAGACGCTCGACCGCTCGGTTGCGAAGTCCAGGAAGTCGACCTCGCTGATCAACGGGATCCCGATCGGCCGGTTCCTGGGGATCGACGTCCGCCTCGATCCCAGCTGGTTCGTCGTGTTCGCGCTGATCACGTTCACCTTGCACTCCAGCTTGTGGTTCGGGCATCCCGACGTCCCCGGCTGGCAGGTCCTGGTCGCCGCGCTGGTCGGCAGCGTCCTGTTCTTCGCCTCGATCCTCGCGCACGAGCTCTCGCACAGCGTCATCGCGAAGGGGATCGGCCTGGAAGTGCGGGGCATCACGCTGTTTCTGTTCGGCGGCGTCTCCGGCCTGAAGAGCGAGCCGCGCAAGGCGCCGGAAGAGGCGGCGATCGCGATCGTGGGCCCCGTCACCAGCGTCGTGCTGGGCGCCCTCTTCCTGCTCCTCCAGTTCATCTTCCCCGCCGGCTCGGTGGGCCGCGACGTGGTGGGCTGGCTCGGCTTCATCAACCTCATGCTCGCCGCCTTCAACCTCCTTCCCGGCTTCCCGCTGGACGGCGGGCGCCTCCTCCGGGCCGCCATCTGGGGCATGACGGGCGACGTGGGCAAGGCCACGCGCGTGGCCGCCACCTCCGGCACCGTGATCGCGGTCCTCCTCATCACGCTGGGCCTCCTGGAGATCCTCTTCATCCCCGCCGCCATGCTCGGCGGCCTCTGGCTCGCCTTCATCGGCTGGTTCCTGCTGACCGCCTCGCGGCAGAGCCGGGCCAGCTACGACGCCCGCCGCGTCCTCGAGACCCTCCGGGTCGACCAGGTGATGCGCACCGACTGCGTGGAGCTGTCGCCCGACGAGCCGCTCGACCACCTGGTGGAGCGCCGGATCCTCCGCTCGGGCCCGCGCTGCTACGTCGTCGCGCGCGCCGGCCTGCTCGAAGGCCTCATCACGCTGCGGGAGATCCGCGACGTCCCGCGCGAGTCGTGGCACGTCTCGACCGTGGGCGACGCGATGGTCCCGGTCGAGCGCGTCCGGGCCGTCTCGCCCACCGACACCCTCCTCAAGGCGCTCGACCTCATGCAGGAGGCGGAAGTGAACCAGCTGCCCGTCGTGAGCGACGGCCGCCTGGCCGGGATGATCACCCGCGAGGACGTGCTCCGGGCGATCTCCATCCATCTGGAGCTCGGCGGAGACGGCGTCGAGGAGCCGGCCGCCCCGACGCGCGGGCAATTGTCGTCCAGGTAGGAGATCGAACATGCCGAGCTCCAGAACCCGGCGCGCGGCGAGCCGCAAGCTCCGCAAGGGCCGGTCCCCGTCCACCGCGGCCGGGGAATACGTGCGCGAGGAGATCCGGCACGTCCGCAAGGGCAAGCACGGCGCCGCGAGCCCCAAGCAGGCGATCGCCATCGGCCTCTCGAAGGCCCGGCGGGCGGGCATTCCGGTGAAGAAAAAGAAGTGAAGGCGGCGCTCGCGTTCTTCGTGCTGGCGCAGGCCGCGCCGTCGAAAGAGCACGCGCTGCTCCGGAGCTTCGTGGGCGAATGGGAGGCGAAGCTCGCGCGCGGCGCCGCGTTCGAGCCCGCGGGCGTCGAAACCGGCCGCCTCCTGTCCGGAGGCTACTGGCTGGCGCTCGACCTCCGGGGCCGCTACGAGGACAAGCCCTACGAAGGGCACGGCCTGATCGGCTACGATCCGAAGAAGAAGATGTACGCCGGCGTCTGGGTCGGCAGCGCCTCCCCGGGGATGAGCGCCCTGGAAGGCGAGGCCGATCCGTCCGGCCGGACGCTCACGATGTGGATCGACGTCCCCCATCCGAAGACCGGCGCGCTCGTGAAGGAACGGATGGTCCACGCGTTCGACGGCCCCGGCCGCCGGACGCTCACGTTCTACGGCCACGACGAGGCGGGCCGGGAACACGTCACCGCCGTCATGACCTACACCCTCCGGGGCGGGAAGTCGCCTTGAAGACCCCGAGCGGCGTCGCGGAGGCGGTCGACCAGCTCACCGCGGAGGGCTACCCGGACACCTTCCGGGCGGAGCTTTGCGGGATGCGCGCGGCGGCCCTGGCCGGCTGCTGCCATCCGCCGGAGGACGTCCGCGTCGAGCGGGCGTACCGCTTCGAGGGCGATTCCACGCCGGACGAGCAGGTCGTCGTCTTCGCCCTGCGCTGCATGCCCCACGGCAACGCGGGCACGTACGTCGTCCCCCACGGCCCGGAAACCCCCGCCCTCGACGCCGAGGCGCTGCCCCGCCTGATCGACGCCCGGCCCTTCGTGACGCGCCGATAAAAGGAAAAGCGTCCGGATCCCGCGGGGGCTCCGGACGCTTTCAGGTTCAGCGCTTGGGCTGGACGGTCAGCGTCTGGCGCTTGCCGTCGCGGATGAGCTCGATCGGGAATTCGGCCTTCTTGAACGCGTTCTCGACGACCGTCCGGAGGTCCTCCTCGGACGGCAGCGGGGTGCCGTCGAAGGACAGGAGGATGTCGAAGCGCTTCAAGCGCGCCTGGTCGGCGAGGCTGTTCTCCAGGACGGCCACGACGAGGATGCCCTGGTCCTCCGGGAGGCTCAGGTGGACCTGGAGGGCGGGGCCGACGGCTCCCACGAGGACGCCGAGGCGGGGGGTGTCGTCGCCGTTCTTCAGCCGCTCCTCTTCGGCGCGACTCTCGTCGCGCAGGGTCTGGACGAAGAGCCGGCGGTGGTGGGTGTACCAGGTGTCGAGCGCCTTCAGGAACTCGTCATGCTCGGCGTTTCCGGTGCTCGTCTCGCCGGGATCCTCGATCCCGAGCCAGGTCCAGGTCTCGTTGGACCGGCGGCGCGACTCGGGGCTGATCTCCGGGGGGCGGAGGAAGCGGTCGATCCGCAGCTTCTTGGAGAGCTCCGGGTTCTTCGACTTGAACTCGTCCAGCGACGCGGCGCGGTAGGTGCGGAACTCCCGCTTCCCCGTTTCCTCGTTGATCTGCGGGAGCGTGACGGCGACGCCGCCGTCCGGGGTGAGCTGGAACTCGACGCCCTTCTCCCACTCCTGGTAGGAGAGGCGCACGCGCGGCGCGGGCGTCCGGGCGGTCTCGGGCCGGGCGTCCAGGAGGAGCGCGCGCGCGCGCAGGGCGCACTCCGCGTCCGAGTTCATGGCCGCTTTCTTGAGGCGCGGGATGGCGTCCTCGCCGCGCAGCTTCAATTCCTGGCCCGCCCTCTCGCGGGTCTTCTCGTCGGACGCCCCCAGGTCTTCGATCAGGCGGTCGACAGGATCCTGCGCGGCCTGGGGGGCCGCGAGCAGACCGGACGCCAGCATGAGCAGGCACGCGCGCATGAGGGTCTCCTTTCCCCTTACTCCAGAGCCGATCCCGGCAGGGGGAGAAGGTTATTGCGGGCCGGCGAGGAGGCGCGCGATCGCGGGGCGGAGGGCGTCGCCCGGGGAAGAAGCGGACGTCCGGGGTTTCCCCGAACGTCGAATCAGCGGAACCGGGAGTCGCGGGGCCGAACCTCCCATGGCGAATGTCTGTCTTTAGGGAAGAAAGCGCGGGGGGCCCGCTCTAATGGTCGGCGGGCAAAGGGATCCCTGGGGGCCGTCCCTCTCCCCGTATCTATAAAAGAAGATGCTGCTGGGTGAGATCCTGGTCCGGAACGGGGCGGTCAGCGCCGCCCAGGTGGACGACGCCCTCCGCCTCAAGGAAGGCAAGGAGCGGATCGGCCAGGCCCTGATCCGCCTGGGGCACGTCCGGGAAGACGACGTCCTGAAAGCCCTGTCCGAGCAGACCCGGGTCCCCTACGTCGACCTGACGACGGTCGAGATCGACCCGTCCCTGGTCCCTCCGGGGGGCGTGAAGACCGTCTTCCAGCGCAAGGTGCTCCCCCTGGAGCGCCAGAACGGCACCTTGAAGGTGGCCGTCTCCGATCCGCTGGACCTGGAGGCGCTCGACGACCTCCGTCTGGTGCTGAAGCTCCGCGTCCAGCCGGTCCTCGCGAAGGCGTCGGAAATCGACCGCCTGCTGAAGAAGCATTTCGGCGTGGCCGCCGACGAGGTCCACCGCATGGTGGACCAGGCGAAGGACGACGTCCAGGTCGTGAAGGACGCGGCCCAGGAAGCGGACGAGTCGGCCCTGGCCGAGGACGCCGCCCTGGTGAAGTTCGTGAACCAGATCTTCTCGGAGGCCGTCCGCGACCGCGCGAGCGACATCCACGTCGAGCCGATGGAGGAGGAGCTGCGGATCCGCTACCGGATCGACGGCGTCCTTCACCGGATCCCGATCCCCGGCGAGATCAAGCGCTTCCAGGCGGCGATCGTCTCGCGCCTGAAGATCATGTCCGGCCTGAACATCGCCGAGAAGCGCCTGCCCCAGGACGGCCGCATCAAGCTGAAGGCCGTGGGCAAGGAGATCGACGTCCGCGTCTCGGTCATCCCGAACGTCTGGGGCGAGGGCGTCTGCCTCCGCCTGCTCGACCGCGCGAACATGGCCGTCTCGCTCGAGGAGCTGGGCATGCCGCCCGACGTCCTGGGCCGCTTCAAGCGCCTGATCGAGGAGCCGCACGGCATCCTCCTCGTCACCGGCCCCACCGGCTCGGGCAAGACGACCACGCTCTACGCGGCGCTGCAGAAGATCAACAAGGTCGAGGACAAGATCATCACGGTCGAGGATCCGGTCGAGTACCAGTTGAGCGGCATCAAGCAGATCCACGTGAACCCGAAGACCGGCCTGACCTTCGGCGGCGCCCTCCGCGCCATCCTCCGCCACGACCCCGACATCATCATGATCGGCGAAATCCGCGACCTGGAGACCGCCGAGATCGCCGTGCAGTCGGCCCTCACGGGCCACCTGGTGTTCTCCACGCTGCACACGAACGACGCGCCGACGGCCATCACGCGCCTCGTCGACATGGGCCTCGAGCCCTTCCTCGTGGCGAGCACGATCGAAGGCCTGATGGCCCAGCGCCTGGTGCGCCGGATCTGCAAGCGCTGCAAATACGAGTCGAAGGCGTCCGACCTGGAAGCCGCCTCCCTGCTGCCTCCCGACATCAAGAGCGTCTGGCGCGGCAAGGGCTGCGAGGACTGCCGCGGCACCGGCTACAAGGGGCGCCAGGGCGTCTTCGAGCTGCTGGAGGTCGACGACGCCCTCCGCGAGATGATCCTCAAGCGCGAAGGCGCCAACCGCCTGAAGAAGTACGCCATCGAGCACGGCATGAAGACCCTGCGCGACGACGGCTGGGACCGCGTGCGCGCGGGCGTCACCACGGCGGAGGAGGTCCTGCGCATCACCAAGACGGACAAGTACTGATGACGAGCGCCGAGTACCAAGAGCCAAGCGCCAAGATCGTCCCCCCCACCCCCCGGGGGGAGGGGGGATTCACTCGGCACTTGGCACTTGGAACTTGGCTCTAGACTTATGCCCCAGTACGACTACAAAGCGAAGACGAACGACGGCGCGGTCGTGAGCGGGACGCTCCAGGCCGAGAGCGAGCGTTCCGCGCTGGACTCGCTGGGCCGCATGGGCGTCTTTCCGCTGGAGATCGCGGCGCAGGACGAGCGGCCCGCGCAAGCCGCCCCCGCCCCGCGCCGCGGCGGCGGGCGCGTGAAGATCGCCGACGTCGCCCTCTTCACGCGGCAGCTGGGCGACCTCCTCAAAGCGGGCGTCCCCCTGAACCGCGCGCTCGCCACCCTGCGGGAGCAGACGAGCAGCGGCGCGCTGTCGGAGATCATCGAGTCCGTCGGCAAGGACGTCTCCTCGGGCGGCTCCCTGCACGAGTCCCTCGGCAAGCACCCGAAGGCCTTCTCGAGCCTGTTCACCAGCATGGTCCGCGCGGGCGAGACGGGCGGGTTCCTGGAGGACGTCCTCCGCCGCCTTTCGATCTTCATCGAGCGCGACCAGGAGCTCCGGAGCCGGGTGAAGTCGGCGCTGGCCTATCCGACGCTGCTCATCGTGATCGGCACCGGCGCGATCGCGTTCCTCATGGTCTTCTTCATCCCCCGCTTCAGCGAGATCTTCGCGCGGATGGGCGACAGCCTGCCCGTGCCCACCCAGATCGTCATGGCCGCGTCGTCGTTCGTGCGGCACTGGTGGTTCCTGATCTTCCTGGGCGTCGCCGGCGGCCTCGCCGCGGTCAACCAGCTCGCCGCGACCGGCGCGGGGCGGCGGATCCTCGACCGCCTCCGCCTGCGGATCCCCGTCTTCGGCGACATCGTCCGCAAGAACGCGATCTCGCGCTTCACCCGCACGCTCGGGACGCTGCTCAAGAGCGGCGTGTCCATCCTCGGCGCGCTCGCGATCGCCAAGGAGGCGATGGGCAACGCGGTGCTGGAGGAGGACGTCGTCGAGGCCGCCGCCGGCGTGAAGCAGGGCAAGTCGCTCGCCGAGGTCCTGCGGACCTCGCGCGCCTTCCCGCCGATGGTCGTCCAGATGATCGCGGTCGGCGAGGAGGGCGGCAACCTGGACGAGGTGCTGGTGGACGTCGCGGAATCCTACGATACCCAGGTGGAGCGCGCGGTGCGGGTGTTCATCTCGCTGTTCGAGCCGGCGCTCCTGGTCTTCATGGCGGCCCTCGTGGGCTTCGTCGTGATCGCGATGCTCCTGCCCGTCTTCAGCCTGTCGAGCATGATCAAGTGAGGAGAGATTCCATGGTCAAGCGGCGCAAGAAGTCCGAAGGCTTCACCCTGATCGAGCTGCTGCTGGTCGTCGTCATCATCGGCATCCTGGCGGCCATCGTCGTGCCGAAGCTGGCCGGCCGCGGCGAGGACGCCAAGAAGGCGGCCGCGTCGGGCGACATCAAGAGCCTGTCGACCGCCCTGACGATGTACGAGGTCGACAACCAGATGTATCCGACGACCGACCAGGGCCTCGCCGCGCTGCTGCAGAAGCCGGGCGGCGCGCCCGAGCCCAAGACCTGGAAGGGCCCCTATCTCCAGAACCAGACCGAGGTCCCCCTGGACCCCTGGGGCAATCCGTACGTCTACCTGCGCCCGGGCGTGAAGAACACGACGGGCTTCGACCTCTTCTCGGCCGGCCCGGACGCGCAGCCGGGCACCCAGGACGACGTGGAGAAATAGATGCCGACGCGGCGAGGCTCCACCCTGATCGAGCTCGTGCTCGTGATGATGGTCATCTTCACGATGGCCGCCGTCGTGGCGCCGCGCTTCTCCGACTTCTTCCCGTCCCTGCAGATCCGGAGCGCCGCGGACACGCTGCTGGCGACGGCCGGCAAGGCCCGGGCCGACGCCGTCCTCACCGGCGCGCGGTACCGCCTCGTGATCGACACCGCGGCGAAGACCTACTGGATCGCCTACGAGCCCCGCCCCGTCAAGGAGCCCGGGAAGTTCGCCAAGCTCGGCGGCGCCTGGATCGACGAGGAGCTGCCGGGCGGCGTCACCCTGCGGTCCACCGACGGCTTCGGCACCGACGCGGAGGCCCGGCGCTTCCTCGAGTTCCGCCCCGACGGCACCGCCAAGGAAGCCTCCATCGTCCTCGCCAACGAAGGCGGCGACGTCCGGACGATCAAGATCTCCGCCGCCACCGGCGCCGCGAAGATCGAGATGACGGAGCCCGCCGCGCCATGACGACCGTAACCGGACCCGGACCCGGAACCGCGAGGGGGCGGAGGAGGTCGGGCTTTACGCTGGTGGAAGTCCTCGTGGCCATGGTGGTCGCGGTGGCCGCCTTCTCGATCCTCGCCCAGGGCTTCACCACCGGCGGCCAGGCGTCGTCCGCCGCGCGCGCCGCGACGACCGCCGCCGTCCTCGCCCAGCGCGTCCTCACCGACCTCGAATCCGGCGTCCTCGCGCCGGATCAGTCGACGTCCGGATCGTTCGACGACGAGCCCGCGTACACGTGGAGCACCACGTCCGCCGCCGACGAGCCCGGCCTCCGGCGCCTCACCGTGACCGTCAACTGGAGGGAGCGCGAACAGGAACGCGCCTTCGTCCTCACGCGCCTCCTGCGGGAAAGGACGGCGACGTCGCCGTGAGGAGAGCCGGATTTACGCTCCTGGAGATGATCGTGGCGGCCGCGATCTTCACCGCGGTCGTGGCGGGCGCGTACGCGCTCTTCGACGGCTCCCGCCGCCTCGCCGCGCGCGCCGAGGCCCGCGCGGAGCTGCTGCAGACGGCCCGGGCCGCCCTGCGCGCGATCGAGACGGATCTGCGCGGCGCGGTGATGTCGGGCACCGCCTACGACACCGGATTCATCGGCACGGACGGCGGGTCCGAGAAGGAGCCTCTGGACGTCCTCGATTTCGTGTCGGTCGCGTCGCCTTCGGCCGAGGCCTCGATGGACGGGTACAAGGACGCCACGAAGGCGCGGCGCTCCGACCTGTCGAAGATCTCCTACTGGATCGAGAAGGACGAGCTCAAGCCCGCCCACGGGCTCGTGCGCGAGCGCCTCGGCACGATGCTGCCCCCCGAGTCGCGCACGCGCCGCGAGGAGGACGTCGAGGCCGTCTCGACGGACGTCGTGGGCCTCAACCTGCGCTACTACGACGGCCAGTGGCGGGACGCCTGGAACTCCCAGCAGTCGCGGACGATGCCGCGGGCGGTGGAGGCGACGGTGCGCGTCCGGCGGGGCGAGGAGATCGAGGCCCACACGGCGCGCTTCTACCTGCCGGTGGCGGCGGAGACGCCGGAGGCGACTCCGCCATGAGGCGCGACCGCGGACTAGCCCGCCGAAGCGCCTCGCGTTCCACGCGCGAAGGCGGGGTGGCCCTGATCGTGGTGCTCTGGATCGTGGCGATCCTGACGGCGCTCATGTACGCGTTCCTCGCGCGGATGCGGGTCGAGTACGCGCTGGCCGGCGGCTTCGGCGACGAGAAGAAGGCCGAGCAGCTGGCGTGGAGCGCGATCGACTACGGCTGCGCGGCGGTCCAGAACAACACGAAGACCTGGCACGCGCTGACGGATCCGGAATGGTCGCACGACGACCTGCGCTACTTCGAGGTGGCGCTGGGCGACGGCGCCTTCACGCTCTCGCACCCCACCTACGGCGACGCGCGCCGCGTCCTGTGGGGCCTGGACGACGAGACGTCGAAGATCAACGTGAACGTCGCGCCGAAGGACGTGCTGCTGCGCCTCCCGCGGATGACGGAGGAGATCGCCGACTCCATCCTCGACTGGCGGGACGCGGACGCGAACCCGGGCCCGGCGGGCGCGGAGGATTCCTGGTACCTGGCCCTCGACCCCCCGTACCGCTGCAAGAACCAGCCCTTCGAGTCGGTCGAGGAGCTGCTCCTCGTGCGCGGGGTGACGCCCGAGATCCTCTACGGCGAGGACGCGAACCAGAACGGACGGCTGGACGACAACGAGAACGACGGCGACGACTCCTATCCCCCGGACAACAAGGACGGCAAGCTCGATCCCGGGCTGTGGCCGCTCACGACGGTCTGGAGCCGAGACCGGAACACGACGGCCGACGGCGAGCCGCGGGTGAACATCAACGCCTCGCAGATCCAGCAGCTCACGGCGGCGGGGCTGAGCAACGGCGAGGCGCAGGGCGTCCTGGCCGGCCTGCTGTCGAGCGGCCCCTATCTGAGCGTGGCGGCGCTGCTCGGCGATCCCGCGGCGGGACGCCCGCGGGTGCTGACCCCCGACCGCTTCCGGGACGTGGTGGACCGCCTGACGACCCTCGACGGCGAGACGGTGCCCGGCCTCGTGAACCTCAACACCGCGCCCCAGCAGGTCCTGATGGCGCTGCCGGGGATGACGGAGGCGCTGGCGCTGGAGATCATCGCGTACCGGGACGTCGAAGGCACCGACCTGTCGACGATGGGCTGGCTGCTCGACCTCTTCGAGCCGGCCGAATTCCTGCCCTTCGCTCACCTCGTCACGTTCCGTTCGTACCAGTTCCGGCTTCACGCCGTGGGACGGCTGGGCGCGCCCTACGCGTCGCGGCAGGCCGGGGAGCCGACGGAGCGGCCGCGCGCGTTCAAGCGGATGGTCGCGGTCTTCGACCTGATGGCGGCGCCGCGGCCGCGGATCGTGTACTGGAAGGACGCCACCCGCTGGGGCATGCCGTATGATCCCGAGGACGGGCCGAACCCGCAAAACTGATGCTGACGGTCATTGAGATAGGTCCGGGACGCCTGAGCGCCGTGACAGGCAAGATGAACGGCAAGGGCGCGGAGATCACGCATCAGGCGAGCTCCGAGCTCGCGACGGTCGACGCCGCGTCGCTGAAGGCGGCGCTCGAGAAGATGGGCGTGACCGGGCTGAAGGCCGTCCTCGTGGTGCCGCGCGGCCAGGCGGTCGTGCGGGACCTCGAGCTGCCGGCGGGCACGCCCGAGGAGCTCGCCTCCATGGTCCGCTTCCAGGTGGAGCGCGAAGTCCCGCTGCCCCTGGCCGAGATCCGCTACTCGTTCGTCGAGTCGGGCCGCGCGAACGGCAAGGTCCGCGTCCAGGTCGCCGCCGCCAACCGCGAGCCGCTCGACGAGGCGGTGGCCGCCCTGGAAGGCGCGGGCTGGAAGGTCTCGGGCGCCGTCGTCAGCTCCTACGGCCTGCTCGCCCTCCATCGCGATCCGGGCGCCGCCGCCGCCCTGGTGGAAGTCAGCGCCGGCGAAACCGAGATCCTCCTCACCGAAGGCGGCCGCCTGGAGATGTCGCGCACCGCCTCGCTCCCCGACGGCGCCGTCGCCGACGCGCTCGCGGAGGAGATCGAACGCACCCTCCGCGCCTGGACGGCCAAGGCCCCCGGGCGCGACGTCGAACGCTTCATGCTCGCGGGCGATGGCCCGGCGGCCCTGGCGCTCGCCGCCGCCGTCGGCGCCAAGCTGAAGAAGGAGGTCGCCGTCTCCGGCCCCGGCGATCTCGAGACCGCCACCGCCGCCGGCGTCTGCCTGGGCCTGCTGCGCGGCGAGGCGATCCCCGACCTCCTGAATCCCCCGTCCTTGAAGCGCCGCTTCACGCCCACCCGGAGGCACCGGATCGGCGCGGGCGCGGCGCTGGGCCTGCTGCTCCTGCTCGCGGCGTCGCAGATCGCCCTGGGCAACCGGCGCTCCGCGCTCGAGGAGAAGCGGCGCGTCCTGCGCGAGCTGGATCCGCGGGCGGCCGACGTCCTGAAGACCAGCCGCGAGGCGGCGCGCGCGCACCAGTGGTATCGCGACCGGAACGTCTGGCTCGGCACGCTGCAGGCGATCCGGAAGTCGGTCGACGCCCAGAACCTCTGGATCACGGGCGCGACGTTCGACGACAAGGGCGCGATCCGGATCCAGGGGAAGGCGCGCGACGACCGCCACGTGACCGCGATGGTGACCGCCCTGGAGAAGAGCGGGCAGTTCGCGGCGATCCGGGCGCCGGACGTCAAGCAGAACACCGACAAGGGCGAGTACCGCCGCGACTTCACCATCGTGGGCACGCTGGCCGGCTACGAGGTGAAGAAATGAACGACAGACGGACGCGGATCCTGGCCGTCGCGGCGGGCGCGGTCCTGCTCGTCTTCCTCGGCGAGAAGGCCTACGCCGGCCTCTGGTCGGATCCCTGGGACAAGGTGAACAAGGAGATCCGGGACGCCGACGCGGATCTCGCGCGGGCGACGGCCGTCGTTTCGCGGGAGGCGGCGGTTCAGGAAGATTGGAAGAAGATCCGCGGGCTGATGGCCGCGCGGCCCGCCAACGTGGGCAACCACCTGGTCGGCCGCCTGGAGTCGATGTTCGACCGGGTGGGCGTGAAGGCGGACATCTCCTCGACCAGCCTGCCCCAGCAGACGGGCGATTTCCGGGAATACGTCTTCGAGACCCGGTTCAAACTGCCATGGGGGTCGTTCGTCGACCTCCTGGCGGAGCTCCACAATTCGCGGGAGTTCCTGA